>SVNR01000075.1 GCA_015066815.1 Ruminococcus sp.
ATAAAAGCTTATTGACTGCAAAAGGTTAGCTATTTACAGAACAAATTTATGCCACTACAATTTTATTTTTAAAATTTTTGGAGAAAAAGTTGTCAAGTAATATTGACAATTTCACTATATCATTTTTTCTTGACATTCACACAAAGATTTTTGTCATTGCCAACTCTCCAAAAATAGTGTATAATATCAATAAGTCAAAACAAAAAGGAGCAGTTGCAATATGAACTTCAGACCAATACCTATAGGACGTGAAAACTTCAAAGAAATCATAGAAAACAATTGTTTATACGTAGACAAAACACTAATGCTAAAAGAAATCATAGACAGTACTTCCAAAGTAATACTCTGCACCCGCCCCCGCAGATTCGGAAAAACGCTCAACATGAGCATGATACGGTATTATTTTGAAAAAACAAATCAGGACAACTCATACCTTTTCAATAACTTAAAAATATCACAAGCCGGCGATAAATACAAAGCCCACATGGGTAAGTATCCGGTAATAAGCCTTTCTCTCAAAAGCATGAAACAAGCAACATATGAAAGCTCCTTTGCCTTATATAAAAAAATAATCTCCGATGAATTTAAAAGACACGGCGAAATCCTTAAAACTGATAAGTTATTGTTATCTGAAAAAAAAGAGTATGAATCTATATGCAATGATACAGCCGATAACAATATTTATCTCTACAGCATAAAACTTCTCTCCGACTGCCTTTGCAAAGCATACGAAAAAAACGTAATAATCCTCATAGACGAGTACGATGTGCCGTTAGAAAACGCATATTTCAGAGGATATTATGATGAAATGGTGGATCTTATCCGTTCAGTTTTCGAAAGTGCCCTAAAAACCAACAATTCACTTGAATTCGGAATACTAACAGGCTGTCTGCGAGTATCAAAAGAAAGCATATTTACCGGACTCAATAACCTTGAAATATGTTCGGTTGTCAATAACAGCTTTTCATCATACTTCGGATTTACAGAACCGGAAGTAGATGAAATTATGGCTCATTATAAAATAACTGAAAAATCTTCAGAAATAAAAGCATGGTATAACGGCTATAAATTCGGAGAAACAGACATCTACAATCCGTGGAGCGTCTTAAAATATGTAAAAGCAGTCATGGCAAAAGATAAAGCAACACTTTTACCCTACTGGAGTAACACAAGCTCAAACGATATAATAAGAGAACTGATATTCACAGGAGGCGAAGAAACCAAATCAATTCTTCAGGAACTTATGAATGGAAAATCAATCAGAAAACCGATATACGAAGATATTACTTATCGGAACGTAGACATAAACAGTGACTACATCTGGAGCTTTCTCTTATTTACAGGCTACCTCAAACAAATAGATATGTACCTTGACGGAGACACCCTATACTGTGAAATGGTCATTCCGAACAGGGAAGTAAGAAGTATCTACCAGAACACCATAATGCAATGGTTTGACGAAAGAATAAAAACAGAGGGAACAACAGAACTTTTTGATGCGCTTATAACGGGTGACTGCGAAAAGTTTGAGGATATAGTAAACAATTGGTTGCTTGATACAATAAGTTACCACGACTCATATGAAAATTACTACCACGGTTTCCTTACAGGACTTATCGCAGGCAGACGAGGATATTCCGTAAAGTCCAACCGTGAAAACGGAAAAGGCAGAAGCGACATAATCATCTGTGAATTTCAGAAAAGAACCGTTGCAGTAATAATAGAAATAAAAGCAGCAGAAAAATATTCTGAGCTTGAAAAAAAGTGTGACGAAGCATTAAAACAGATCGATGATAAAAAATACGAGGCAGAATTAATAGAACAAAGCTATCATAATATAATAAAATACGGCATAGCCTTCTGCTCTGAAAAAGTCTGCAAAGTAAAGAAAACCTAACCCCCTAACAGAAAGGACCCCCTCTATGAATCATGATTCTATAATTTTTGACCTTGACGGAACTCTATGGGACTCTGCTGCAGGAATATGCGGAACGTGGCGCGAGGTAATGCAGGAGTATCCGCAGATAAAAAGCACTGTGACAGTTGAGAAGCTTCACTCCTGCATGGGATTGCCGCTTGATGAGATAGGCCGGAGACTCTTCCCGGAGCTTGACGAAGCACTGCAGAAGGAGCTTATGGACAAATGCTGTGAGATGGAAAACAGATATCTTGCTGTTCACGGCGGTGTCCTGTATCCTGACCTTGAAGGAGTTCTGAGCAGACTTTCTGAAAAATACAGGCTTTTTATCGTAAGCAATTGTCAGACCGGGTATATAGAGAGCTTTTTTGAGGCGCATGGTACCGGAAAATATTTTGAAGATATCGAATGCCATGGCGGAACAGGGCTTTCGAAGGGAGAAAACAATAAGCTCATAATAGAGAGAAACGGACTTAAGTCTCCCGTATATGTAGGTGATACGCAGGGCGATGCGGATTCGGCAGAGTTTGCCGGAATTCCGTTTGTGTATGCTGCTTACGGCTTCGGTTCGGTAAAAAAATACGACTATATTATTAATACGATAGGGGATATAGAAAAGCTTTCACTCTGAGGACAGTGCGTCGTCAGAGTGAAAGCTCATGGCGGTGTTATTTGTTATCGAGATATTTTTTTAGGTATTTTCCTGTGTATGACTGTTCACACTCTGTGATCTCCTCCGGAGTGCCGGTGGCTATGACTGTTCCGCCGTTGTCGCCGCCCTCCGGACCGATATCTATGATATAGTCGCAGACCTTTATAAAGCCGAGGTTGTGCTCTATAACAAGAACTGTGTTTCCTGCGTCTGTAAGCTTCTGAAGAACATCAGTCAGCTTGTGTATATCAGCGTTGTGAAGTCCTGTGGTAGGTTCATCAAGAATGTATATCGTCTTTCCTGTCGAACGTTTTGAAAGCTCTGCCGCAAGCTTTACTCTCTGGGCTTCTCCGCCTGAGAGCGTTGTTGCAGGCTGACCTATTTTTATATATCCGAGGCCTACTTCCTGCAGGGTGCGAAGCTTCCTTGCTATCTTCGGATGGTTTTCGAAAAAGCTTACGCCTTCGTCAACTGTCATTTCGAGAACATCATATATTGTTTTGTCCTTGTACTTTACTTCAAGTGTTTCACGGTTATATCTGTGACCCGAGCAGACCTCGCAGGGGACATACACGTCGGGGAGAAAGTGCATTTCTATCTTTATGATGCCGTCGCCTTCGCACGCTTCGCAGCGGCCGCCCTTTGTGTTGAAGGAAAATCTTCCGGCGGTGTAGCCCTTGAGCTTCGACTGGTTTGTCTGTGCAAAAAGCTCTCGTATATCGGTAAATACCCCTGTGTATGTTGCAGGGTTTGAGCGTGGAGTGCGTCCGATAGGGGACTGGTCTATATCTATTACCTTGTCGAGGTTTTCGAGTCCCGTCATCTCATCAAATTTTCCCGGTGAGATCTTTGCACGGTTGAGCTTTGCGGCAAGGTGCTTGTAGATTATTTCGTTTACAAGAGAGGATTTTCCTGAACCGGAAACACCTGTTACGCAGGTAAATGTACCGAGCGGAATATCAACGTTTATTTTTTTCAGGTTGTTCTGTGCAGCACCCTTTATAGAGAGAAAATTTCCGTTTCCTTTGCGTCTTGCAGATGGAACGGGAATTTGTTTTTTTCCGCTCAGATACTGACCTGTTAATGATTCCTCACAGTTCATCAGGTCGTCTATTTTTCCGCTGAAGACTATATTTCCACCGTTTACACCTGCTCCCGGTCCGATGTCCACTATATGATCAGCTGCGAGCATCGTGTCGTCATCGTGCTCGACAACTATGAGCGTGTTTCCGAGATCGCGGAGCTTTTTGAGTGTGCTTATGAGCTTGTCGTTGTCACGCTGATGAAGTCCTATGCTCGGCTCGTCAAGGATATACAGCACTCCGACGAGAGAAGAACCTATCTGTGTTGCAAGTCTTATACGCTGGCTTTCACCGCCTGATAGCGTACCGGCTGAGCGGGAGAGAGTAAGATATCCGAGTCCTACGTTCTTCAAGAACCTGAGTCTGTCCTTTATTTCTTTTATAACTGCCTTTCCTATCATCAGGTCACGTTCGGAAAGAACAAGGTTGTCAAAAAACTCAAGTGAGCTTAGCACTGACAGGTCAGAAAGCTCTGCTATATTAAGACCGCCTACTGTTACTCCGAGACTTTCGTTTTTGAGCCTTTTTCCCTTGCAGTCAGGACACAGATGGCTTGTCATGTAGTTTTCAATATCGTCCTTGGAATAATTGCCGCCCTCCTTATAGCGTCTGTAGAGGTTGTTTATTACTCCCTCAAAAGCGGCGTGGTGTATTCCGCCTCCGTATGGAGAAGGGCGGTTAAGTGTAAGCTTTTTATCTCCTGTTCCGTAGAGGAAGAGGTTGAGCTGTTCGCTTGTAAGTTCTTTTACCGGCTTATCGAGTGGTATTCCGTATTCCTTCGAAATAGCCGTATAGTACATCATTGCAAACGAGGTAGGAGTAAGCGAGTTCCAGCCTGATGCGTGTATAGCTCCGTCAAGTATGCTGAGCTCCTTGTTGGGTACTACAAGCTCAGGGTCTATTTCCTGAAAAACACCAAGGCCGGTACATTTTTCACATGCTCCGAAGGGATTGTTGAAAGAAAACATTCTCGGAGTAAGCTCGTCTATGGATATGTCATGATCAGGACACGAGAAGTTAAGTGAAAACGTCATTTCCTTCTGGCCTATAACATCAACGAGAATAAGTCCTCCTGAGAGAGAGTTTATTATTTCGAGGCTGTCTGCCATTCGTGACTCTATGCCTTCCTTTATCACAAGCCTGTCTACAATTACTTCGATGGTGTGCTTTTTGTTTTTTTCAAGATTTATTTCTTCAGAAAGATCGTACATTATACCGTCAATACGGACACGTACATATCCGGAACGTCGTGCAGAATCAAGCTCCTTTGCGTGAGTGCCCTTGCGGCCTCTTATTATAGGAGCCATGAGCTGTATTTTTGTGCCGGGTTCGAGCTTCATAAGCTTGTCTACTATCTGATCGATAGTCTGCTGTTTTATTTCTCTGTGGCAAACAGGGCAGTGCGGGATTCCGATACGGGCGTAGAGAAGTCGGTAGTAGTCATGTATCTCTGTTATGGTCCCCACTGTTGAACGCGGGTTTTTGGAAGTGGTTTTCTGGTCTATCGATATGGCAGGTGACAGTCCCTCTATACTGTCAACATCCGGCTTGTTGGAGTGACCGAGAAACATACGTGCATATGATGACAGGCTCTCAACGTATCTTCTCTGACCGTCAGCGTATATTGTATCAAAGGCAAGAGAGGATTTTCCCGAACCTGAAAGCCCTGTCATTACGATGAGCTGGTTTCTTTCAAGCTCTATGTCGATGTTTTTCAGGTTGTGTTCTCTTGCGCCTTTTATTATTATTTTGTTGTTCTTCACGTTATTCACCCTTTAGTTTTGAGATTTCATCACGCAGATATGCTGCATGCTCAAACTCAAGAAGCTTTGCAGCTTCCTTCATCTGTATAGTAAGCAGTTCTATCTGTTTTTGTTTTTCGAGAGGGGAGAGAGGTGATTTTTCTTCTTCCGCCTCCTTCTTTTTTGAGGTTATTTCGATGATGTCGCGTACATCCTTGATTATAGTTTTCGGGATTATGCCATGCTCCTCGTTATACTGCATCTGAAGCTTTCTTCTTCGTTCGGTTTCGGTTATGGCGTTTTCCATGGAGCGTGTTACAAAGTCAGCGTACATGATGACCTTGCCGTCGGCGTTACGTGCGGCTCTTCCTATGGTCTGGATAAGAGACGTTTCGCTTCTGAGGAACCCTTCCTTATCTGCGTCAAGTATTGCGACAAGGGAAACCTCAGGGATATCAAGGCCTTCTCTGAGAAGGTTTATTCCGACGAGAACGTCAAACTCGCCCTTGCGGAGATCACGGATTATCTCCATTCGTTCTACCGTATCTATATCATGATGCAGGTAGCGGACTTTTATGTCTGCGTTTTCGAGGTAAGAGGTGAGATCCTCTGCCATCTTTTTTGTAAGCGTGGTTACAAGCACACGTTCTGATTTTTCGGTACGGATATTTATCTCCGATATCAGATCCTCGATCTGTCCGGATATGGGCTTTATGATTATTTCGGGGTCAACAAGCCCTGTCGGACGTATAACCTGTTCGACTATCTGTGTTGAATTTTCTTTTTCGATTTCTCCGGGAGTAGCGCTTACGTATATCGCCTGGTTTATATGCTCTTCAAACTCACTGAAGCTGAGAGGTCTGTTATCAAGTGCGCTCGGAAGTCTGAAGCCGTAGTTTATTAGGTTTTCCTTTCTCGCTCTGTCGCCTGCGTGCATTCCTCGCACCTGCGGAAGTGTAACGTGACTTTCGTCTACTATAAGCAGAAAATCATCAGGAAAATAATCAAGCAGGGTATAGGGAGTGCTTCCCGGCGGTCTGCCTGAGAGTATGCGTGAGTAGTTTTCAACGCCCTTGCAGAAGCCTACCTCCGTCAGCATCTCCATGTCGTAGTGTGTGCGCTCGGCTATTCTCTGAGCCTCTATCAGCTTGTGGTTTTGTGTGAAGTATTCTATACGCTCTGCAAGCTCTTCGTCTATTGTTCTGATAGCGCCGCCAAGCTTTTCGGCAGATACCACATGGTGAGTTGCGGGGAAAAATGCAGTGTGTGAAAAAGACGCAGTTATCTTTCCTGTAAGCGGATCGATCTCGCTTATTCGGTCTATTTCGTCACCGAAAAATTCAATGCGTACTGCTTTTTCGTTTGAGTCAGACGGAAATACCTCAACAACATCTCCTCTGACTCTGAATCTGTTTCGCTGAAAATCTATATCATTTCTTTCGTAGTGGATATCCACAAGCTCGCTAAGAAGCTTGTCTCTGGATTTTTCCATACCCTCTCTTACAGAAACCGTGCGTGCTCTGTACTCGGTAGGATCGCCAAGTGTATATATGCAGGATACGCTTGAAACTATTATCACGTCACGTCTTTCTGAGAGTGCAGTTGTTGCAGAGTGACGCAGCTTGTCTATTTCTTCGTTTATGGACGAATCCTTTTCGATGAACGTATCTGTTCCGGGAATATATGCTTCCGGCTGGTAGTAGTCGTAGTAGGAAACAAAATATTCGACGGCATTATCCGGGAAAAACTCCTTGAACTCAGAGCAGAGCTGTGCTGCAAGGGTTTTGTTGTGAGCAAGTACAAGGGTAGGTCTGTTTACATTGGCTATGACATTTGCCATGGTAAATGTTTTGCCTGAACCCGTAACGCCGAGAAGTGTCTGTATGCGGTCTCCTCTGTTCAGTCCGTCAGTAAGCTCTTTTATGGCTTTGGGCTGATCTCCCGACGGAGAATAGGGAGATACGAGTTTGAAATGATCCATCGCAGTATTCCTTTCATGGCTTTATTAATATTAGCGATATGCACTAAGCGACCGTAGGGAGCGGATGTGCAAGGTAATATAATTATAGTGAACGTCAAAATAAATTTGACTTTCACTATAATTATTTTATTTATATTGCCTTGCACATCCGATGACTGCGTCATCTCCGTGCAGATCGGCTAATAGTAAACGCAATTTATTTATTGCGTTTACTATATTATACTATAACAGCAGAAAAAATTAAAGAGGAAATTATAGTGACGTAAAAACAAAGGTACAGAACATACTGTAAAGAAAATTCTGTACCTTTGTTATTATTTTTTCATCTTATGTATATCTTCGGGGTTTTTGAGTGCAGTCACGTTTTTATATCGTTTGTTTTCGTACAGATGCTTGTCAGCTTCGTTCATTATGGTTGTAAGATCTGCATCGGAGCTGCAGATGAACTCGCATACGCCTACGCTTATGTTTATGTTGTACGGCTTGTCGCTTGAGTTGTTTACGTCTGTACATGCGTCTTCTATACGATTGTAGAGGATAGTGCTGAAGTCATTTTCGTGTATCAGTGCAAAAGCAGCAAATTCGTCACCGCCGAAGCGTGCTATGATGTCGTTGGTGCGCATGCACAGTCCTAATATCTCAGCGGCTTTTTTTATAGCATAGTCGCCCTCGTCATGACCGAAGATATCATTTATCTGTTTGAGCTTATCCATATCAGCGTATATGATAGCTGCACGCTTTCCGCAGTTTTTCTTTATGGAGTCAACTACGTTTTCCATGAAGCCTCGTCTGTTATACACGCCTGTAAGCTCGTCTGATTTTGAGATCTTGTTGAGTATGACGTTGTTTGAGGTTGCTTCGCTCAGACTCTCACGGAGGTTTGTCTGTACTGCCTTCTGTTCCTCAAGCATGTTTCTGAGCTTTATTGCATACGAAAGCTGAGAGGTTATTATCGAGTTATAGAAGTTGTAGTCATCTGTATCGATATCAAGAAGCAGGAGCCCGTAGTTTTCCTCGCTGCAGAAAACAGGTGAGGCGATAAAAGTAAACCTGCTGTCCGGCATATAGTCGTTCCGGAAAAGATACTGTGACTTTACTTTTTTACCCTTGCTGAAGGAACGGAACTTGTCGCCTATATGGCAGGATGAAAGCATCTCATATGCAGGCTGGACATAGTCATAGCGGGATTTTGAGATGACTGTGTTTTCGTGGAGATAAAGATAGCTGCTTCGTATATTCATTGCCTTGAGGCTCTGCATTATGTTGAGCTGTGTCTTGCTGTTGGTCTGGAAGCTGTCTATCATATTTCCGATAATAGAGTTTGCGTAGCGTACATTTCCTTTTATGTTTCCTGAATAATCTTTGCTTTTCAGGTTTTCAAAGGATATTATTTCTTTGTAAAACTCCATGAAGATCCTGTATATTTCTTCTTTTCTTTCACTGCTCTGAGAGATAGAAACTGCTTTGTCACACAGTACGCTCAGTACAAAATTCAGGTTGTCAACATAGATAAAATCAAGTATGTTGCACTTGAGCAGGGTGTTGAATTTGAAAATAAGCAGGTTCTTGTTGAGCGGAGCTTTAACGTCACGCACCTGGGTAAGGAGAGTCGTTGCAAATTTTAGAAGAAGAGTAACTGTTCAGCACCTCAGTCTTCAATAGCATAAAAAGTATTACCTTCAAAAACATTCAAGATAGCCTGAAAAGCATTTTTACCATGTTTTTTAGCTGTGCTGACATAAGACATTACAGCAAGATA
>SVNR01000011.1 GCA_015066815.1 Ruminococcus sp.
CCCACTCGCCTGCCTTTACTGTCTCGGAAGCAAGCTCAACTGTTTCGAAGGTCTCTCCGTCCTTACAGAGATATGTAAGTGTAAGTCTGAAGTTTTCGCTTTCTTCTCCCTTATGACTTACAAAAACGCTGTAGTCGTATTTTTTTCCGCCTTCAAGGTAGAAGCCCTTTGCAGAGCTGACACCGTCATCTGTGCTCAGACGGTTTTCTACACGCATAGAACGTGTTCCTCCATGCGGATTCTGCTCATCTGCAGTAAGCAGAACCTGGTCTCCGCAGTTTATCCACCCTTCATAAGTTACATCAAAGTCGTTTGAAACGTATACCGCTTCAGCTGATAATTCAGAAAACGTTGATTCCGGAAATGCAGTGAGCGTTCCTGCTGATATTGCTATCGCCGCAATCAAAGCACATGTTTTCTTGAAAATACACATACTCCTACCATCCTCCTGTTTTTTGTGGTTATGTTTCTTCTTTTTGATTGCGTAATATGAAAATCAGAATATTTATTTTTTTAATCTCTTTTTATTTTTTGTTTTTTCTGCAAAGAAGCATCATCTGAATATGAAGCTTTTAAATATACAGAAAGTTTTTTCAGAAAAGAACTGCAGCCTGACTTGTCATAGTTAAATGTCTTTCAAGCCCTCTTATGTACAGATAATACTGTTTCTCAAATATGTACGCTATTGACTTTTAAACTATATTAGTGCAGTTTGCATAGTACTTTTCAAATTTAACGCAATCTTATATCATAATAATACCATGAACAGTACAAAGTAGCAACCCATAATCTGCACATTAGGTGGATAAAATACATTTTTGAAGGTGATTTGTATTCAAAATACATGCATACAAATTTTGAAAAAGAAAACAAACGACCCCAGAAATATGCTTTTTTCTGAGGTCGTTTGTCGGTTCTTATATAAAAATTTAAGAGGCTTAAAGAAAAAATCATAATTGTAAGCAATGCATACAAACAAATTATAGGCTTTTGTATTAGTACATTTTGTAGCGCATTGCATAAACTGCGGCTCAACGTATTGTTCAGTCGTACCGTTTATGTATTTATAATACCATAACAAACAGGGCTTTACAACCCACAATTCACATATTTGGTAGATAAAATACACATTATTTTTAGGACAAATAAAAAAAATCCCGGTTTTCTGGTATGAAAACCGGGATAAATGATACTTGTATTGTACAAATATACGAACAAATTTTATACAAGTGAGTTCTTGAGCATGATAAGATCCAGGATAGAAACCCTTCCGTCACTGTTCATATCTGCATTCTTTACACCTGTATCTGAAAGTGTTGTCTTTCCGACAAGATGCTGGATAACACGCACAAGGTCAGATGCTGTAACTGAACCGTTTGCATCAGCGTCACCCTTCACAGGACCAGCAGGTGCCTGAGTTGCAGGAGTAGCTGAAGTAGTTGTTGTTACTGTTGTTACAGGCTTTGTGGTTGTTGTAGTAGGTGCCGGAGTAGTAACTGTTGTTACAACTGTTGTAACCTCAGCAGGACCGTTTATGGATACACCTTCCTTGGCAACGATAACTTCGTCAGCATAGAAGTTCATAGTTCCGTTTGCTGTTTCGATAACAAGCTGCATCTCTGTAGCATCTGAAGGTATCTGGTATGAAGGATTGTAGAGCTGAACGTAATTTTCCTTTGTACAGGTCTTGGTGTCTATGTTGGCATACTTTGTTTCGCCTGAGCTGTTCTTGTACTGAAGAGTCAGACTAAGCTTTTCTGTGTTTACATCTGCGTCAAGGAAATTAACACATGCGCTGAAGCAGAACTTCTGACCAGGCTTGAATGTTGAAACAGGAAGGCTCTTCTGCATACCGTTCCAAGCTGATGTACGATCTGTTACAACTACTGCGTTTGTTCCGTTGTAAGGAGCTCTTCCGCTGAGCTGAAGCTTTACTTCGCCTCTTGCTTCCCAGTCGCAGAGGTTGTCTTCAAACTTATCGTGATAATAATATCCGTTCTGATCAGGATTTATAACTGCCGGGGGTGTAGGATTTGTATTTCCTGAGCTTGTTCCGTGGTCGCTTGTAAGTGTTATTACGAAGGTGGAAACACTCTGTGCAGGAAGCTGTGCAAAGAAGTTGCCGCCGTTTGTTTCAAGGTTCTGAGTCTCTGCAATGTTTTCACCCTGTGTTGTTCTGTATCTGTCAACATCGGCAATAGTCTTTCCGCTTATTGAGAATTCCTGCGCATAACCTGTTGTGCTTTTGTTTACAGCTACGATAACTACCTTGTTCTTATCACCCTTATATGCCGAAACAAGAACATTGTTTGCAGGCTGTTCTGTAGCGTTTACTCTTACGTAGCCCGGACGTACCCACTTGGAATAATGAGCCATACAGTAACCTCTCTTACTGATGTTTCCGTCTTCCTTCATAGGGCTGTAGCTTCGGCGGATATACCACCATACATATGCACTCATGTTTCCGACTACAAGACCGTTATGTATGTTTTCTGCAACTGAGATAGCCTCAGGCCAGTTATCTGCAGAGTTTGCGTTACTGTTCGGAACGTATACTTCTGTCATCCATATTTCTTTTCCGCAGCTTTCAAGTGCGGCAAAATCCATCTGACTTCTCTGTGTTCCGTAGAAGTGTGTACCGAAAAGGTCACAGTTCGCCATAGCTTTGCTGTTGTTGAGAATCTTTGTATAGTAGTCCTTGTTTGTATACTGGAAGGTTTCAGGAGACATTACGCGGGCACTTGTGATCTTGTCAGCATAGTTTGCAAGGAAGTCTGTTGTTTCATCAGATGACCAGGCTGTCCACTCACCTGCGTAGTCAGGCTCGTTCTGAACAGAGACCGAGTAGATCTGAACACCCTTGCTCTTCATATAGCTGCAGAAGTCGTTAAGATGCTGTGCGTATGCAGCATAGTTTCTTTTCGGAAGATGAAGCTTACCGCCTCTTATACCGCCTGAGCCTTTTTCAGCGAGATTTGATGGCGGTTCCCAAGGTGAAGCAAATATAACAGCACCCTGTGACTGTGCATACTTTGCAGTATCAACTGCTTTGTACCACTGGTTCTTGTCCGGGTTTACGAATACACGGAGAACAGTCATACCGAGCTGGTTTTTACCGTTTCCGAATGCAGTCTGTCTTTGAGAAGAGGAGAGGTCCGCACCTGTCCATTCAGGATGGTTTATACCACCGAAGCCTCTTATCATCTGATGACTCTTTGAGAGATCTACTGTAACCACGCTTGCCGCATGTACCTCAACAGCACCCGGCATCATCGCCGCCATTCCGGCAATCATTGTCACTGCTGTCATCATAGACACGCAGGACTTCATAAGTTTTTTAAAATTAACCATAGTTATCACACAAATCCTTTCCAAAATAAAAAATAACCGTACAAATTTTTTTCATCCCTGACAGATAAAAAAACTCACCTCATTTCGTAAAGACCAAATACCAAACCTGTACGTGTTTTCAGTTCCAATCTGCATGTTTAGTCTTGTTGCACAATAACATTTATAACAAGACCCTCTTACTTATTAATTTTATCATTGATATAACTTTTACACAACCCACAAACTACACATACAGGTAGACAAAACACACATTTTTCTATTGACCTTTCAAGTATAAAATGGTATAATCATTACAAGAACTCCGGTGTCCGGATAAAAAATATGTACTCAGACGCAAGCTATGAATTGTATGTATATTTTTTTACATCACTTTTCGTTCTTAAAACGCTGCTGATGCAGTCTGAAAAGTATTCATAGAATCATACGAACTTTTTTGAGAGGTGATCGGAAGTGCAGAGAAAACGTCTTATTTTCGGTATAGTAGCCGCACAGGCATCAGATATAGAACAACGCCGGATCATGAAGGGGATCATTGAACAGGCCAAGCTCTTAAACATAGACGTTGTAGTGATATCCAACATCTACAATCCCGACCAGTCAGCCCGGACTCTTGACTGCAAAATAGAAAACAATATATACAGACTCATAGGCTCGCCCGAACTTGACGGAATTATTCTGATAGCCGAGGCTATAACCAGTTCCGAGCTGCGTCTGCGCATCAGAAACATTCTTGAAACACGTCCTCAGACTCCCGTGGTCGTAATAGGCAGTATGCCGAAGGAATATATTCTTCCGCACTTTGAGTTTATAAACACCGATGATGAACGGGATATGGAAGAAATAACAGACCATCTTATCGAAGAACACGGCTTTACTGACATAGACTTTCTCAGCGGACACCCCGATACAGATGTATCCGGTCTAAGAGAAAACGGCTACAGACGCTCGCTTGAAAAACACGGGATAGCTTTTGACCGCAGCAAGGTCATATCCGGAGACTTCTGGATGACCTCAGGAGAAAAGCTTGCACATGAATACATAGACAAGAGCCGTCCCATGCCCGAAGCACTCATATGTGCAAACGACTATATGGCATACGGACTTCTTGACGAGTTTGCAGAAAACAACATAGAGGTTCCCGGTGACATCTCAATAATCGGATATGAACACATTCTGCAGAGACCCTATCATCACCCCACGCTTTCTACATATCAGCGCAACAGGATAAACCTCGGCGCAGAAGCATTAAGAATGCTCCATGCCGCAACAACAAAAAGAAAATACAAGCGTTCCCTGACACTTAACGGAAAATTCATTTCCGGAAACACCTGCACCTGCGGACTGTGCAGCAGCGAATACAACAAAGAGCTCTCAGAAAAGAAAACTGAGCACAAATACCGTTTTTTCAATCTTTTCAGTGATTTTGCAGAACGTCTTACCTCTTCAAGATCCATGAGCGATTATGTTTCCGCTCTTTCAAACTACACCTATATGGTCAGAAATCTTGACGCCATGTATCTTTGTCTGTTTGAAGACTGGCACAACTCCGGAACAAACGAGCACAACAATCCTGTCATGAACTGCTACACGATCAAAAACGATTTTACAGAAGAGTACAAGACCTCTTTTGTTATGGAAAACGATATCTCCTCTATAGTGTCACAATGTACCGAACCCTGCGCATACTACTTCAATCCGCTGTTTTTCGCAGACCGCTACTTCGGATATATCGTTACTGTGTACAGAAACCCTGACACCTACGATTCGATGTTCAGAAACTGGCTCAAAACAGTATCCAACACCCTCGAAATGCTCCGCATGAAAAACGATATAAGCTACCTTACCCAGTGTCACGGATTGTCGCAGCTTCATGATTCGACAACAGGGCTATATAACAAGACCGGTTTTGAGGACGCAATAAAAAGAGCCGTTTCTTCATCGGCACCGGGAAAAGACATCTATCTTATGGTACTTAAAACAGAGCTTTTTTCTGAAAACATACATTTTGATGATCAGGGAACAAAGTACAAGATCATAAAGGAAATAACCGACATAGTAAAGGACATTACTGTAAACAAAAACGAGATGTGCGGACATTTTTCCGAAAACACATATGTTTTTGCAGGTGTCGGAAACTATCAGGACGAATACTGCGATATCCTCAACGACAAGCTCAGCTGCATGGTGCTTCACGCCCCCACCTACATATCCGAATACGGCACAAACTCCTTTGCGTGCATCGCTCAAAAATTTCCGATAGAAGCTTTTGATTATGAAAAGGCACTGTCTGATATGCTCGACCGCTTAAACAGCGAATCTGCCGAAAAAATCTCAAAGCAAAGCTACCCTCACTATTCGGATTTTCAGTCTCTGAGAAACAAGATTTATCTCAATCCATCTCAGCAGTACTTTTCCGAAGAGATATGTCAGAAGCTGTGTCTTAGCACAGGATATTTCCGGAACATCTACAAAAAATATTTTGACATAAGCTATCATCAGGACTGCATACGCAGCAAGATCTCACTGGCAAAGTACCTTCTGTGTACAACCTCTATGAGTATAACTGCAATAGCCGCAAAGTGCGGTTATGATGACGAAAAATATTTTATGAGGCTTTTCCAGCAGAACACATCACATACACCTAACAAATACCGTATGCTGTTCCAGTGATGTCTGTTTCCGTTTTTTATTTCATCTGTAACTGAATTTTTATTGACAAGACTCTGAAGCTGTGTTATTATCAGTTTGTAGAGCCTTGTTTTTTATAGTTTTTGCACTCCTGCTGACTTTTGAAGCTAAGTGCACACCGAATGATAGTAAACCACCGGAAAAATATATGTTTACTATAACTATAGAAAGGAAAGATGTAAAATGAAAGAAAAGTTCAGAAGTTTTTCCCGCAGGCTGGATCTGTATATAGAAACAAAAAGATTCAGATGGTTAAAATCGCTTATTCTCGCTCTCGGCTTCACTGTTACCGGATGCGTCTGCTTTCTGGCGGGATTTTTTCTCAACCGGGACGAAAATATGATCTATAAAAGCCACATCAACGCTATGTCTGATGCACCGGTCACCACCACAGCTCCCTCTACTCAGGAAGAGTCTGAAAGCACAGATGCAGCCGTGACCGGTATTCCTGAAGAAACCGAGCCGGTGACGGAAACCACTCCTGCAAGGATAACAATAGACGAAAATCTTCTTAAGTCATATATTTCCGAAGATATCAGTGTTCCGTATATCGAATACAGCTATACCGACAAGGTAAGCTTTGAAAACAGAAGCAAAGTAAAGGGTATAAAGCTCCCGCTTACAAAAAAATCCTTCACACTTACCTACAACGGCACAATATCCGCAGGAATAGACAGCTCACTGATTACTGCCTCTGCTGACAATGACACATATACAATATATGTGTCTCTGCCGGAAGCTCATATCATTTCACACACAGTACACGAAGATTCTTTTTCTGTGTCAGACGCAAAAAACAACATTTTTAATCCGATAACTCCGGAGGATTATACAAACCTGTGCAGCTCACAAAGCAAAAAAAATGAAGAAAAAGCCCTTGCTGACGGCCTGCTGTCTGATGTGTACTCTGAGGCTGAGCGTATTATTTCCGACTATCTCAAGCTTGACGGTATTATTTCTTCTATGTATACTATAGAATTTATTTTACCTTAAACAAAATAAGATATATAGATTAATTATAGTGAACGTCAGATTTATTTTGACGTTCACTATAATTTTTTCCTGTATCCTGAATATATATTTTTTTTAATGAAATAATATATATAGCTGCAGAATATGCAGGCTCAGATATTTTTGGTGAAAGGAAAAAAATATGAAAAAAGCTATAGCTCTTTCCTGTGCGTGTTTCCTGATCAGCGTAAGCTTGGTATCATGCGGAAACAAGGACAAAAACGACACAACCGTACAGGACAACAATAAAACAACAACGACATCAGAGGTTACTACTGCACGTACTACTACTGCAGAAACAACATCCCGTACAACAGGGACATCCTACACAACAAGCCGCAGAGCTACAACAGACATGAACGGCGGAGACGTATCCGAACACGGTGTAATGCCTGACGCTGATTCACCGCTTGAAGCGATACCTGACGCTATAGGAACTGCTGCAGAAGGCGTAGGAGACGCTGTATCAGAAGTAATAGACGACCTGACCTGAAAAACGAACATGGGCTTCATTATATAGTAACAAAAAACGTTTACTATAGTTTTCAACATAACAAAAGCCCGCATTCAACATTTTCAACCGGTATAACTGCCGATTATTCTTAGTTTACAGGTGCCGCTTATTATGTTTTAACTTCAATTCCACACACCTTTCAACACCTTGTTGAAAGGTGTGTGGAATTATTTATTATGAAAAGCCTTGACAACCTTACTCATTTATCATAAAATATATAGTAAATGAAATATTTATTTTTTATAGTGAACGCATTTTTTCCGGCGTTCACTATAAATTTGATAACTACTGAATAAGGACGGTATTTTTTATGCTGAACACAGAAAAAACTATGGATAAAATCGTTGACTTGTGCAAATCCAAGGGTTATGTTTACCCCGGCTCTGAAATATACGGAGGTCTCGCAAACACATGGGACTACGGCCCGCTCGGAATGCAGCTCAAAAACAACATAAAGCAGGCATGGCTTAAAAAGTTTGTACAGGAAAACAAGTACAACGTAGGTCTTGACAGCGCTATCCTCATGAACCCTCAGACATGGGTAGCATCCGGACATATCGGCGGTTTCTCAGATCCTCTTATGGACTGTAAGGAATGCCATACAAGACACCGTGCAGACAATCTTATAGAAAACTTCGACGGAACAAACCCAAGCGGCTGGTCAAACGAACAGATGCTCGAATACATAAAAGAAAAAGGCATAACATGTCCGGACTGCGGAAAGGCAAACTTTACCGACATCAGACAGTTTAACCTTATGTTCAAGACATTTCAGGGTGTAACCGAAGACTCAAAGTCAGAGATATACCTCCGTCCTGAAACAGCTCAGGGTATTTTTGTAAACTTTGCAAACATCCAGCGTACAAGCCGTAAAAAAGTACCGTTCGGTGTTGCACAGATAGGAAAATCCTTCAGAAACGAAATCACTCCCGGAAACTTTATTTTCCGTGTAAGAGAGTTTGAACAGATGGAGCTCGAGTTCTTCTGCAAGCCCGGCACTGACCTTGAATGGTTCGCTTACTGGAGAAACTTCTGCAAGGACTGGCTTCTCAGCCTCGGCATAAAAGAAGAAAACCTCAGACTCCGTGACCACGATCCTGAGGAGCTTTGCTTCTACTCAAAAGCAACAACTGACTTCGAATATCTCTTCCCGTTCGGCTGGGGCGAGCTCTGGGGTGTTGCTGACAGAACTGACTACGACCTCACACAGCACATCAACACAAGCGGAAAATCCCTCGAGTACTTCGATCCTGAAACAAACGAAAAATATATCCCGTACGTTATCGAGCCTTCACTCGGCGTTGAGAGACTTTTCCTCTCGATCATCACTGAAGCATACGACGAAGAAGAGCTTACTTCTGTTGACAAGAACGGAAACGAGAAAAAGGAAACAAGAACAGTTCTTCGTCTCCACCCTGCTCTTGCACCGTTCAAGTGCGCTGTTTTACCTCTTGTCAAGAAGCTCACACCTAAGGCTGAGGAAGTTTACGATATGCTCAGCAAAAAGTTCATGGTTGACTTCGATGAAGCAGGTACTATAGGAAAGCGTTACAGAAGACAGGATGAGATAGGCACACCTTTCTGTATCACATACGACTTCGATACACTTGAAAAGGATAACTGTGTAACTGTCCGTGACCGTGATACTATGGAACAGGAAAGAGTAAACATAAACGACCTTGTTGACTACCTCGAAAAGAAAATGGTATTTTGATCCTTAAGCAATATATACAAAGTGCGAAATTCCGCAAAGGAATTCCGCACTTTTTTTATCCCGCCGCTATTTCCGCTGCGTCATCAAAGCCAAGTGACGGCTGCAGAGCCATATTTATCGATGTAGCTACAAGCCTTGAGGCATGCTCTATTATGCTGTCGATGTTTTTGGGAGTAACCATCATATTTGGCATGTTTTCGTCAGCCTCTCTGCCTGTCACATTCTCTACTACAGTATGAACATCAACTATAGTCGGAACTCCGACAGCTATCACAGGAATACCGAGTGTACGCTCTGATATTTCTTTTCGCTTGTTTTCAACGCCGCTTCCGGGAGATATCCCTGCGTCACTTATCTGAACAGTAGTTCCGAGTCTTGAGAGAGATGAACACGCAAGAGCGTCTATAACTATCAGAAGCGAAGGACTTATACGGTCTGTCACGGCTTTTATTATTTCGGCAGTCTCTATACCGGTGTTTCCGAGCACGCCCGTACGAAGAACACTGACGCTGTTCAGTCCGTTAAGAAACTCGTCATCTATACCCTCGCTTCTTATATGTCTTGTTGCCATAACCCCGGAAGCTATACGGGGACCGAGAGCATCAGGAGTTATATCCTCGTTTCCGAGCCCGGCCACAAGCACGTTGGTTCTTCCTTTTATAAAGCTTTTCAGCTCATCGCTGAGCTCCTCCGTCATTTTGCGGTACTTGTCCGAAAGATGACTGAGTCTGTCTGCCTCCAGAGTAACATATCGTCCCTTCGGTTTGTTTACAGGTTTTCCTGCTTCATCGCTTTCAATAATAATCTCGGTTATCTCAAACGCTTTTTTTCGTACGTTTTTTGTGATCCCGGGAACTTTTCCCTCTTCTGAAAAATCTGCTGATGATTCTATTGCAAGATCAGTTCTGAGCCCCATAACTATTCCTCGTTCCTTATATTTCTTGTGATTGTACATAAAATACAACGGATTTTTTTTTAATAATATTTTATTTTACCTATTGCAATTTGATTCATAAAATGGTAGAATATCTATTAGACTGATTGCATGGTCGTTCCATGAATCGTTTTTTTTATAAAATTCAAAGCAGTTTCGTGTCTGCTGCTTATATTTTATGTTCATTATACCAAATTATCAAAAACATTTTCGGAGGTAAATTATTATGCCAAACATTAAATCTGCTAAGAAGAGAGTTAAAGTAAACAAGGTTAAGGCTGCAAGCAACAAAGCAAGAAAGACAAACCTCAAGACTGTACTTAAGAAGGCTGATCAGGCTGTTATAGCTAACGCTACAGATAAGGAAGCAGCAATCAGACTCGCTATCAAGAGAGTTGACCAGGCTGCAGCAAAGGGTCTTATCCACAAGAACAAGGCTGCAAGAAAGAAGTCACAGCTCGCTAAGAAGCTCAACGGCTGATTTATTTTAAAAAATTTTATCATCAAGAAGCGACCTTTTCCGGCCGCTTCTTTTTTTATTTATTAAGTTTTTATCATTTTCCATAATATATGTTTTTTTTTAAACCAAAACAATTATAAAATGCCGATTTTCATGGTTTGCCTTGACTTTTAAAATCAAAAGTACTATAATAATGAACGGACTTTAAAAATATAAAAAAATCAATAAACAGTCTGTTAAAAATAGAGAAAATAAAAACAAGAGAAGGAAAAACAAAAACAGAGGTACATTAAAAAGCCTCTTTTTTTTACGTCTGGTTTAAACACTATATCGAAGGGAATGTTATTTATGGATTATCTGTTTTTCATTGCCATCATTCTTATGTCAACCAAAGTTCTCGGTCTGATGACAAAAAAAATCAACCTTCCTCAGGTTGTAGGTGCCCTCTTGGCAGGACTTATACTCGGTCCCGGACTCGGACTGGTTGAAGAAACCGAGTTTATAAAAAACTTATCAGAGATAGGCGTTATTGTTCTCATGTTTTCTGCCGGTCTCGAAACAGATGTAGCTGAACTCAAAAAATGCGGAAAAGCATCGTTTATTATTGCGCTTGTCGGCGTTATATTCCCGCTTCTCGGAGGTCTGGGTGTAATGATGCTCTTTAATAAGGATGCAGGCGATATAGGCTCAAGTGCATTTCTCCAGAACGTGTTCATAGGTATAATCCTCACCGCCACATCAGTAAGTATCACTGTAGAGACACTCAAGGAGCTCGGAAAGCTTTCCACAAGCGCAGGAAACGCTATCATCGGCGCTGCACTTATCGACGATATACTTGGCATCATAGCTCTCACAATAGTAACAAGCCTTGCGGATTCTTCTGTAAACATACTTCATGTTCTTCTCCGTATCCTTGGCTTCTTTGTATTTGCTGTTCTTTTCGGTGTGCTTTTCCATATACTTTTTGTAAAGTGGACAGACCGCACGACAGAAAAGCTCCACAGATACAACGTTATGAGCTTTGCATTCTGTCTCCTGTTTGCTTATATTGCTGATGAATTTTTCGGTGTTGCAGATATTACAGGCGCATTTCTTGCAGGTGTGCTTATTTCTACAAGTACAAAGATAAAATACATATCCTCAAGATTTGAAACACTTTCCTATATGCTTCTCTCACCTGTATTTTTCGCAAGTATAGGTCTTAACGTTTCACTTCCTGAAGGCGGAATGAATCTCACAATAATCCTTATGACACTTGCTCTTCTTGTTGTAGCAATATTGTCTAAGATAGTAGGCTGCGGAGTAGGCGCAAAGCTCTGCAAGTATACAACAAAGGAAAGCTTACAGATAGGCATCGGAATGGTATCACGAGGCGAGGTTGCCCTTATCGTGGCAAACAAGGGTGCTTCTGTAGGTCTTATGAAATCCGAATACTTCGGTCCTATCGTAATAATGGTAGTTATAACGACCATCATCACTCCGATACTTCTGAAGATGGCGTTTGCTGATAAGAAACAAAAATCTCCTGCGAAGTCATAAAGCTTCGCCGCATAAAAACATAAATATATTTTCATAAAAGCCTGAGTCTCCTTAACAGCATAAAGTTTAAGGAGACTCAGGTTTTTTATGTTCGTATAAGCAGAGCGTCTTTTTTGAGCTTCTGCTGTCTTTTCCGATGATCAGGCAGAACAGATGACATAAAATCATAAAACGCCTGCGAATGATCAGGATGAATAAAATGAGTATACTCATGATAGAAAACAAACTCTATAAGCTCTTCGCTGTATTTTATAAGCTCCCTGTTTATACTCATACGACATCGTACGGGATTGCAGCTGCCCCAGAGCGTCTTCATTTTCTTGTATGAATACACCGGCTCTCTCGGAACGAGGCTCATAAAGCTCTTTTCATACACCCTGCGCCCTATAGAGCCGAGTATCTTACGGCACTGTGCGTCATACCACGCCTCCACGACAGCCTGTATTCTGCTGCTTTCAGACGATGAGGTACAGACTATAAGCTCGTTTCCGTCCCTGACAGCCATACATGATGGTGCTTTTTCTATCCTCAGAGTAAGCTTTCCGCCAAGATAATAAATCTCGCCGCCGTCTGAATAACTGTTTCCCTTATCCCTCATCCCTTCGTCTGCTCTTGATCTGTCAAGAGCTTTTATGATGCAGTCGGATTTTTCCCTCAGAAAATCATCAATATATGACACAGATACGTTTCTGCCTGCTGATACTGATATCTTTCCTCCCGGTTTTATACGTACATTGATGTTTTTTACAGCCTTGTATGTAAGCTCGTAGCTTATCTGCTGTCCTCCTAGTGTTATTTCTCTTTCCATGAAAATTTTTCTCCTTTTATACATTATATTCCATATTATACTCTTTTTTGATTTATTTTTCAAGTGTTTATAAAGAAAATTTTTACAAAAAAACAGTGCACTGATCGTTTCAGGCTCCGACCCGTGCACTGTGTTTTTATTTTTTATAAACTAATCATGCAGACTTCTCATCAAGATATGCAAGAGCCTCTACTGCATCCCAGTAAAATCTGTCCTCTCCTACCTTTTCAATAAATCCCGCACGTTCAAGCGTACCTCTTACACGAGGCTGTACACCGCTGAAAAGTATGTTTACGTTCTTTCCGGTATATGTTTCAAACAATGTCTCAAGCTCTGCAATAGCCGAATCATCGACCATAGGAACACCTCTCATCGAAAATACGATAGCTGTAGCCCCTTCAAGCTGCATAAGACAGTCTGTAAGTCTTTCCTGTGTTCCGAAGAAAAGAGGACCTGCAAGATAAACAAGCTTTGTATCCTTCATGGAAGTATTGAGCTCATGACCTGCTTTTTTGAGTCTTTTCTTATCAACATCGCTGATATCTATACGAAGCTCACAGTTTTTGAGTATAAACATGAACATCGAAAGCACAACACCGATAACTATAGCTATTGTAAGATCAAAAACAACTGTTGCAATCATCGTTATGCCAAACTGAAGTGCTGATACCTTGAGCTTCTTGCTGAATATATTTTTTATAGCTTCCCATTCGTTCATTCTCCATGCAGTCACCATAAGAACTCCGGCAAGTGCAGCAAGAGGGATTTTTGACATAACAGGACCGAGAAGGAACATCGAAGCAATGAGTGTAAGCGAGTGAAAAACGCTTACAAGTCTTGTCTGTCCTCCTGACTTTATCGCAACGCTTGTACGTGCTATCGCAGCTGTTGCAGGCACGCCGCCGAACAACGGTATAAGCATGTTTCCTATACCCTGTGCCACAAGCTCTCTCTTTGCATCAAGCTTTTCGTTCTTCATCTTTCCGGCAGAAGCACCGCACAGGAGACTTTCTATCATTCCGAGCGCAGCCACGCTTATAGCCGGTGAAATATATTCTCTGATATCAGCCATATATGTCTTTATTGAACCGAGGGAAAGTCTCTCTTCAAGTAAAAGTGTTTTCGGAATATCTCCGACTTCCTTGACATCAAGCTTAAGTACGAGCTGAAGAATAAGCGCTATGATTATAGAAGCAAGCGATGAAGGGAACTTTGCATTCAGCTTCTTAGGATAAAGAAGCATGATAAGGACTACAATCGCACCGAACATAACAGCCTGCCAGTTCGGCGAAAAGCCTAAGCGGCCATATGATACGAGCTTTTGTATTGCGTTTTCGCCCTCCGAATATGTTCCGAAAAAGTTGTCTATCTGTCCGAGCGCAATGATTATCGCTATACCGGATGTAAAGCCGGTAATAACAGGAGCAGGTATGTACGAAACAAGCTTTCCTACCTTCAGAAATGCCGCCGCAATAAGAATTATTCCGGAAATAAATCCGGCAAAGAAAACACCGCCAACGCCCTTGCTTGCCGCAAGCGAAAGCAGTATTGCAGCCATAGCACCTGTAGGACCTGATATCTGATAGGAAGCACCTCCCAGAAGCCCTATTACAAGACCTGCTATTATTGCAGTAATAAGTCCGGACGCTGCATATGCACCGGAGCTTACACCAAAGGCAAGCGCCAGTGGGAGTGCAACCGCTGCAACAGTAAGTCCGGACATCAGATCTGCAGATAATTTTTTTGCGTTATAACCTGAAAACTCTTTTTTCAGGTCATTGATATACTTCCTGAGCATTAAAAAAACATCTCTCTTCTTAAAAATAAATTTTGATTTTTCACAACCTTTGATATTATAACACCTGCAGAGAAATGTTTCAATTATAAGAGCAGACAAAAATAACTTGTGATAAAATCCTTTTTGTCTGCATTTTGCTAAAAATCCTGTCAGGTTATGCCTGAAAGATCTTTTATAACCTCTGAAGCAAGTATCAGTCCGGCAACCGAAGGAACAAAAGCTATGCTTCCCGGAGATATTTTTCCATGCTCATCGGGGTTGGAAGCTCCTGCCGGCCTTCTCGCCTCCTCTGTAGAGTAAACTACCTTCAGCTTCTTTACCCCTCGTTTTCTGAGCTCACTGCGCATAACACGTGCAAGGGGACATACTGAGGTCTTGTATATATCAGCCACAGCAAACCTTGCCGGATCAAGCTTGTTCCCTGCTCCCATGGAGCTTATGACGGGAACGCCGCATTCCTTTGCACGCATTATTATTTCGAGCTTTGCGGTTACCGTGTCAACTGCATCAATAACATAGTCATACTCTGAAAAATCAAAGCTTCCGGAGTTTTCCGGCATATAGAAGCAATTATGAACTGTTACACAAGCTTCAGGGTTTATATCAAGTATACGTTCCTTCATAACCTCTGTCTTATACCTGCCTACTGTAGAGCTGAGTGCTATAATCTGACGGTTTATGTTTGTAATACTCACAGTATCCCTGTCCACAAGTGAAATACTTCCTACTCCGCTTCTTGCCAGAGCTTCAGCCGCATATCCGCCTACTCCGCCTACTCCGAATATAATAACCTTTGAGTTTTTAAGCTTATCGCAGGCTTCGTCCCCAAGCAGCAAAGCCGTGCGCTGAAACCTGTTTTTTTCTGTATTGTCCGGATTATTTATATTTACAGACAAACAAAACACCTTCCTTTATAATAATAAACGACAAATTTGAAGCTCTTTTTCTGTTTTTTGCTTAATTTTTCAGGTGAAACTATATTTTTTTAAACAAGTAAATATATGGCTCGCGTGGATACGCTTAGGTCACATTGAATAATTCAGGATTAATATTAACCTCATACATTAATACATTCCAGTCCACAATTTTAGGTTTAATTGAAAATAATTTCGGCTTAAAGTAAATGTCGAATTCTACAGCATATCTTTTGTTATTATAATCAAAATATTGACTCAATGGATTTTGCTTAAAAGATCCTGATGAACGAATGTATTTATTACTCGTTTCATAATCATAGTTAATAGAATCAAGTTTTTTAGCTAATTCAATTATATTTTCAACACTTAAAAAATTCAAATCACTCTTTTTTATGTGCTTTTTTAAATCACAGCTTAACATATTGTAGGTTACATAACTATCAAGCTCTGATATTCCACTACAATTACATACTAAATCATAAGCATACTGTTCAGCAGTGGTGACATATAAATATGATGTTATAGGTACAATTAATAATAATAATGTTATAAGTATTTTAACAACCAATTGTATTCTTTTCTTTTTATAATATTTATAATAATTCATAATCAAATCCTCTTTCAAAATTGTTATAGTAAACGACCATTATTATTGTTATTTTAACGAAAAATCGTTTACTTTGTTGTAGTGTTATTTGATGATTTCATTATAACAAATTTGACTCTCTTTTTCTATACTTTAGTTTAATTTTTCAGGTGAAACTATATTTTTTTTAAACAAGTAAATATATGGCTCGCGTGGATACGCTTAGGTCACATTGAATAATTCAGATCCACCCTGACTCTCACTATAATAACTATAATGTTTTTTGGCAACAATGTCAATTAACAGACGAAATTATTAATAATTATTTAACATCTGGGAAACAGAATAATATTGAATTTTTTCTTTTTTTGAGTTATAATTTATATGTTTGTGATTTTTGTTTGAAAAGGATTTCAGTATATCTTGCATTTATGATAGGGATACAAAAAATCATAACACCCATAAACCGATTGTATGACAACACTTAATTTTTCGAAAGGGTGTTTTACACTTGAATAACAAAAAGAAAATCAATACAACAGCTATATTTCTTGTACTCGGTGCAATAGCATATTTATTTTGCTCCTACATAATAAACCAGATAAGTACTACAGGTGAACACTGCATACCCATAATAGGAGCTATTACAAAAGCCATCTCAAGTATCGCCAATATACGCGGCGTTATCGTAACTGTACAGATGCTTCTGTGCATCATCATGACTCTGATAAACCACAGAGTCGGAGGACGTATTTCCGCACTGCTTCTTATCTATTCATCAATCTCACTGAGCTTTGCTATCATAAGTTCAGGAGACATGGATTCTATTCCGGGTCTCAGCACGATGATACTCAGTCTCTGTGTAGTGTATGTTCTGGCAAAGCAGCTCAACCTCCGGGAAACAGATGCTCTTACCGACTACCTGACAGGACTTCACAACAGAAGAAGTATACTCAAAAACCTCGAAAGACTTATAAAAGCAGGAAAACCGTTCCATGTTCTGTTCATAGACCTTGATGACTTCAAGTTCACAAACGACAGCCATGGTCACAAGGCCGGCGATCAGCTTCTTAAGGTTATTTCCGAACGAATAACTGCTATTCTTGACAAAAACAGCGTTTTCGGCCGAATAGGCGGCGATGAGTTTGTAATACTTCTGTCGGAAAGAAACAACGTTACGTTTATAACAGAAGAAATACTCAGACTCATAAACACTGCAGTCTACATATCCGACGCAAAGATAAACTGCCATATATCAGCAAGTATAGGAATAACAAGATTTCCGGAGGACAGCCATAACGCCGAGGATCTTATAAAATACGCCGATATAGCCATGTATGCCGCAAAGGCTCAGGGCAAGAACTGCATTCAGTTCTTTGACTCCGCTCTTGAAGCAAGCATACTCAGGGAAGCTGAGCTTGAAGCAACCGTAAAGGACGGACTGCTCAACAACATGTTCTATCTTGTGTATCAGCCTCAGTATCATACTGCTACACATACGCTCAGAGGCTTTGAAACACTTCTCCGCATGAAAAACCCTGACAACAAGCAGATCGAGACATCAGAGCTTATTGCAACAGCCGAAAAAACCGATCTTATTTTTCTTGTTGATGACTATGTTCTCAAAAAAGCTCTTCTTGAGTTCAGGGATACAATGTGCGGAACAGGAAGTCAGTATACTCTGTCAATAAACGTTTCTGCAAGAAATATTTCCGGAAAAAGCTTCAGCGACAGCATTAAAAAGCTTCTTGAAGAAACAGCCTTTCCGGCATCCTGCCTCGAAATAGAAATAACCGAATACTGCCTTATGAATTCGTTCGAAACTGCTGTGGACAACATAAAATCCCTCAAGGAAATGGGTGTAAAAATAGCACTCGACGACTTCGGCACAGGTTATACATCACTGTCGTATGTTTCAAAGCTCCCGATAGACCTTATAAAAATAGACAAGTCCTTCATTGACGACATAGACAGCCAGTCTGTAAACCACGACTTCATCAATGCCGTTATCCATATGGGACACCTTCTCAACTGCGAGGTTATTTCCGAAGGTGTTGAGACCGAAGCTCAGCTTGATATGCTAAGAGCAAGAAACTGCGACTTTATACAGGGCTTCTTATGGGGCGAACCCTTAAGCTTTGAGGACGCCTCAGCACTTTGCAGAAAATCATATTCTGAAAACTGATTATAATTATACAAAACAAATCGGAAGCCTTTACCGGCTTCCGATTTGTTTTGTATATTATTCTAATTACGGTGCAGCGATCTATGAAATTACAACATGCTCCATATCCTCAATATTATCAATATCCACGAACCCGGAAAACTGACTGAATTCAAGCGTCCATGTATCCTTGTTTACAGTCGCAACCACACCGTCAGCAAACTTAAATGTGTAAGCTTCCTGTCCCCACTTGAAATTGCTGATAATAAGTGTATCCTCTGTGCCTGATACAGAAAGAACAAGATCCGAGCCCCACTGATCAGTAACAGAAACTTCGTCTGATCTGATATCAGAAAGTTCTATAGTACTACAACCGCTGCCCCATTCATTTACAGTATCACGGCCATAGCCCTTAGCCCAGATATATTTGTCAGATCCGTTACCGCCATTAAGAACATCTGAGCCGGTTCCGCCGTCAAGAACGTCATCGCCGTCATTGCCATAAAGCGTGTCGTCACCGGGCCCTCCACAAAGCGCATCGTTTCCGCTGCCTCCGCTTATGCCGTCATTGCCTCCGTTACCATTAATGACAGCATCGCTGCTGTTCTGTACAGCAAGCCACTCATCAGCGTCTGTGCCATCGATCGGTTCATTTTTTGCTGTTATATCACACTGCAAAAGAACAGTTCCGTTATCAAACACAAAATTAAAATCTCTGTTACTGTTATAGTCGAAGAAACGCTCTATGATAAGGCAGTCATCAGAGTTTACAAAACGGATGATAAGATCGTTGCGGAGATTGCAGGTATTTATCATGTCTGACTGTTCATATCCATGAATAACAACAGTGTTAAGACCTGATGACGCATTGACCGTATCCTGATTATAGCCTTTGCCAAATACATATGTATTATTTCCATGATCCCCCTGCAAGTAGTCGTTTCCTGCACCACCGTCAAGAACATCTGCACCGCCGCCGCCATAGATCATATCATCACCAGCGCCGCCATCAAGATAGCTTCCGTCTTCACCGTCATAAACAGTATCATTACCGTCTCTTCCGAAAACAATATTTACGCCGTTTCCTCCAAAAATACGGTCATTGCCGTTTTCGCCGTACATAAAGTCAATATCTGCGCCGCCGTTTATAGTATCATCGCCTTCTCCGGCATAGAACACATTAAATCCATTGCCTGCAGAAAGGTTATTATCCTCCTCAGACGTGCCCTCGATAACTTCACGAGATCCGCCGCCGGGTATCTGGGATTCTCCGTTATAAATAAAATCATAATCAAGAGGATTTTCAAGGAAACCAGGAAGAGAAATAATCTCACCTGTGTGTTTATTTGTAAGAATAAATCCTCCGTTTGCCGAAACTGAAACATCATAATCACTTATCGGATAGTCAAGCGAAATAATCGTGTCAGTAGTTTCCTTAGCCTGCACTTCCAGAATTATTGTGCCTGTTACTGACTTATAGTTGTCAGTGTCTTCAGGAACAAACTCCCATACAAGCTCGTTTTCACCATCAGAAAGACCATCAGAAAGCTCTGTCAGCCATGCAATACTGCCGGTGATACTGCTCTTATAGTCGATTTCAGGAAGGTTGTCGCCCTTAGTATATTTTCCTTCGGGAACAACCGGAACTACTTCCGGAACAGCCTTTTCTATACTCCACTTTGCCGATGCAGTACCCGTAAAGTTCCCTTTTCCGATTATGTCAAGGATATAATCACCTGCATCTACTGCGGTATTTCCTTTTATATCATAATCTTCTTCAGTCAGTGTTATACTGTTTACAACGACGCTTTCAACTGTCTGCGTCTGCTCCGTTCCGTTATAAGTAAGAGTATCTCCCGAGTTAATCTGAGCTTTTGAAACATCCACAGGGTCTATGGTAAATTCCACAGTCACTTCGCCTCTGTAAAAATCACCCTTCGCAGTGATAACAGCCTGCGCCGTACCTGCGTTTACGTTGTTCTTGTAAACAACGGTGTAGTCTTCACCAAAGATAAGCTCTTTATTACCGCAGAAAATCTCAATACCCGGTTCAATAGCTTTGCCGGTATAGGTATGGTTTTCAGTTACAGAAACCATATTTTCTGTTATTGTGCCGGAAACAGGATTCAGCGTAAAGACTGCCTTCATGCCGCCGCCAATATCATAGCTATAGCTTACGCTCTTTGTAAGGTCTGAAACAGTAAGAACCGTTCCATCCACTGATGCATTGCTCCATTCAGAAGTCCTGTTGATATCAAAGCCACGAGGAAGCTCTGAAAGATCATACTTATCGCCGGTAAGTCCGATATCATAGGTGTTTGATCTACACTCCGGATCAATAAGTCTGCTGTTATTGCTCACATCGAGACTTGTCAGCTTGTTGGTATTGCAATACAGATATATAAGCTCTGTATTATTGCTGATATCAAGACGTGTGAGATTATTATTGTTGCAGTTCAGATATGTAAGCGCTGTATTATTGCTGATATCAAGATTTTTAATATTATTATTGTCGCAGAACAGATATAAAAGCCCTGTATCATTGCTGAGCTCAAGACTTTCAAGCTTGTTGGAATAACAATACAGATGAGTCAGTTTACTGTTATTGTTCACACCGAGGCTTTCAAGCAGGTTATTTTCACAGAACAGTTCCAAAAGCTCTGCATTATTGCTCACATCAAGACTTTCAAGCTTGTTGGAATCGCAGTACAGTCTGATAAGTTTTGTGTTTTTGCTGACATCAAGGCTCTCAAGCTTATTATAATAGCAGTAGAGGGCGGTAAGCTCTGTGTTTTTTCTGATATCAAGACTTTCAAGCTTATTATCGGAACAATCCAGATAAGTCAGTTCCTTAAAATATTCCACACCCTTCAGGTCCGAAATGTTTCTGGAATTAACACTGATCTCATTTACAGCTATAATTTCTGCTTTTTCCAGATATCCGTTATTGTTTTTGTCGAAATTGTTTTTTACATAACTGCGGAAGCTGTTATCAGGAAAGTTTTCTTTACTGATCTCCACATTGTCAGCTTCCTTTTCAATACTCCACTTTGCCGTTGCAGTACCTGTAAAGTTACCTTTTCCGGTAATTGTAAGAAGATAATCACCGGCTTTTACTGCAGTATTGCCTGTAACAGTATAGTCATCTTCTGTCAATGTTATGCCGTTCACAACGACGCTTTCAACCACCTGAGTCTGCTTTTTTCCGTTATACGTCAGAGTATCACCCAGGGTAATCTGCGCCCCGAAAACATACATAGGTTCTATAGTAAACTCCACAGTCACTTCGCCTTCATAGAGACCGCCTGTCGCAGTGATAACAGCCTGAGCAGTACCCACGTTTACATTATTCTTGTAAACAACGGTGTAATCTTCATTAAGGAAAAGCTCTGCGTCACCGCAGAAAATCTCAAGCTCCGGTTCAACGGCTTTACCGGTATAAACCTGATTTTTTATTACAGAAACCATGTTTTCTGAGAGTATTCCGGAAACAGGATTCAGAGTAAAAACCGCTTTCCTGCCGCCGCCAATATCATAGCTGTAGCTTATACCCTTTGCCGGGTCTGAAACAGTAAGAACCGTTCCATCCACTGATGCATTACTCCAGTCAGAAGCCCTGCTGATATCGAAGTCCTCGGGAAGCTTTGAAAGATCATACTTACCACCATTAAGTTCAATGTCATAAACGTTGGATTCACATCCCAGAAAACTCAGTGCCGGGTTATTGCTCACATCAAGACTCGTAAGCTTATTAGCGGAGCAGTCCAGATACAAAAGCTCTGCATTATTGCTCACATCAAGACTTTCAAGCTTGTTGCTGTAGCAGTACAGAGTATTCAGTTTACTGTTACTGCTAACATCAAGGCTTTCAAGCTTATTATTGTTGCAGAACAGATACTCAAGTTCTGTAATATTGCTGATATCAAGGCTTGTCAGATCGTTGCGGGAACAATCCAGAAGGGTCAGCTCCTTAAAGTATTCCACACCCTTCATGCTGGAGATATTTCTGAAGTAAACATCAATCTCCTTTACCGCCATAATTTCTGCTTTTTCCAGATATCCGTTATTGTTTTTGTCGAAGTTGTTTTTCACATAGCTCCGGAAGTTTTTATCCGGAAAATTCTCCTCGCTGATTTTCACACTCAGCTCTACCGCAGGCAGCTCTATCTCCTGAAAAGCCTGTGCCGTTCCGAACCTCCCCTCCGTAAAATCTGACAACATACCGCCGCACATCGCCAGTAACGTCGAAATCGCCAATACTCTTTTGAATTTGCTTGTCACGCAGATTCCTCCTTATATCAATTTTTTTCATTCCCGTCATGTCCTGCTTTCTCTGCCGGCAGATATCAATGAATGCAGTCTGTTGTGCTTCATGTTATTCCATAAAATCACCGTGGACATTTATATAACGGGGGGTATGACTCCGTTTTTCTCCGCAGCCACAACATTTATTTTGCGCTAAAAAGCAGCAAAATCTTTTTCTATTGTATACCAAATCCTATAATTTGTCAATACTTTACTGTCATAATGTAAAACTATTTTCCGAATTTCACAAAACATTAAAAACAATATAAAAAACGCCGCCTGCAATCACTCACAGACGGCTGTGTAATATGTTCAGTTTGAAAAATCGGAATTTGTCAAACTATTCTTTGATCCATGTTGAAAACGACTTTCCAGATTCCATCTGTACAGTGCCATGTAGTTGTAATATGAAATGTTCCGGCAAGATCCTGGTTCTTTGCGTGTTCAACTTCCATTCTCAAAACATAATGTACTTGAAAAGAATCGCCAGCTTCATGCACGATTTCAAAATCCTCGATATTATATGATTTGCAGTCAAACATACGGATAATCTCCGAATATTCTTTTCCGGATCATCTGAATCCGCCACATATCATAACTGCTTGGGGCGAAACAATCTCCAGAAATTTTTCAGCATCTCTATTCTGCGCTGTTTTCCACATATTATGTTCTAATGTCAATGCTTCTGTCAGATTCATATTTATTTCCCTCCAAGTTTTTATTTGGTTTATCTGCTCGTCCAATCTCCTGCATTATACCACACACCGCAAAAAATTGCAAAAAAATCTCCGATGCTTTCACATCGGAGATTTTAACTTAGTTGGGGTGGAAGGATTTGAACCCTCGAATGGTGGAGTCAGAGTCCACTGCCTTACCGCTTGGCGACACCCCAGTGTGTGTTGTCTTCGTCAGACAACGTTAATATTATAACACACAACAACTACAGTGTCAACAGTTTTTTAAAAAAAATTCCTGATTTCATTATCTTTGTGATATTTTTACGAAAAACCATTCTCAAAACGCCTGCTTTCAATGCATATGTACAAACTACGAAAATTAAAGTGAAATAATTGTGAAATAACGATATTTCGCTTGACTTATATGTGATTAAATACTATAATATAAGTAGGTCATTTAACTAAATTTAATTAACCTAACCATTTCTTATTCTAAAACCGGTGTTTTCCCGTCCCGGTTTTGTACTTTTTCATTTTCCCCTATAATTTTATCACTCATCAAAAGCCGCATATGCATTTTTTCAGTGCATATGCGGCATTTTTTCAAACCTATCCCGCCTCAACCAAGCCCAAATTTTCAATTGACAAACCCTCATATATTATAATATAATTATATTATTAATACTGCCTTGCACATCCATTCCCTGCGGTCACTCCGTGCATATCGGCTAATGGCGAACTGAAAAATATTTTTTCCTTCACTATAAATCAGAAAAAACAACTGCACACACCGGCAGAAACGGAGGTTTTCATATGCACAGATATCTTTTGGCATATCTTGGATTTGTTGATGATATTATCCTGTCAGAAAATCCGGACGATATAGACGCAATACTCGAAGAGCACTTAAGACAGACAGACTTTATGAAGCACGAAAGACTGATACATCTGATAGTTACCGTACTGTTTGCAATTCTGCTTTTTATTTGCATCGGCATACTCGCTGTTACCGACAAAATAATATTTGCACTTCTCACTGTGATGATACTCTGCCTGCTTATCCCATATATATCTCACTATTATTTTCTTGAAAACAGCGTTCAGAAAATGTACAGACAATATAATACCATGTGTTCTATGACCGGACGCAGAAAGCTTCCGGACGAATGTCTCCTTACAAAAAACACTGCCGGCAGAGGAAAGAAAAAATGAAAAGCTCTGTTTACAATATAACGATAATCCCTTTTCTGTTATCAGCCCTTGTAATTTGTATCGCTTTTTACGCTGTCGGCGTTGTCGAAAAAAACACTGCTTCACAGCAGGCTGACACTCATATATCCACGGTTATAACGGATATATACGAAAACAACAGTGAAACCGAGGCAATAACCGAAAAGCTCTGCAAGGAATACGAACTTAAGGCACAGACTCTGTCTATACTGATATCGCAGCTTCCCGGTACAATGATAGAGGATATGACTGCCGAAGAACTGCGGATAACCTCAGGTGCAGACCAGATAGCAATATCAGACAGATCAGGTCTTATAATATTCAGCACAGCTCCATCTACAGAAACCGAATATATCAGCGAAGACTTCACGGAAGGGCTTACAAAAATGAACTACTGCCGCACCATCATCACAAAATCAGAAACAGGCTGTGTTTTTGAAGTAGCGGTTTCGCGCAGGAACGAACGGGGTCTGATAATTGCAAGCTTTGCAAGCTCTGCACTCAACGAAGTAATCAACTACAACGGCTCATCTTACGCCATACACAAAAGCTCTTCCTTCATACCGGGGACGACAGCAATTATAAACCTTGAAAGCAACCGCTTCATCGCGCATACAAACGCCGCCCTTATCGGAACGGAGTGCATAATAGACAGTACCCGTTTTAACAAAGAAAAAACTTACTTTTCATATAAGTTCCAGGGCAAGCCTTCCTTTGTGTTCTACAGATACTATGACGAAAACACTGTCATAATCAGCATCGTATCAAAAGATTACGTCTACACAAACCGTACTGTAGTTGTCATGTGGCTTATCATACTCGACGCTATCATAATGACCTCACTGCTTCTTTCTGTACGTCACTACAACTCACGGACAAAAACATCAGATATATCAACCGAAAAATAAGCAAAAACGAGAACCATAGTATTTATTATACCGGTTCTCGTTTTTTGTTTTTATATCGTTACGGGAAATATCGTATGCAGCTTGATTTTATCTGTCCTGGGTATTGTCAGGATGTGCGTCCTCAAGCGTAACATCCGTATCATAGTAGTTTCTGTTGCGCACAATAGTAAGTCTTATCTTATCTCCTGCATCGCATTCACTGATAGCCGCCTTAAGGTCATCAGCACCCGAAACAAGCTCTCCGTCAGCGCCGACTATTATGTCTCCTGCTTTTATGCCGGCCTTGTCAGCCGGACCGTTCTTGTTGACGCTCACTACAAGAACACCGTTGCTTGCCGCACCCTGAGAATAGTATGAAGAACCGCTCTGAGAAAGATCCCTGTAGGTGATGCCAAGCTGCGGTCTGCCTGTTACATATCCGTAGGTCGTCAGATCGTCTATTATCTCCTTGGCGTCATCAATAGGTATAGCAAAACCGAGTCCCTCCACAGAAGCTGCTGAAGAGTATGAGGATGAAAGCTTCATTGAGTTTATTCCGACAACCTGTCCTGCTTCGTTTATGAGCGGACCGCCGGAATTTCCTGAGTTTATTGCTGCGTCAGTCTGAACAAGCTTCATTGTTGTATCGTTTACGGATATTTCTCTTTCGAGTCCTGATATATATCCTGCTGTAAGTGTTCCGAAGAGCTCAAAGCCGAGAGGATTTCCGATCGCAAAAGCCGGATCGCCTACCTTAAGTTCACGTGAGCTTCCGAACTCTGCAGGAGTAAGTCCTTCTGCATCTGCCTTCAGCACAGCAAGATCCGTCTGCCTGTCATAACCTACAATAGTTGCTTCATACTCTGTCTCATCAGCCATAAGAATAGTTACCCTGCTGCTCACCCCATAGTTATCATCTGTTATGATATGAGCGTTGGTCAGAATATATCCGTCCTCCGACATCACTATGCCTGTTCCGGTATACGGAACCTCACTCGTGGTCGGATCACTGCTGAAGCCCCAGAAATCAATAGTCGGAGACTGATACTGAAAAACCGCTGTTATTCCGACAACTGACGGAAGAACCTTTTTGTAGATAGCCTGTGTAGCTATAGGCTCTGTATGCGTTCTGATATCAATAAGGCTTGCCTCCCTGAGAAGCTCCTCTGCGTTCTCCGCATCTGAAGAAAGCGCCTCTGAGGAATCCTCATTTTCCACAGGGAGAGGACGGGCTTCGGTTTTCTGAGCCTTTTCTGTAAAGGGCAGTCCGTTCTCCTCTATATATCTGTAGCCTGCGATAGAGCCTGCCGAAACAGCCGCCATACACAGAAAAATCAAAAACGGTTTTATTATTTTTTTTATACCACTGCTTTTTTTGCGCGGTACCTCTCCGTATAAGCTGCCGTTTATGTTTTCTGTTTCCGGATTGTTAGTGTTGTAGTTGTTATTATCATTGTTATAGTTATAATTATTTTCGTACATAAGGAAAACCTCTTTTCCGATTATCTGTTTTATCTATAAATATATTTTATACTTTTTTGTGAAAACTATATGATAACATACAGAAAAATTTTTTAAACGTCAGGACGTGTCTCCCTGAAACTTGCTAATTTTCTGTCATAATGCTATAATAAATATATAGTGAACGAAAAAAATATTTTTTTCGTTCACTATAATTGCCCTGCACATCCGCTGACTAAAAAAAGCCTTGTGCATACCGAACGGCAATCCGAAAACTTTTTTAATTTACTTAAACATAACTTTTTTACAAAAAACCAATCTTCCAGAAAGGACCGATCTTTGATGAAAAACATCCCGGAACAGGTGCATACTGCTCTGAAAATGCTTTCTGACGCAGGGTTTGAGGCGCATATCGTAGGAGGCTGTGTAAGGGATTATCTGCTCGGGCGCACACCTGACGATTATGACATAACAACAAACGCCCTTCCCGAACAGACCCGTGAGGTCTTCAGGGATTTCAGGTGTATTGACGTCGGAATAAAGCACGGAACCATAGCTGCTATCATAAACGGAATGCAGCTTGAAATAACCACATATCGTATAGACGGAAGCTACAAGGATAAAAGACATCCCGAATCCGTCTCCTTTTCAACAAACCTTGAGGACGACCTCTCAAGAAGGGATTTTACAATAAACGCTATGGCATGTGACAGCAGCCGGCAGATAACTGACTGCTTCGAGGGAAAAAAAGACCTTGAAAACAAGACAATACGATGCGTTGGCGACGCCTCAGTAAGGTTTGACGAGGATGCGCTGAGGATCATGCGTGCCATAAGATTTGCGTCACAGCTTGGCTTCACTATTGAACCGGAAACTGAAAAAAATATTTTTTCTCTAAAAAGCACGCTCTCGATGATATCTGCAGAAAGACTGCGTACAGAGCTTGACAAGCTCCTCTGCGGAAAAGCCGTATATGATATCCTTACAAAATATCACCAGGTACTGTCTGTTTTTATTCCCGAGATAACCGAAACAGTCGGCTTTGACCAGCACAGCACGTATCACAGCTATACCGTATGGGACCATATGGCACGTTCGGTAATGAATGCTCCCTGCGACCGCACGATACGTCTCACAATGCTTCTTCACGATATTTCAAAACCCGAATGCTTCTTTCTTGACAAAAAAGGAAAGGGACACTTCAAAGGCCACCCGGAAAAAGGTGCAAAAAAAGCAGAAATCATCCTCAGAAGATTAAAGTATGATACCAAGACAATAAAAACCGTAACCACACTTATAAAATACCATGACCATGAGTTCAGGAGCAGACAGGATATAAAAAAAGTCATGTCCATGATAGGAGCAGAGCTTTTTTTCACACTTATCGATGTACAGTACGCTGACGGCGTTTCAAAAAAAGAACAGTATACATCCCCGATAAACGACCTGACATGGGTAAAGGAGCAGGCTGAGGATATACTCAGAAAACATGAATGCCTGAGCATAAGAGAACTTGATATAAACGGAAATCAGTTAGAAGCCGAAGGCTACTCAGGTGCACAGATAGGAATACTTCTTAAATCAATGCTTGACGCTGTTCTCGAAGATAAACTCAATAACAGCTGCAGCGAGCTTCTGGAATATGCAAAAAGAATAACAAAATAAATAAAACGGTATCGACTGAGCTGAGCTTAGCGATACCGTTTTATTATGAAAAAAATATTTTTTTGTTTACTATTTGCCGATATGCACGGAGTAACCGCAAGGAACGGATGTGCAAAACAGTATTTATTTTGTTACGTTTTCAGTAGACTGTCTGTGAACTATCCTGTGCGGAAGACATACTATACCCTTGTGCTTTGTTTCCTGAATATTTTCTATAACAAGCTTTGCAACAGTTTTTCCTATCTGGAAGCAAGGCTGTTCAACCGTTGTTATGGACGGAGTATACATCTCTGTCATGCTTATGTTGTCAAAACCTATTACGGAAAACTCTCTTCCTGTACTGATTCCTTTTTCAGTGGCTTTTTTTACTACGCCCGCAGCCAGAAAATCTGATATAGCAAAAACAGCCGTAGGCGGCTTCTCCATACCCAGAAAATACTCACAGGCCTTCATTCCGCTGGTATAATCATAAGAGCCCCGGTACATGTATTTTTCGTTATACCCGATACCGCTGTCCTTAAGTGCTCTTATATATCCTTTCTCACGTTCTACAGACGACGGTGCCCTGACGTCTGTAGAAACCATCGCAATATCATGATGGCCTATGGAAACAAGATAGCTTACTGCGTCATAAGCAGCCTTTTCGTTATCTACAACTACTGTCAGAACCTCCGAGCCCTCAAGCGACTCACAGCAAAGTGCAACACAGTTGTGCGCTGCAAGCTCGTTCAGATAATCCTTATCAAGAACGGTACCCATAAGCACCGCCGCATCCACAGTTCTGTTTCTCAGCATTCCGAGAAGCCTTTCTTCGTTAGGACGATAGCTGTTGGTAGTACTCATAAGCACGTCATATCCGTGTGACAGCGCCTCCTCCTGCATACCGTGAAGTATTTCACTGTAATATGTGTGTTCTGTCGAGGGAACAAGCGCCAGAATAACGTTGGTTTCACGTTTTCTCAGATTTCTTCCCAGAAAATTAGGACGATAGTCCAGCTCCTTTATTGCTTTGTTTACTTTTTCGGCAGTTTCCGGCGATACGACCGCACTGTTGTTTAAAACTCTGGAAATAGTTGCAACCGAAACTCCTGCAAGCTTAGCAACGTCTTTGATTGTTACTTCCAAACTTCCTCCTTCCTCCGACAGCTATTAAATGCCGCTATATAGTGAATCATCAAAAATATCTGACACTCACCACGGTCTCCCTCTGACTGCATAAACACCTGCCGGACGGTCTATTAAAGCATAATAAAAACGATTACATCAATTTATTTTTTATTATAACAGATTTATCAAAAAAATGCAAACAGATTAAAAATATTTTTTTCTCCTCTTTTTTAAGATGTGACAAAAAATATTATTATAAATCCGCATGTTAATTTTTACAGAAGTATTAACATATCGCATAAAAATTCCGTCAAAAACTTTCATAAAAGTGCTGCAAAAAGCTTATAAATAATGTTTATTTTTTTTTATTATGTATATAGACAAAGTTTTTTAAAAATGTTATACTTTAATGTAAGAAGAATATTATAATTTTTTTTATTAATTATACGAACATATAAGGTGGAAAATGATCTATGAAATTTAAAAAAATTTCCTTCCTGGCAAGCGTACTTGCTTCGCTTTCCATGTGTCTTTCAAGCTTCGCTGCACCATACGTGTGCGCTGATGAAGCCGAAAGCGAAACTCCGGTTTTTTCTGATGATTTTGAAGGCGAAACAATCAGCGGCTGGGGTGTATTCGGAGGCTCCGGAGAGCTTGTACTTGATACAGATAACAAGAAGTCAGGAAACGCAAGCCTTAACATATCAGGAAGAGAAAAATCCTACAACAGCCCTTCTATCACACTCGACTCATATGTTACAAAACTGGAAACATACAAGCTTACAGGCTGGATATATCATGAAGGCTCTCAGACAGAAAGTCTTACTGTCACAGTAAAGTTTACTGATTCTGTAAACAACGACAACTATTCCGGAGCAGCACAGATCGAAGCTGAGCCGGAAACATGGACGTACTTCGAAGGAACCGTAACTGTTCCGGAAGATACAAAGAGCACTTTTATGTATATCGAAGCACAGAACTCAGCTCTCATCTACAACATAGACGACATACGTATCTACGGAAAAGCTCCGCAGACAGAAGAAAAGCCGAAGTTCGCTCCGAAGGACGGTTCAGCTTCAAGCTTTCACTTTGACTTCGAAAGTGGTTTTGACAACTGCAACAGCCGTGGAGATATGCGTCTCATAAGAACAGACGAGCATAGCTTCAGCGGAGATTATTCCGTACTTGCGACTAACAGAACCAAGATCTGGAACGGACCTATTATTCCTATAGATACCATAGCACGCGGTGCAGAGTATACATATTCCGCAAACGTACTCTATACAGACCAGAAAGCCGACCCATCACATTCATTCCGCCTCGAGCTTCAGTACAACTACGGCGGCAGTGAGGTCTACGAGCTTATCGCAAGTGCAGAAGCAGCGAGAAACGAATGGACAAATATCTCCGGCGTGTTCACTATACCTGAAGGTGCAACAAACGTCTTCCTGTATATGCAGACAGCAAATCTCGAAGAGGGTGTCACTGAGCTCTCATACACTGACCTTGTATCCTTCTACGCTGATGATATATCCATAATAAGAAGCGATCTTGCAAACACAAAAAGTCTCGCTCTCCCTATGATACTTGCTATTTCTCTGGGTGTTGCTGCTCTCATCTTCATGTTTATAGTTATGAAGAGCAGATTCAATAAAAAGCCTGTATCCGAAGGAAATGAAGCATCTGAAGCTTCACTCGAAAACCTCACCAAGGAATATTCTGCTCCCGGAAAAACAGACTCCTCTGATAATAAGGCTACGAAAAAGCCGGAAAACAAAAACTCTTCTTCATCCGAAGAAAATAAACCTGAGAAAAAAGCCTCAGAAGCAAGACCTGACGCAGCTTCTGCTAAAACAACCGGCACAAAAGCTCCGGAAAAATCCGAAAAACCGGAAAACAACAAGAGCGGTCAGGAAAACAAAAATACTCAGAACTCCGGAACCGGAAAAAAGAAAAAGAAGAACTCAGGAAACAACCAGAAGCCTGATTCCGCAAAACATTCTTCAGGCAGCAAACAGGATTCTTCCGAAACAACAAGAGAACAGGATATATTCAACATCGAAACCTTCTCATATGAGGATGAAAACGCAAACTATGAAACTGACAGCGAAGACAATCCTCTCGACGCACCTTTTGACGGATTCTAAAAAGCACTCATACCAAGCCGGGTCATAACACCCGGCTTTTGTGTTTTCATATTTTCTGACGTCCACTATAACTTCAATAGTAAATTTACACATAACATTATCGATATAATTTAGCAATATTGATATAGACATATTGCCTATAAAATGTTATAATTATAATTACAATAACATCAGATTGACTAAGTCTGATTTTATACTACTTGTAAAAAATTTTTATAATGATTGGTGGGGATTATTATTATGAAAAAAAGAGTATTACCGTTTACTATCATACTGATGATGATACTATCCTGTTTGGTTGTACCGGCTTCAGTAGTCTGTGCAGACGAGGCAGAAGACGTCGTATTGCTGTCATCTGACTTTGAAGACCAGTCCATGACCGGATGGTCACCCTTCGGCGGAAGAGGAAATCTTTCAGTAACCAACGAGACCGCTCATTCGGGAGAATACAGTCTCAAAATAACCGACAGATCAAGCACGTTTCACAGTCCTTCTGTTACTGCTGACTCTTTTATGGAAACAAAGCAGACCTACAACTTCAACACATGGATATACCATGAAGGAACAACCGCAACGAAAATGTTCTGGACTATGAGATGTATCGACTCTATGGGTACCGCAAACTATATATCTGTAGCAGAAGCACTCGTAGAACCGAAGCAATGGACACCGTTAAGCGCTGTTGTTGAAACTCCGGAGGACTCTGTATCGTTTCTGCTCTACTATGACTGTGAAAACACAACTCTTGATTTTTGTATCGACGATATATCGATAACCGGCAAAAAAAGCACAGTAGTTTCCGAAGATGAAAACAACGATTATCTTTATCGCTTCGACTTTGAAAACGGAAACGAAACATGGCGTCCTCGCGGCGATAACAGACTTATCAGAACAGACGAATACAGCCATACCGGTTCTCACTCCATATATGTCACAAACAGAACAAGAACATGGAACGGCCCTACTGTAAACATAAACAAGGTCGAGAGAGGCGTAAACTATTTTTATTCGGCATATGTAATGTATAACGACGAAAACTTAAACGACTCACACAAAATGCGCATGGAAGTCGAATACAACATAGACGGACAGGCTGTTTATCAGCTTATAACCGAAAAAGAAATAAAAAAGGGCTACTGGACCGAAATATCAGGCATGTATACCCTTCCTGAAAACGCGATCGATGTAATGTTCTATATTCAGACAGCCAACATAACCGATGGTTCTGTGCTTTCTGATACTGATCTTATGCCTTTTTATGTAGATACAGTTACTGTTACAGAAACCTCTGTAGTCCACAGAAAAACTGCCATGAAGCTCTTTGCTGTACTGATAGCCGGCTCACTGCTTTCTCTGGGCATATACGGTATCTTTACGCTTATCATTACACGTCAGAAAAAGAAAAAGACCGCACTTGCTTCTATCTCTATAGACGCTATGACAAAAGCACTCAACCGTAACTCGTACGAAAAACGCATAGAGCTTCTTGAAAAAGAACCGGAACAGTGCAAATCCCTTTATTTTTCACTCTTTGACGTAAACTTCCTCAAGTATATAAACGACCATCACGGTCATGAAAAGGGCGACGAGGCTATCACAAGATGTGCAGAGCTTCTGATCAAAGCTGCAGGCTCTGTGGGAGATGTGTACAGAACAGGCGGAGACGAGTTTGTATGTATAACCACAAAACCGCTCAGCTCACAGATAAAAGACGCCATCAAAAAAGAATCTGCAATAGACAAGGGATATCCGTTTGCTGTTGCAGCAGGATTTTCCGCATATGATCCGAAGCTTGACTCTGATACTCCGGACGTAAAGGCTATTATCGAACGCTGTGACAAGGAAATGTACTCAGACAAACAGAAGATCAAAGAAAAAAACAAGGACTTTTCAAGAAAATAACCGATATAAAACCCTCTGATATAATTTTCAGAGGGTTTATTATTTAATATGCACATTGACAATATACAACAACAAATGATATAATATTATTATAGCGAACGCCAAAAACATTTTTTTACATTCGTTATAATAATACTATTGTTTTCAGCCCTGCACCTTTGCTTACTATGTCAGCTTCGTGCATGTCGGCAATAGTATTTTTTTCACTGCATATTCAGACAATGTTACTTATGATAAAGGCGGAGAACAAATGAAAAGATTTATTTTTTGCTTATTGGCTTTACTGATTTTTATCAGTGTTTCTCCTGCAAGCCTGTCATATGCCGAAGAAACTTCAGAATATATATATACTGTTCTTGAGGAAGATTTTGAATCAAAAAATTTTAACGGATGGTATCCCCTCGGCGGACAGTCAGTACTTACCTTAAACTCAGACGGCGGCCACAGCGGAGATTATTCGCTTTATGCTTCAGACCGTTCAGCGAGCTGGAGCGGTCCTACGCTCAACACTTCAAACCTGCTTGTACCCGGTCAGGCATACCACTTCGAAGCCTACGTAAAAAGCAGCATAGATGAGAGTACTATTCTGTGGTCTATCGTAATTGAGGTACCGACCGAAGAAGGTGAGGTCTACGCAAACCTATCGACAACAAACGTTTCCGGATGGACAAAGCTCTCAGGAGATTTTGAGCTTCCGGAAGACGCGATATCGTCGAACATATACTTTGAAGCGTCTGACACTGACGTAAACTTCAGCATAGACGATATAGTCATTACAGGCAAAAGCAAACCCAGTGTGACGAGTATTTCACCCGAATCAGAAACCTTCGAATACAACTTCAGCTTCGAAGAGGACTTAAACAACTGGAAACCACGTGGCACGCCCGTACTAGAACGTTCATCCACGTTCAGTCACGACGGTCAGTATTCTCTCTTCACTTCAAACAGGACAAAAACCTGGATGGCTCCCATGGTCAACATATCCTCTATGATAAAGCCGAACACCAGATACGAGTACTCGGCATATGTCATGTACAACGGAAAGGAATATGAAGAAACCCATGTTTTTCTTCTTGAGATCCAGTACAACTACGACGGAAAAGAAGAATACATAGAAATAGCAAGCAAGGAGTTTCAGAAGGGTACATGGTCAAAAATCAGCGGAGAGCTTATTGTTCCGCCGGGCGCTATAGACATACATCTTTTTATACAGACAGCTAACGGTGACAAGGAAAATCTCACTGCAGACGATCTTATGCCGTTTTATATCGATGACATAACAATACAGAACAGTACGGTAAAGCACCGTAAGGAAATGATACAGCTTGCCGTCATAATTTCTCTGGCAGCTGTAATACTCGCCCTCGGAACACTTATCATAGTATTTGCCGCAAAAAGGCTCAACGAGACCAATAACGTCCTGCTTGAAGCTTCCATCGATACAATGACAAACACATTCAACAGAAACAGCTACGAGGAGCAGATAAGTATCTTCGAAAAAAATCCGCAGCAATGCAGGAAGCTGTTCTTCACCGTATGCGATGTAAACTTCTTAAAGCACATCAACGATAACTACGGCCACGAAAAAGGCGACAACGCTATCATAAGATGCGCCTCATTACTGATACGTTCAGTAGGAAAAAAAGGACAGGTTTACCGTACCGGCGGCGATGAGTTCATGTGTATAACAAAGAGCGATCTTACTCAGAACATAAACCGTGCTCTTTCGGAAGAAGCTCTTGACTACAAGGGATATCCATTTGCAGCAGCCGTAGGCACAGCATGCTTTGATCCGAAAACAGACGGAGCAGCGCCTGACATAAAGGCTATCATAACAAGAGCCGACAAGGAAATGTACAAGCACAAAGAAATTCTCAAAAAACAGATGAAGGATTTTTATAACATCGAATAAAAGCAAAAGGCAGGTTTCCGCTAACGAAGCCTGTCTTTTGCTTTTTCTTCTAAAAAAATATTTTTTATGATAACTATACTTTACCGGAGCCTCAGTCAATTCGTGTAACTATTCCGAGAGTTCCGTCCACTCTCACCCTGTCGCCTGTTCTGAACGCTCCTGAGGCACACTGACAGCTTACAACAGCAGGTATTCCAAGCTCACGTGCAACAATGACCGCATGGGAAAGAGGCGCACCTATATCAGTAACAACAGCAGCAGCCCTGGGAAACAGCTTTATCCAGCCGATGTTTGCCGCCTGTACCACAAGGATCTCTCCCTTTTCAAAAGTATCCGCTTCATCTATGGACGAAAGAACTCTCACCCTTCCCTCAGCCTGACCGCATGAACCTGCAACACCTCTGACAGTACCGCTTTTTTCATCATTGTTTGTCTCACCGAAGCGATAATAACCGCTTGCACGGCCGCTTTGTTCCCACTCCTCCACAGTAAACCTTCCGCATATAATACTCGGAAAATCAGGCATCTCAAGCTGCCTTTGATAGTTTCTTCTGCGAAGAGCTATCTTTTCTTTTATGCTTCTGTCTCCCTTCAGCAGAGATGCTACTTCTTCGATATACAGCATAAAAATATCATCATCAAGCCCTGTAAGCTCTCCGGCCTTAAGCAGGTATTCCCTTATTACACAAAAAAGCCTGAGTGCTTCGCTTCTCACTGCTTCACGCTTATATACGGCTGTCGAATATTTTCTGAGCAGCTTATCAAGCCATGCAGCCTTAGAAGGGTATTCTTTTCTGAATTTTTCAACTGCTTCTTTGTAGCGCTTCTCCTGTGCATTTTTCAGTGCATATGCATCTATACCGGTTTTTATATAATCACTGACAGCGTTCTCGGGAAAGTCTGCGTCTTCATAGGGATATGGCAGACATAGCTCCATTTCATCGGCATGACGGTGACCATATCTCACAATATATTCCTCCCGGGACATCCTGCCGTTTGCAACATCATCAAGCGCAAGAAGAACACCCGTGCTCTCTATGTTTCCGTTCTCTGAGCAGTCAGAAAGAAGCCTGTCAGCAAGCTCGCTTCCGCACAGCTTTTCAAGCTTTTCCCTTGTGGCAAAAAGAGACTTCAGCGAAAGCCCTGTTGCTATTGCTGACAAGGTTTTGTTCATATACGGAACGCATTTTCCGTCCCATATTTTTTCAAGCTCGTTTACCGAAGAAATATTTTTTATTTGGGAAATAATATCATTTCCCACTTCAGCAATACGGCTTCTGAAGTTCTTACCGAAGTCTGCAGATGATTTTTTCTTCATGACAGTATTTTTCAGAAGTTTAGTTATTTTTTTAAAAAAAGTCTTTTTGTCAAACGGATATACAGGAATATCTATCCCCTGCGGAATACCTCCTGCAAGCTCCGAGATCATATTAAACGCTTTTTCCTTTGAAACCCCGAATGACATTATCATAGAGCAAAGTCCGCTTATATTGAGATAAGGCTGACCGCAGACGTTTGAAACAAGAGGTATTCCCAGAGTATCTATGATCACACGCAGTGCACTATAGGTAACAGGTGAAACAGGCCTCTGAAAAATCTCTCCTACATTTGTTTTGGAAAGAAGAAGCTCACCGCACAGAGAATCATTGATATCAAACGCATCAGTGTTATTCTTATGAAGAGTCGTAACAGGCCTTGCCTGCAGTATGCAGACTTTTCCGTCAGCAATCGCCCACTCTATATCCTGCGGACACTTATAGATATCTGTTATCTTTTTTGCGTATGAAAAAAGCTTTTTGCCATAAGGCCTCAGTTCATCCTCACCCTCAAACGAATATCTTACAGCGTTTATCCTGAAGGTGCTTCCGCTTTCTTCACCTGATACCAGTGCTTCTCCTACGCCCTTTACATAGTTTCCGGTCATATATTCAGTTCCTGCTGTTACTGCATCAACAGTAAAAAGTACCCCTGCAAACTCAGGCCGAACAAAGCGCTGTATAACAACTGATATTTTTCCGTGCTCTGCATTGCGCTCGCCGGAATAAACAGCCGCCCTTTCGTTAAACACAGAGGATGCAACTGTTCTGACAGCTTCAAAAATCTTATCCACAGGAACGTCGAGTACAGTTTCATATGCACCTGCAAACGAATTATCCGCACCGTCCTCTCCCAGAGCAGAGGAACGTACAGCGTATGTATACCTTGATGACAAACAGCTTATGACCACAGCAAGCTCTTTTTCCGCCTGACTGCATAGCCTGCCGTCCTCAAAAGCCTCCGCTGCCACAGCATACCCTTCAGGAACCGGAAGTCCTGCTGTTATCATCCGGTTTAACGACTCCGCCTTTCCGCCATAACTTAATTTATTAAGCGCTGACAATCTGCTGACAAACATTTTTCCTCCCCTTACTGAATCATATTTTTTCGTTTAGCCGAACACAAAATAAATCTACATATACATATAGTGAACGAAAAAAACATTTTTTTCGTTCACTATAATTTTATTTTCAACCATCAGTTTATTATCATTTTGACCTGTTCTTCAGAAATTCCAAGTTCTTCGGCTATCTGCCACGTATTGTAGCCCTGCATAAAAAGTTTGAAAACATTCTTGGTCTTCTCTATGCCTTCCTGCATTCCTTTCTGCATGCCTTCTTCCAAACCTTCCGCTCTGCCCTTTGCCCTTGAAACCTCAAGATCTGTTATTTTGTCAGAAAGGGCGAGTTCTCTTCGTCTTGCAAGTTCCTTCATCTTTTCATCTGCGCTCATTTCACGCAGGATGAGTACAGCTTCTTGTATTTCTTTTACGTTTGTCTGTTCAAGCATTTCAAGATCACCTTCCGTTTCTGCGTTTATCAGCTGCATCCAGAGCTGCATTTTGTTGCTTTTGTCTGATGACATTCCGCAAACCTCCGTAGGTAATGTTTCTTAAATATATTATACATCGTACTTACAGCAAATACAATAGCGGAAGATGAAAATCAGATCTGTTTTGACTTTTATTATATTGACTGCACACAGACAGTGCGGACTTTTTTCTAAAAAAATAACGGACATCTCTCACGAGATATCCGTTATAATTTCTAAGAGCGTTTTTTAAAAGCCCGTATATTTATGATTTATCAGAAGCCCATTCCGCCGCCCTGTGGCATCATAGGAGCTGCAGGTGCTTCTTCCTTGATATCGGCTACGAGGCTTTCTGTTGTAAGAACCATAGCTGCAACAGAAGCTGCGTTCTGGAGTGCTGAACGTGTTACCTTAGTAGGATCTACGATACCTGCTGGAATCATATCCACATACTGCTCGTTATAAGCATCGAAGCCGTAGCCTACCTTGCGTGAACGTCTTACCTTATCGATAATAACGCTGCCTTCAAGACCTGCGTTGAGAGCGATCTGACGAACAGGTTCTTCAAGAGCCTTGAGTACGATCTTTGCACCTGTCTTTTCATCTCCGTCAAGTGAAGGAAGGAGCTTTTCAACAGCAGGCATAGCGTTGATGAGAGCTGTACCGCCGCCGGCAACTATACCTTCCTCAACAGCAGCCTTTGTAGCTGCAAGAGCGTCTTCTATTCTGAGCTTCTTTTCCTTCATTTCGATTTCTGTAGCAGCACCTACCTTGATAACTGCAACACCGCCTGAAAGCTTAGCAACTCTTTCCTGAAGCTTTTCTCTGTCAAAGTCAGATGTTGTTGTTTCGATCTGTGTCTTGATCTGGCTGAGTCTGTCCTTAACTGCCTCACTTGAACCTGCACCGTCAACAATGATAGTGTTTTCCTTCTGAACAACTACCTGTCTTGCACGGCCGAGCTGTTCGATAGTAGTTTCCTTAAGGTCAAGACCGAGTTCATCTGTGATAACCTCGCCGCCTGTAAGAACAGCTATATCCTTGAGCATTTCCTTACGTCTGTCTCCAAAGCCCGGAGCCTTTACGCCAACGCATACAAAAGTACCTCTGAGCTTGTTGAGAACGAGAGTTGTAAGAGCTTCGCCCTCAATATCCTCAGCTATGATAACAAGCTTCTTTCCTGCCTGAACGATCTGTTCGAGAAGCGGAAGAATATCCTGGATAGATGATATCTTCTTGTCTGTGATAAGTAAGTATGCATCATCGATAACTGCTGTCATCTTGTCTGTATCTGTAACCATATATGGTGAAATATATCCACGGTCAAACTGCATACCCTCTACAACTTCACTGTATGTTTCAGCAGTCTTGCTTTCTTCTATAGTGATAACACCGTCGGATGTTACCTTTTCCATAGCCTCAGCAATAAGCTTACCTACTGTTTCGTCAGCAGATGAGATAGTAGCAACTCTTGCTATATCCTCTGTTCCCTCTATAGCCTTGGAGTTGTTAACTATCGATGCAACAGCAGCATCTACAGCCTTTGCGATACCCTTCTTTACTACCATCGGGTTTGCGCCTGCTGCTATGTTCTTCATACCCTCACGGATAAGTGCCTGTGCAAGAAGTGTTGCTGTTGTTGTACCGTCGCCTGCTGCGTCGTTTGTCTTTGTTGCAACTTCCTTTACGAGCTGTGCTCCCATGTTTTCGAAAGCGTCCTCAAGCTCGATTTCCTTTGCTATTGTAACACCGTCGTTTGTGATGAGCGGAGCGCCGAACTTCTTGTCGAGAACTACGTTTCTGCCCTTAGGTCCGAGTGTGATCTTTACTGTATCTGCAAGCTTGTTTATACCTGCCTGAAGTGCTTTTCTGGCATCCTCGCCGTAACAAATATTTTTAGCCATAACTTAATTAAACTCCTTTTTTGTATGTTTTATTCTACTATAGCAAGTATATCTTCCTGTCTGAGGATAGTATACTCAACACCATCAACCTTAACTTCAGTTCCTGAATATTTGCTTGTAAGAACCTTGTCGCCGGGCTTTACGTACATCTCAACCTTGTTTCCGTCAACCATTCCGCCGGGGCCTACAGCAACTACCTCTGAAACCTGTGGCTTTTCCTTTGCTGAACCTGTAAGAATGATTCCGCTTTTTGTTGTTTCCTCTGCTTCAGTCATCTTAACAACTACTCTGTCTGCAAGTGGTCTGATCGTCATAATATATTTCCTCCTTGATAAAAATCAATAAAAAATCAAAGAACCATTAATCCTTGATTTTTTAAAAATCTGATTTAGCATTATTTGTTGTTTAGCACTCATTATCTTTGAGTGCTAATTATATTTTAACAAGTTGAAATAAAAAATCAAGAGTTTTTTAAAATCTCACATAAACTTTGGCTGATTGCACATAGTTACAACTTATTGTGAAAACAAAATCGCCTTATTTCACAAACACATTCAGCATTAGTTATATTCCTATTAATTTTCCTGAAATAATTTGTTCATAATATCACTTGTACACAACCCTTTAATGTTGTATAATAGATATATATGTACCTTTAGTATATATCATACTTTACGAAGGAGGAAGCAAGGACGTGTTATTCGGAAAGGTTCTTATAATAGACGAAGACCGCAATACCTGCGGAATACTAAAGACAGCTCTTGAAAAAGAAGGAAACAATGTCATTCTCGCTCATGACGGAGATGAAGCGCTCATAAAATTCAGAGCCTTAAAGCCCGACATCATCCTTCTTGATGTTGCAATCCCGGACAAGGATGGCTGGCAGATATGCAGAGAGGTCAGAAAAAAATCAAACATACCTCTCATCATCATAACATCAAAGAACGAGATCTTTGACAAGGTTCTCGGACTTGAGCTCGGAGCAGACGACTATATTACAAAACCTTTTGACATAAAGGAAGTAATGGCTCGTATCAAGGCAATACACAGACGTACAAGCCAGTCCGGCAGCACAGAGACAAAAGAAGTCTCATATGAAAACATGTCGATAAACATAACCAGATATGAGCTCAGAGTAAAAGGCTCTATTGTTGACGCACCGCCTAAGGAGCTTGAGCTGCTCTATTACCTTGCCTCCAACCCGAACAAGGTATTTACCCGAGACCAGCTTCTTGACGAGGTGTGGGGCTTTGAATATTACGGAGATTCAAGAACAGTCGATGTTCATATAAAAAGAATAAGAGAAAAAATCGAAAACGTTTCATCCAAGTGGGAACTGATAACTGTGTGGGGCAGAGGCTATAAGTTTGAAGTCAGCGACGAAGAGGAAGGGATCTGAAGTCCTGCGTCCTCAGCATAAGAAAGGATACGTATGGAGCAAGAAAAAAACTTTACAGAAGACACCATGAGCAGTGATGCACACAAAACAGAATCTGTTTTTAAAAAAGAACTCAGGATATATGACTCTCCTGTTTTTGTATGCGATACTGATTTTAAAAACAGATTTCCGGAACCTGAACCCCCGATCATAAAACCGGCTGCTTTTTTGTCGGTGTTCACAGTGATACTTGTTTTTCTGTTTGCTGTCTACTGCATTATAGCAAGAGCTTTTGACCTGAAGGAAGGGTTTTATTCACCTGAAACCAAAACAACAATCATACTCGGACTCAACCCGCGTCCGACAGAGGAAGCGCTTACCGACGAAACAGGAAAATACACTGCCGCAGGAATATGTGCCGTTGTCGGCCCGTCAGTAGTAGAGATACTTAATTTTTCAGACAACACCTACTCTGTTCCTATCGGAAGCGGTTCCGGCATAATAATGTCCGAGGACGGATATATAGTAACAAACGCACACGTTATAAACAAAGGAAAATACGTCAAGGTAATGCTCTCTGACGAAGCGGCTCATACCGCCGAAATAATAGGCTATGATTCAAAAACGGACATCGCAGTCATAAAGATATCTCCTCAGGGAAAAAAGCTTACTGTCGCAGAATTCGGAAACTCTGATGATGTAGTTCAGGGCGAGCAGGTAATTGCTATAGGAAATCCCGGCGGACTTACAGGAAGCATATCGGGCGGATATGTTTCAGGTATAAACCGTATGATAAGAGCCGATGAGACCGGCAGAGAAATGAACTGCATACAGACTGACGCAGCAATAAGTCCCGGAAACTCCGGAGGTGCTCTTGTCAATATGTACGGACAGATCATCGGCATAACATCCTCCAAGTACGTCAGCTCAAGCTACGAGGGACTCGGTTTTGCAATCACAATAAACGACGCAAAGCCCATAATAGAAGAGCTTGTTGCAAACGGTCATATAAGCGGCCGCTTCAAGGTGGGCATAAGCTTCTACAGCATAACTGCGGAGCATTCAAAGGAAAGCGGTCTTCCGGAAGGGCTTCTTATAAGCTCGGTAGACGAAAGCTGCGATATAGCAAGCTCAGGACTCCGCAAGGACGACATAATCGTCGAAGTAGAAGGAACTCCTGTAACTGACTACCACACATTCACCGAAGCCATCATCTCAAAGGGAAAGGGCGCAGGTGACACAGTGACCGCCAGAGTAGTACGCATAGACGAAAACAAAAAGGAACAGACGTTCGAAATAAAATTTAAGCTTATGAACGATACTTCAGGAGATTACTGATAAAAAAATCCTTTTCTGCACTTTGACAGAAAAGGATTTTTTGTTTTTATTATTCTTCCTTCTGAGCGTTTATAAGCTGGTAAAGCTCGCTTTTTTTGTAGCCTGTTTCAGAAGCTATTTTTTTGCAGGCTGATATTGTTTTTTCCCCGTCCCTGACAAGCTCCTCTACCATATTTACCGCCTGCTCTATGGTATAACCGGGCTCCTCTGACGGCTTTGCACCCTCTATGACCAGAACATACTCGCCCTTAGGTGACTTGCTTTCGTAGTACGCTATAGCCTCGGATATCGTACAGCGTATTACCTCCTCGTATACCTTCGTAAGCTCTCTGCAAAGCGATATACGGCGGTCTCCGAAGTAACGGAGCATATCCTTAAGCGTAGCCGTGAGCTTATGCGGCGCCTCATAAAAAATCATCGTGTTCGTGTTGTTCTTTACCTCCTCGAGATGCTCTGTGCGTTGTTTTTTCGTAACGGACAGGAAGCCCTCGAAGGAAAATCTTGAGGTGTTGAGCCCCGATATCGCAAGAGCGGATACAACAGCGCTCGGACCGGGAATAACCTTTACGGATATGTTGTTTTCATAGCAGAGCTTCACAAGCCCCTCGCCCGGATCAGATATACAGGGCATTCCTGCATCAGTTACAACAGCGGCGTTCTCGCCGGCGGCAAGCCTGTCTATTATCCCCTGTGCGCATAGCCTTGAGCTGTGATCGTGATAGCTTACAAGAGGTTTTTTTATATCATACTTGTTAAGGAGCTTGAGCGTCACACGGGTATCCTCGGCAGCTATAAAATCAACCTCCGAAAGTATATCAAGCGCCCTGAGCGTTATATCGGAAATATTTCCTATAGGTGTTCCGAGCACATAAAGCGTTCCTGACATTTTTTTCTTAACTTCTCCCTTCATCAGTAAGTCTGTATATTTTTTTCACTTCATCGGAGTATCCGTCCTCTCCGAACATATATAGCGAAGGAGCGACCTTCATATACGATTTTGAGCCTTTTTTTCCTTCTATGAGAAAAAGCCACGGTGCCTGCTCCGGAGTGTTGCTCACAAACCTCAGAAGCTTCGGCTCTATACCGTTTTGTTTCATCGCCGATATAACGTCGCTCAGGCGTTCCGGTCTGTTGCACATACACAGACGGCCGCCGAACTTCAGGAGCCTTGACGCGGCACGGCATACGTCGTTTATATTGCAGAGTATTTCATGACGTGCTATGCGCTGTGATTCAAGAGTACTCTCTATGCCTGCGTTTGCTGCCTTGTACGGAGGGTTGCATACTACAAGAGAGCATTTTTCAAGCGGTGCTTCATCCCACAGGACTTTCAGATCAGCACACACGGGAACTATGTTTGTAAGTCTGCTTTTTTCTATACCGAGTCTGAGCTGCTCTATTGCGTTTTCCTGTATATCTACAGCGTATATTGAGGACGGTGCGTTTTCACGGGACATGATAAGAGAAATTATCCCGCATCCTGTACCCAGCTCGCATACTATATCGTTTTTCTTATGCTTTGCAAAATCAGCCAGCAAAAAAGCGTCAGTTCCGAAGCGGTGATCCTCACTTGCACATACCCACACGGTATCTGACAGCTTTTCATATGAATAATTTTCTGTTTTCAATTTTTTTATCGTTCCCTTCAGATATTATCGTTATAAATTATATTATATTTTATGCTCAAAGTCAATCAGAAGCTCGTATGTTTAATGCCGTCAGCAAAGCTTTTTTACGAGGACATCCTGACAAATCACACCTGAGCGTACCTGTATAAAAAACAAAAACATACGTTATATTTTTTTCATAATTGCTATTGTATTTGGCTAAAAACTGTGGTATAATTATTAATGCAAGTCAGAACTATAGTGAACGCAAATTTTTTTCGTTTACTATCAGCTGATGTGCAGGGATCAAAAAAATCAATATAGTGAAAGTCAGATTAATTTTGACTTTCACTATTATATGTTATGTTTCCGTAGCTCAGCAGGATAGAGCGACCGCCTCCTAAGCGGTAGGTCGGGTGTTCGAATCACCTCGGGAACACTCTGTTAAAAGCCGCCGGAAGTCATAGCGGCTTTTTTAGCAACTCATATATTTTCCGGGCAACTCCGTTATCGTTGTTTGAAGGTATTATGCCGTCTGCTGCTTTACGGACTTCCTCTCTGGCATTTTCAACGGCGTATTTTTCATCGCACGCTTCAAAAAGCGGAAGATCGTTGAGATTGTCTCCGAAACCGACTATCCGGTCAAAACCATACTTTTCTCTGATGTATTTTACTGCATTGTATTTGGAAGCGTCAGCTGAGCTTACCTCCAGATACCAGTATTCCTGTGCATAAACATCACGGTAAAAATCAATATGCAGACCGTTTATGCCTCTGAGTTCATCGCATACAGGTCTGAGAAGCTCATATCTGTCCGTTACAGAATAATAAACAGCGTTTTTGTCTGTACAGCTCAGAAAATCATCTACCCTTGTAAAATATTTCCCGTATCTTCGTGTTCTTTCCTCATAAAACCTGCGGGCGTTTTCTGAATCCAGATTCTCATAAAAGGTCTCCAGAACGCCGTTGTTTATGGAAAAAAGAAATCCCGACAGATGATATTTTCCGAGCACATCAAACATCTTCAGAAGCAGTGGCTCAGAGAGCTTTTCGATTTTTACATATTCTTTTTTTACCGTATCATATATACAGACTCCATTCATAAGGACAACCGGAACGTTGATATTTATTCCGCTTGTTATAGGAACAGCAGTTGCGGCAGTTCTTGCCGTGGCAACACTGAAGTACCCTCCTGACAGAATAACCTCGTTGAGTATACTGCGGGTATCCTCCGTAACAGCGGCACTACTGTCAAGCAAGGTACCGTCAAGATCTGAAATATATAAGGTTTTTGACATTTTTTATATCCTCCTCTTAAACTTATGAACTTTCCAGTGTTTATTATCAACCGTGAAATATAGAAAGGAAAAACCCCAATGACCAAAAGTATTGACTTGTCAGACAATATATCTGCAAACGCAAAGAAGCTGTGTGCGGAAAGCGAAAAAAACGAAGCAAAAGAAAACCCATCAAAAGCAGTTGCTTTACTTGAAGAAGCTCTTGCTGATTCGCCTCGCTCCATAACCGTTATAACAAAGCTGTCTCAGGCCTACCGCCGAAGCGGAAGCACAGGAAAGGCCATCAAGCTTCTTGAAAACGCACTTGCAGACAACAGCAGCTGCACAAGACTTGAGCATCTTCTCGCAGGTGCATACAGCGACAGAAAATGGGGCAAAAAAGCTATCGCTCAGTACACAAAATGCATAGACAGCTCTGACATATACCCTGAGCTTGTGCAGGATTTTTCTGAGTTCATGCTTGATTCGGGTGAACACGATGCGCTTATATCAAAGCTTTGTGAGCTTGCCGAAAAGTCAGCAAACCCCTTCGAGCCTGATATAGCTGCCATGTGTATGGCCATGCTCTACTCTGCTATGGGCGACTGCGTAACAAACGGAGTAAAAACTGAGCTTACTGCTGATTATCTTTCCGGATACCTTGCAAAGTATCCGTGCGCGGCAAACAAAGACTTTTTTATAAGAACAATAAAAAATCTTTCGGAAACTCCGAACGATATCTCAATAAAAAGCTTCTCGGACAAGCTTATAAAAACCATGGCCGCAGCAGTTCCTGCTATATTGTCAGACAACAGGTTCCTGAATGCTGTCGCAGACTTTGAGAGCTCTCTTATACTGTTCGGAAACGACGTTACAGAGCTTACTCTCCTTGCTATGCGTACTGCAAAGCTTAAGTTTGCGTCACCCGATGACGACAAGGACAACCTCAGATATCTTGTCTTCGACGCAAAGATGACGATCGTTGACGTTCTGCGCAAGGGTTCTGTTGATACAGAAAAGTTTTCTGAAAAGTACCCTTATCTCTGGACTCTCATATCAGACTTTGTTCTCGGCGCATCAAACACCAAAGACCTCAAGAACTTTGCACGTGAAGAAATATACGGAGACCTTAAAAACGCATCTCCAAGGCTTATGAAGATTCTTGAAGAAAACATCAACCCTGACGGCTTTGCGGCTCTTAAAAAGTTCCTGGATGCATGTGCTGATGCTGTAAAAGGCGTAAAGTCTTCAAAGATATCTCCTAACTCGCCATGTCCATGCGGAAGCGGCAAAAAGTACAAAAAATGCTGCGGTCTTAAATAATAAAAAAAATATACACTTGTCCGGTTTATCTGTTCAAAACCGGACAAGTGTTTTTTATAGTCAGCGAAAAATATTCTTTTCGCTGACTATATTTTTTTGATTATCTGTTTTCAAGGTCCACATACTCGCGTTTTTTGGCAACTGCCTTATACGCAGGACGGATGATCCTTCCGCCTGTCATCATTTCCTCCATACGATGAGCAGACCAGCCGGCCATTCTTGCAACGGCAAAGAGCGGAGTAAAGAGATCCTGAGGTATGCCGAGCATGTTGTAAACAAAGCCTGAGTAAAGATCCACGTTGGCACATATGGACTTTGAGTCTCCCTTGAACTCTCTGAAGACTTCAGGAGTCATACGCTCTATAGCGTCAATAAGTCTGAACTCCTCTTCAAACTCTGTACCCTCCGCAAGCTCAAAGGCTTCTCTCTTGAGTATGACAGCACGCGGGTCTGAACGTGTATAAACAGCATGACCCATACCGTATACAAGACCGCTTCCGTCGTTTGTCTCACGTCTCATGGTCTTTCTTATATAATCGGCTACCTCGCCGTCATCATTCCAGTTCTTTATGTTTCTCTTGAAGTCGTCAAGCATCTGTGCTACTTTTATGTTTGCACCGCCGTGCTTAGGTCCCTTGAGCGAGCCTATAGCAGAAGCATAAGCCGAGTATGCGTCTGTTCCCGAAGAAGTAAGTACTCTGCATGTAAAAGTAGAGTTGTTACCGCCGCCGTGCTCTGCGTGAAGCATAAGCAGAACATCAAGAAGATGCGCTTCCTGCGGAGTATACTCTCTGTCCATACGCAGCATGGAAAGAATAGTCTGGGCTGTTCCCTCCTCAGGACGTAACGGGTGTATTATCATGCTCTTGTTATAGTAGTGTCTCTGCTGTACCTGATAAGCAAAGGTCATAATAACCGGAAGCTTTGCTATAAGGTTTACTGCCTTGTGCATCTCAGCCTTCAGACTTGTGTCCTCAGCTGTGTCATCATATGAATAAAGCGCAAGAACTGAACGTGACATCTTGTTCATTATGTTTCTTGACGGAGCCTTGAGTATCATATCTTCCGCAAAGCTCTCAGGAAGCTCTCTGCTTGCAGAGATCATGTTCTTGAACTCTGTAAGCTCTTTTTTATCCGGAAGGTTTCCGAAGAGCAGGAGATAAACGACCTCCTCATAGCCGTATCTGTTTTCCTTTTCTACCCTGTCTACAAGGTCGTTTATATCATAGCCTCTGTATATGAGCTCGCCCGGAATAGGCTCTACTTCACCTTCGTTTATGATATAGCCGTGAACGTTGCATATTTTTGTGATTCCTGCTGTTACACCTGTTCCGTCTGACTTTCTCAAGCCCCTCTTTACGTCAAATTTTTCGTAAAGCGCCGGGTCCACAGCAGAATATTCTTTTAATTTATCACATAAACTTTCAACAGGAGCAAATTCGTTCCTATTCATATAAAAAATACCGCCTCTCTGAATATAAAAAATCTTTACATTTAATTGTACACTATTTTGCCTGTGTATGTCAATATTATAGTGAACGCAAAAAATATTTTTAAACTGCGTTATCGGCAAACGGCAATTTACTGTTTTAAAAAAAGAAAAGGAAGGTCAAAAAAAATGAAAAACATTCTGAATATTATTTCGGTGTATGCTCTCTCACTGATAAGTATCCCTGCGCTTTCGTTCACAGGTGACAAGCCGCTCACGAAAAGCGAAAAGTCTCCCGATAAACCGGTCGTTACAGAGTATTCTGTAAAAAACACCGGTACGGACGAACTGTCATCAGAAGTTTTTTTCACTGTGCTTGACACAAAAACCAACGAGCTTATGGAGGTTCCGGTCCGTGACTACATAATAGGAGCCGTCTGCGCCGAAATGCCTGCCTCATTCAGCGAAGAAGCACTGAAGGCTCAGGCTGTGGCATCACACACCTATGCACTGTATCAGAGCATGACAAGCAAGGACGACAAGTCGCTTATGGGAGCTGATTTTTCAAACGATCCGGCAAAATATCAGGCATACTTCACCGATGAGGAGATACGCCGGTACTACGGCGACAAGTATGACGAATACTACGGCCGTATCTGCGCCGCTGTTGATGAGGTAGCTGATATGATCCTTGTATACAACGACGAGCCGATAGTAGCCGCGTTCCACTCCATGTCATCAGGCATGACCGAAAGTGCCGAAACCATATGGGGACAAAAAATAGACTATCTTGTACCCTGCATAAGCAGCAGCGATACAGAAGCGCCCGGCTTCAGTGAAAGCTATACCTTTACTGACGAGGAGCTGCGCTCACGCCTCTTGGTCAGATACCCTGACCTTGTGTTCTCCGGAAAGCATGACGAGTGGTTCTCCATAGACTCACGCAGCGAATCCGGAACAGTGCTTGAGCTTACTGCCGGAAACACTGTCATAAGCGGCACAGAATTCAGAGAGCTCCTGTCACTGCGTTCAGCAAACTTTGAAATATCATACGCAGGCGAAAACAAATTCTGCATAACGACCAAGGGCTACGGTCACGGCGTAGGAATGAGTCAGTACGGCGCAAACGCCATGGCAGAAGCCGGCAGCGGATACGAAGAGATCCTGAAGCACTATTACAGCAGTGCCACTCTGAAAACTATCCCGACACCATGAGCTGTCAGTGAAGCTGACTGAGAGGTTACACTATAAGATCACACTACACAATAATTATAGTAAACGACCATTTCATTTGTCCTTTACTATAAAAAATACAAATTTATTATATTTTACTTGACAAATAAATACTTTTATAGTAAGATTAGAACTATAATTTTTTATGAATAGGTGTGATTTTTTTTGAAAATGAAAAGAAAAAGTATTTATCGTGTGACAGCGCTCACACTCGCAGCATCAATGCTCACAGTCTATAGTGCATCGGAAATGCCACAGCTTATAGCATCTCCTGTATACGCAGTAGAAACTGCTGACGCTGCAGCGTCAACCTCACGTACTGACGCTTTCCTCGCTTCCGCAACCGGACTTGTACGTTCCAAAATATACACCGGTGCAGACGACAGTACATTCCGTGTAAAAGGAAGAACATATCATCAGGGCGTTGTTATGGGTGAAAAGAGCTACAACGACAACTCTGAGATCACGTTTGACGTAACAGGAATAAACACTGTTTCCTTCGACCTCGGACACGTTGACAACTCAAGCTCCGACCTTACCGAGTTCACTATTTATCTTGACGGTGTTGTTGCTGATATCTTCACTCTTACTCAGAACGAACCTATAAAGAAATATTCTATAGATGTTTCTGAAGCTTCAGCAATGAAGATCTTCAGAAACGGCGATATGTCCATGTATGCACTTGCAAACATATCAGTTGACGGCGAGGCCGTTCCTGCTTATGACGTTCCGTCCTACAAGTCCTCCGATATCCTTGCAAGCAGTATATACGATAATTTCCGTACATCAGTATACAACGGCTCAGATCCGGAGGGTGCCTTCCGCATGCAGGGAAAAACCTTCAAAAACGGTATAATCCTCGGAGACGGCTCCTACAATGACGGCTCAGCCTTCTCACTCAACGTAGAAAACGTAAAGACGATTTCGTTTACTCTCGGACATGTTGATAACTCAGCACTTGCAGAGGACACGTTCTCGATCTATCTTGACAACGTTCTCGAAGACGAGTTCAAGCTGTCACCGGACGAAAAGCTTATCACATATACTCTCGACGTTTCAAACGCTTCGACCTTACGTATATCCAAGCTGGAAGATGAGTCAAAGTACGGTCTGGGCGACATCAGCTTCGATGGTATAACCCCTGAAAACAAATTTACATCACCTGATTATAAAACCTCTGCTGCTTTTGTAAAGGACATTTACAACTCCTACAGATGCAGTGTGTTTGACGGCTTCTCAACAGCATATTCGTTCAACATGAACGGCAGAACATACTATCAGGGTATAGTTATCGGTGACGGCTCCTACAACGACAACGCAAGCTTTGCGCTCAACGTAGATAACCTCAAGACTGTTTCCTTCGACCTCGGACATGTTGACAACAGCGCACTCGATACATGCACGTTCTATCTGTATCTTGACAACGAGCTTCACGAAAAGCTCACCCTCAACCCTCATGAACCTACAATAGAAAAATACACCGTAGACGTTTCAGACGCAAGCGTTTTACGTGTGTTCCGTGACAACGACGAAGCCAAGTATGCTCTCGGCGATATAACAACCGAAAAACTGGCGCCGAAAAATCCTCAGACACTCCAGAAGCGCAGCAACTCCGCTGTTTTCATCTCAAGTGCATACAATCCTGTACGTACAGCAAGCTATGACGGCGTAAGCAGTGCTATCTCCTTCAACATGCGCGGAAGAACATATCATCAGGGTATTATCCTCGGCTCAGGAAACAACTCTGACTTTTCAAGCGTATCGTTTAACGTTGAAGATATAAACACCTTCTCCTTTGATCTCGGACGAATCGACAACACTGACCTGAGAGATGCAACAATCAGCATATATCTTGACAACAAGCTCGACAGAGAGATCCCTGTAAAAGCGTTTGAGCCAATACGTGATATCAAGGTCGATGTTTCAAAGGCAAAGACTATCCGTATCGCAAACTCACAGAGCTACGCAAGAATCGCTCTTGGTGACATAATTGCAGACACCATCACTCCAAAGAAGCCGAAGTCAGTACCAGAGTACACAGAAGCAAAGGAGTTTATAGGTTCAGGCTTTGACAGTGCCCGCACCACATTCTACACTGATCTTGACCGCTTCACAACCTTCACTATGAGAGACAAGGAGTATACACTCGGCTTCATTCTCGGAGACGGCAGCTCATCAAAGGACACACGCACAAGCTTTAACGTAGAAAACATAAACTCTGTATCATTCAGCTTTGACGTTGTAGGCGAAAAAGTCAACGAAAACGAAAAGCTCTTCATCTACAAGGACGGCATACTCGATCAGGAAATAGCCCTGACAGCTGAAAACATCGCGTCTTCAAACAAAGTTACTATCGATACATCTGACTGCTCGATCATCATGCTGAAGAAGGATCAGGGATATACAAGATACGGCTTCGTTGACTTCATGTTCAACGTTCCTGTAGACAAGCCGGCTGTAACAACTCCGGCTGTAACAACACCTGCTCCGATAGAAACTACTGCTCCTAAGGTGACTACTGCAGCTCCTAAGCCTGTTACTTCTGCTCCGGCAGGAACTACTGCGCCTAAGGTGACTACAGCGGCTCCTAAGCCTGTTACTTCTGCTCCGGCAGTGACTACTGCTCCTAAGGTGACTACAGCGGCTCCTAAGCCTGTTACTTCCGCTCCGGCAGTGACTACCGCTCCTAAGGTGACTACAGTGGCTCCTAAGCCTGTTACTTCCGCTCCGGCAGTAACTACTGCGCCTAAGGTGACTACAGTGGCTCCTGCTCCGGCACCGATAGAACCGGGCGATATCAACGGCGACGGAAAGATTTCCACATCGGATGTAAGATACATACTTCAGCATATCGTAGGCTCCATAAAATTATCCGATGCACAGAAAAAGCTTGCAGACTGCAACAAGGACGATGTTATCTCTACAGTTGACGCATTATACACATTAAGAACTGCTATTGGTGCCTCTGACGTTGAGTAATAACACGGAGGAACTTAAACCATGAAAAACATTATAGCATTTACTGCAGCACTTGCACTGCTCACCGGACAGATATATCCGTCTGCCGTGTATTCGGAAAGCGTTGTTTCCTCTCCTGCTCAGTCTTCTGAAACCTTAACGCTTGATATCACACAGAGCACTGAAGTTACAAACGGACAGTTTACCATAAGCTTTGATCCCGAAAAACTAAAGCTTGTTGAGGCATGCGCCGGAGACGCATTCAAGGGTGTCATGACTGCGGTCGATATCAGAAAAGACAAGGTAGTTATCGGATTTGCTTCAGCAAAGGTTTTTGAACTCAAGGGCACGCTTGCAGAACTGAAGTTTCAGCAAGCCCCCGGAACCGAAGACCTGTCCTCTCTCTGCTCGTTCAGTGTAGACGAGTTTATAAGCCTTGACAAGAGCGGAAATGAATATACTCCGGATACCGGCTCAATAAAGCTCACACACAACTCTGCCGTACCGGAGGCTGAGATAAGTCTGAACGGAAGCGTTTCCGAAGAAACAGGCGCTCCTCAGGCGATACTGAACGTTTCTAAGGCAAACGGTGTTACAAACGGTCTGTTCACTGTAAATTATTCTCCGGATATCTTAAAGTTTGAAAAAGGAAGTATCTGTGCCGGTTTTGAAGGTACTATTGCAGAAATAAACGAAACCACCCCTGGCGAAATAAAAATAGCTTTTGTAAACAACGAGGGCTTATCTGCCGCAGGTGATTTTATAAAGCTTGATTTTTCAGCTGTAAGCACAGGAACTGCCACACTCGATGTCAGAGCAGACGAGCTTCTCAGCGTATCTGAGCAGGGAAAAATAACAGAGTTCAGCGCTGATTCAGACTCATGCATCATCACTGCAGCAGCTCCTGAAAAAGCACTGATCTCAGTATCAGGCACATCTCTCCCTGTCGGGGGAAGCTCTGATATCACTATAGCCATACCTGAAAAAACAGGGGCTACAAACGGTATATTTACCTTAAAGTACGACGCTTCAAAGGTAAAGTTTGAAAGCAACACGGTCTGTGAAGCTTTTGACGGCGCTATGGTTGAGGTAAACGAATCAGAACCGGGTAAAATAACTATAGCGTTCATAAAGAACGACGGTGTCTCAGCAGGCGGAGACGCTGTTAAGCTTTTCTTCTCCGGTCTTACCGCCGGCAAGACTGATGTTGAGCTCTCCGTAACTGAGTTCTCAAAGACATCAGGCTTCAATAAACCTGAAGCTATACCGACTACTGCCGTAAACGGCACTATCACTGTAACTCCTAAGGTACAAACCGCCTTTGAGATATCAGTATCAGACACATCTCTCCCTGTCGGGGGAGGCTCTGATATCACTGTAGCCATACCTGAAAAAACAGGAGCTACAAACGGTATATTTACCTTAAAGTACGACGCTTCAAAGGTAAAGTTTGAAAACAGCATGGTCTGTAAAGCTCTTGACGGCGCTATGGTTGAGGTAAACGAATCAGAACCAGGTAAAATAACTATAGCGTTCATAAAGAACGACGGTGTCTTAGCAGGCGGAGACGCTGTTAAGCTTTTCTTCTCCGGTCTTACCGCCGGCAAGACCGATGTTGAGCTCTATGTAACTGAGTTCTCAAAGACACCGGGCTTCAATAAACCGATGGTTATACCGACTACTGCCGTAAACGGTACTATCACTGTAACTCCGAAAAAAGAAATCAGCTTTGATATAAACGGTGACGGTGTTATCAACACGTCAGATCTGGTGCTCGTCAAAAAGTGCATCCTGATCGACCCTGCTATCACACCGGAAGTTATGAAAAAAGCAGATATCAACCAGAACGGAGTTGTAAATGTTCTTGACCTTATGAGAATAGTGCGTTATATACTCGGATAAAGAAGAAATTTTCAAGGCTAAAAAATACCCTTCAAAAAACGGGAAGCCGCTTTCAGTTCAAGCTGAAAGTGACTTCCCGTTTTAATTATAATAATGCGCCCTGACTTATTTTCAACAAGAACCTGCTCGTCCTCAATAAGACACTGCCAATCATATGTTACACAGATAGAATACACCGACCAGTCCTTTAAGGTAATTTTTTATTACTGAAAATTTTACTTTCTTGCAGAAGTCCATAGTCTTATGTAATTTGGACAATAATAGCGGCAAAACCAACTTGACCGTATTTTATTAAGGTGCTTGTGAATTGCATCAGAAACGTTTCTCTTATGTTGATTTTGAACAAATCATTGCCGATAAGTTTAGTTTATCAATAAAATTTGTGTTGTCAATACTATACACCGCAATATATGCTTGACATAATAAATTCAATAATGTATAATATGATTAGAACGAAAGGGATATTTTCCTACATATATTTGATTTGTTTTAGCTGTTATTCATAAAGCCATATCTATACAAAACAGCTTTTATTATTATTTAGCAGTTTTTTGTTAACGTTTTACGATTTGCTATTAAGGTTTATCAAAAAAGCAGAACTTATTTTTAAAATACTTTTTCTATCAGGAGCTAAAACTTTTCATATTGTTATTACATTGAAATAAAAAGCGAGATGTTTTCCCTGATAAAGAATCTATAAACGACACTTCAAACAGTGTTTATATAAGCTAATTCATATTATTGTATAATGTGAATATTAAGGAGAGGGTGATTAAAATGGTTTTCTGATGTTGGGGTGATTTAGCTATAGGCTTTATCAATAAGTACAGGTAAATTTTAATTTCTAATATTTTAAGAAGAAAGATTTTTTACCTTGCTAAATAAAATAAGAATCAATCACATAAAATTATTATTTTGAATAGGGAGAACTTGAATATGAAATCTTATGTAAAAAAACTTTCACTAATTATCGCTACCTCGATTGCTATCTCTTCTTTCACTTTTAATGCATCTGCTGATGTTGAAAAAAGTAAAGAAATTTTTATTAAAGCAAGACAAGAACGTTGTATAGAAGGCTATGAGAATTTATTACTGACTTTTGAGGAAAATGGAAGTAAAGAAATTGACTATCCAGATGAATTTGCAGGAGCCTATTTCGACAGAGAGTCAGGAAAGACAACTATATATCTGACAGATATCGAAAAATCTGGATATTATGATGATTTTTTCCCAAAGTCGATTATAGAGTTTAAAGAAGTTGATTATAGTTTAGAAGAATTGACTACTGTTTATCAATTGCTATCCGAAAATATGGTTGAGGAAAACATATCTATTGTATCCATAATAGAGAGTTCTAACAGCTTAGAAGTATCTGTTGAATCTGACCGAGATAAATCTAACTTGATGGACTTTTTAGAATCAAAAGGATATGAAATTGATATGATCAGATTTACTGAGAATTCTGCTCCACTTAAATTAGACAGCAATTACACTGAAACAGAAAACTCAGCTTCCAAATCTAGTTCTACAAACTACGCATATACTGGAGATGCACTAAAAGCTAGTCTTTACGGTTCAGTAATATCTGTAGGTACTATTGGAGCAAACGCTTACAATCCTAATACCAACCAATATGGAGTGATAACAGCGGGGCATATAGGTTCAGATAGCACTTTTTCCTCATATTATAACAGTTCTAACGTTTTGATGAATAATGGTTCTAGTATTATTAGTATGTTTTCAGGAGAATGTGATGCTGCATTCATTCCTTTTAACTCTACCAATACATTTTTAAGCACTACACAATTAAAGAATAGCGGTATATCATCATGTGTTTATAAAAAACAATATATTCTTTCTCCAGCAATGCTTGGAATAGAGGTTGTTAAATATGGTGCAACTACTGGTCAAAAAAGAGGCATTATAACAAGTTTGTCTACCTCTATTCAGTATAACAACAATACTGTTATCACCGATGTAATACGATATGAAATGGAACGAGCTGGTGGAGATAGCGGTGCACCAATGGGAATTGAAAATAATGCCGGATTGTATATCATGGGAATACACAGCGGAGGAACAGGTAATATATGCTATGCAACAAAATATAATAACATAGAAGATGAATTAGGTGTTATTATATTATCTGCAACATAATACAAGTATGTACTATTCTTTGAAAGGGTGATTAATCATGAAAAAAATCAAAAGCTTTTTAACGAGCGTTTTATGCTTATCTCTGCTTTCTCCAGGCTTTTCAGTTTTCGCCGATGAGGTTAAAACTGATTATCCGACAGATATATCATGGCTCGAAGTGTCAGATAAAGAGGTTTTTTCTCCGGGCGAATTCGAACATATATATGAACTGCTTAATGTTGTGAACGAATTCTGGAAAAGCAACCGTGACCTCGATATCTGTCAGACTGCCGATATGATCAACAAGGATG
>SVNR01000076.1 GCA_015066815.1 Ruminococcus sp.
CGTCAAAATAAATTTGACTTTCACTATAATTATTTTATTTATATTGCCTTGCACATCCGATGACTGCGTCATCTCCGTGCAGATCGGCTAATAGTAAACGCAATTTATTTATTGCGTTTACTATATTTCTTTTTCTTCTTTTTATACCGGTCTTCTTCGCTGAATATACATCCGCAGTACTTCTGCATATAGAGTCCGAGTTCACGAGCTTCTTCCTGACCCTGACGAAATCCGGGACGAAAATCGTGATATTCAAACTTTACTCCGTACATATGAGCGGCCTCTTCTGCGACTGAACATATCAGCTCGTGATTCTGATACGGACTGACAAGAAGTGTTGTTGTAAAACGTTCAAAACCATTTTCAGCAGCATACTTTGCAGTTTCAAACAGTCTTGATTCATAGCAGTAACCGCATCTGTTGTCAAAGTCAGGATAAACTGAGTTTATAAAGCTTCTTAATCCGTATTCGTTTTTGATAATTAGCTTCATATTTATGGATTCAGCATAGCTGACAAGTGTGTTTTTACGCATCTTGTATTCGGTAAACGGATGAATATTAGGGTTATACCAGAAGCTTACGGGCTCTGTGCCTTCTGAACGCAGTGTGCTTATACAGTACACTGAACAAGGTGCACAGCAGGTATGCATAAGTATTTTTGATGTGTTTTCCTGAGCCATTTTTGGGTTACAGAGTAAACGTTCTGAGTACTCTGCCTGACAACTCCTTCCATAAAAAAGTATCGTTTTCAAAAATCATATACTGATGCTCTGAGTTTTCCTTAGGTATAGAAACAGAGCCTGCATTCATATATATAAAACCGTCTTCGGTTTCACAGCATTCGGGAACATGTGTATGGCCGTTTATCAGTATATCGTTTTTACAGAGCGGGGGCGGAGTGGATTTGTTGAATATATGACCATGCGATGCGTAAACAGTTCGTCCGCCAAGAAATAAAACACAGTATGGCGAAAGAATAGGGAAGTCAAGTACCATCTGATCTACTTCTGTATCACAGTTTCCTTTTACACATATCAGTCGGTCCTTCAGAGGACTTAGCAGTTTTATAACTTCCTTTGGAGAATACTGTTCGGGCAGATCGTTTCTTGGGCCGTGGTATAGTATATCTCCGAGAAGAATAAGCTTATCCGGTTTTTCTTTTTCAAAAGCATCAAGCAGCTGTCTGCAGTAAAACGCCGAACCGTGTATATCTGATGCGATCATAAGCTTCATATATTTGCAGCTCCGTTTCTGTTTTTTATTTTCTTATAAGCTTTTTCAGCTTGTTATAGATAACTGTTCCGTTTGCCTGGCCGTATTTTGCAACCATTTTTCTGTGAAACTCCTGTTTGTTTGCCGCTGTTATTGTTCCTAAGTCACGGTATACGTTAGTGCCGTGAACATTTCCGAGCTTGAAAACAAGTTTTTTATGAAGAGTGTTGTGGCTTGTAATGTCATCCATGTTTTGTATAACTGATTTTATGATATCTCCGTTAAGGTTTTCGTATTCGTCTTCAGGATTATCGGTATTATCGTATATATCGGTTTCGAATTCGATTATGTCATTTGCCACAGGTGCTTCTTCATCGGGAACAGTGTTTTCATTATCAGGAGCGTCTATGGATGTTTTACGGATGATCGGGGCATTTGTGCTGTTTTGTTCAAGCCAGAAGTTTATTACATGATCAAAACCTCTGTCCTTGCTGATTATGTATAATCCCTGTTCGCTTTTTCCGTTTGCGATAAGAAATCCAAGATATGTCGAAAGCTGAAAATCAAGAGCATTTTTCCCTCCGGCTGATATTTCAAAGTATTCAAAACCTGCACGGCTTTTACATATGCACTGATGCATCTTCATAGTTATTTTTCCGGAGTTTGAACTATAAAAAATAAGGACATTATCGTTTTCTGTAAGGTTTTCTGTTCCGCAGAGTCCGTCTGAACCTACGTTTTCAAAATCAATAAAATATGTAGCCAATTCTTCACCTCATTAGTATTCCAGATCATTAAAATCTAATATGTCGTTGTTCGTAACAATAGGGTCGTGACTGCCTGGTAAGATTTTTTGATTTACAGGCCACAGCGTCATTATATCCTCCACACAGGTTGCTGTGAGCTGTACTGCGTACTGGTCAAAAAGTCCGCCATAGTAGCCTTCTTCGGAAGGATCGTATTCAGGGTCCTGTTTTATAACCTGATTATTAAGTGCATTCAGGCATTCCTCAAGCATCTGTACAAACTCAGAGTTGTCTTCCGGCTTGTTTTTTGTAATGATTATTATGTTAAAAAAGTCGTTTTCTTCTGTCGGAGGGTCTACGGTTATATCGTCAAGCTCATAGTTCCCTTTCCGGAACATATCTTCTACGTTGTCACAACATAGCTGAAGATCGAGTTCTTCGTTTGTATGACCGTCTCCGCGGTGTATTGTTTTTTCAGTAGATTTGTTTTCAATAATCTGTGTTGTTGTTCCTTCTTTCTGACAGCCTGTGCATAATGCAGCAGAAATCGAAAAAACAATGAGTGAACATAAGATTTTTTTTATCATGAGAAACTCCTTGGTATTTATTTTTCAGGAAATGAAATATAGTTTTCTGATATCTGGTTGTATTTGTGACAAGTAAAAAACAGCACCTGATTGAGACGGCTGTATTCTTTGAGGAATGAAAATCCTTTTTTAGCACGTTCATCATCATAATGAGCAAAGACGTCATCCAGAAACAGAGGTACTTGATTTTTGGTGATCATATCTGCAAGTGCAAGACGCAGTGAAAAATACGCCTGTTCGGATGTTCCGGTGCTGAGATATTGCCATTCACGAAGGCTTGAGTCGGCATTCTGAGCGGATGTTATATCAAAATTTTTAGAAACAATAGTTTCTGTGTACTTTCCGTTTGTAAGATGCCGGAAAATACGTTCGGTTTTGGTGTTTAGCTCCGGAGTAAATGTCTGTCTTATTTCATTGCCGGCTTCTTCGAGAGTTTCGGCAGCAATAAGAAGGCATTTGTCATAGTAGGTTGCTTCCTTGATGTCTTTTTTTATTGCATCGATATCGTTTCTGAGTGTTGAGGGATTTTCATGTGAATGATAGTGAGACTGTATCCTTGAACGCATGTTTGAAACCTCATCCTTGAGTGAAGCGATTTCTTTTTTTGTTACTTCAAGCTCTTCTTCAAGTGAGTCTGTCTGCTCGTCTGTGAGCAGTTTTGGTCCGTTTTCGCCTGTCAGGAGCTGAAGCTTGCTACGTAGTGCAGTCATTCTTTTTCTGATTTCTTCCGGATTATCGTTTATAACATCCTCTTCAAGCTTTGAATCAAGAACCGCTTTTGTTTTTTCTATTTCTGAGAGAGTGTTCTGTGCGTCAGCTATGTATTGTTCTATTTCGTGAACACCTGAAACATTTTTGTAGCTTGAAAAAAATGAAACAAGTCTGATATCAAGCTCGGATATATCGCTGCTTATTCTGGACAGGGCTGAGTTGATTCTGTTAAGCTCTGATATTTTCTGATCATTCATAAGAACAAGCTTGTTGTTTTCGATTTCGAGCTGGCTTTTCTTTTTCGATGTTTCAAGATGTTCTTTTTTCAGATCAGATATCTGAGATGATACTTCATTATACTGATTATCATATTGTTCTCTTACTTCATCAAAGTCTTTGTAGACCTGTTCATAATCCGGTTCTTTTTTTATTATACCTGATTTTTTATTTTTTATATCCGTTATCTTTTCTATTATCTTTGCTGTTCCAAAAACGGCAGCACATCCGGGAATAATAGCGATAAGTATCAGAGGATTTTTGAAGAGAAGAGCTATCGCACCTATTATGAATGCAGTAACAGGAATAAGGCTCAGGTAGCTTGGTTCCATATCTGCAAGGTGTTCTTTATAAAGCTCTTCTTTTAGCTGAGTTTCCTTCAGCTTTGTTTTAAGATCTTCAATTGAATCGGATACGGCCTGAAGCTCTGTCTCTTTTTCAGTAAGCTTCTGGGCAACGGTGTCGATCTGGTCAGACAGGCTGTCAAGATCAACGTAGTTTTCGTGGATTCGTTCTGAAAGCTGCATATCTGAAATTTCGTTAGATAAGGAGTTGAACACAACCTTTTTTTCAGCGTAAGTTTCTTTTAGCCTGTTGAGTCCGGAAAGCATTTCTTCACATTCGTCAAGAAACAGGTCTGTGACTGTGAAGCTTCCGTTTGATATATCTTCTGATAACTCGCGGAGCTTTTTTTTGAGGTCTTCCTTTACTATATTTTTTTTGTTCTGCACCTCTAACGAATGAAGCTCTCGTATGATGTGCTGTTCCTTGATATTATCTGATATTCTGTCGTGGTATTCTTTCTTTTTACGGAGATGGTCGCAGAAGGAAGTGTACAGCTCCTCGTCAGAAAACTTTTGGTTTTCTTCTTCTTCAGCTTCCGAAAGCTTTTCGGTTTTGTCAGAGAGAGTCTGGAGCAGCTTGTCGAGTTCTCCGTTTTTTCCGCTTTTTGACCTTAGTTCTTCGTGTGCCTTTATGAGTCTTTTTCTGACAAGCTCATACGAAACTGTTTCATCGCCTGACAGAGAATAGTTCATCAGCTTTTTTGAAAGCTCATCGTCTTTGTCAGTACCTTTTATAACAGAGGAAACTCCTCCTATAAAAACACTTTTTTCAAAAGCATCAGCTCCCATGCCCATAAAACGTTCGCCGGCATCATATTTACAACTCATGGATTCGTTTGTTCCGTTGTCGAGATTCCACAGAGTGATCGTATCGCTTATGTTTGAGCTTTTAAACTCACGTTCGAGTCTGTAGTTTATCCCGTTGTGCTGAAACTCTATAAAACCTGACATAGGACTTCCGTCCCATGGTGCATATTTTTTTCTTGGGTTTTTGCTTATGTCTGAGGATTTTCCCGAAGTACCGTAGAACATCATTCTTATAAAGCTCATGACTGTTGTTTTTCCGGCTTCGTTATCTCCGTATATAACGTTAAGTCCCTGTTTCAGATCAAGTCTGAAATTTTTCAGACCTCCGAAGTTTTTTATGTATATGCTTTTTATCTTCAAAAAATCACCTCGCTAAAAATACATATATCTGTCAGCATATACTTTTGATCAGTTCAGCGTTGGTTTTGCTGAAACGATGTTTTTATTATACCATGTTTCGGGGGAAAAAACAATGCCTCATCATTCTGAGCAGCTGAGTCACAGAGCATAAGAGTCGGTTTACGTATAGTTTTTTTATTATAAAAGGTTGACAATAACGAAGGCGTAACGTATAATGTAGATAATATTGATTTTTTGTATTACAAAAAGAAAAGTGAGGGGAAAACATGAAACAGTTTAAAAAAGTATTATGCACTGTTTTAAGCGCCACAATGATGGTATCGTTCGGAAGCTGCAGGTCACCTGAAGAACAGGAGAAGATTGACGCTGAAAATAAAGAGAAGGCAATAAGAATTGCTGAAAAGTATTTTGGCGAAGACTTTAAATATGATTTTGATTTTTACGGTGGCGGGGGAGAAGGTGATCCGGCGATAGATATATATGTATTTACAGATGGTAAGACAATCAACTGTGTATCACTTCCCGCCAAAGAAAATGCTCCGGATCCACGTGTGTATTATGATTGTGTAATGCATGAGTACAGCAATGGTCACTGGAGTATGCAGGAATATGAAGAAAGCGAGCGTGTTGAACAATAATCTGTAAAGGCTTGCAGCCCTAAGTAATACAATATTTGTGAATGCTTTTTTATCACTATACGCTTGTATATTAGCTTTTTAATGTTTTTGTCAAATAAGAATAACAGCCTTTTTATCAAAACTGTATTATTCATTAAATAATGGTGATAAGCGTGTTCTTGATTAGCATCTCCAACTCGTGAGAATTGATTTGACCATTATTGTATTTTATTCTTATCAGATGATTTGATGAGTAAGGCTTATTCTGAAACTCGATGATTTCTCCATAGCTGTATTTAGAGTGACATATTTTCGTTGTTACACTTCACTTTAGGACACATATCCAGAGCGAACCTTATATCGGCAAATATAGGTAAACCAAGAAAGCCTGATCTCATGTTTGAAATCAGGCTTTTTCTTTTCAAGTGATACACTTTTGGGGATTTGCGTATTCTGGTTATCTGTGGTATAATATTCATAAAATTCTTTTCAAAATGACCGTTACCTGAGCGATATGGATTTCGTCTATAAGGGTGAAGGGGCATCGAGGAGGTGCGCTATGGAAGATCTTCATATCATAGAGCTTTACTGGCAGAGAAACGAATCTGCAATAAAAGAGAGCCAGACTAAATACGGCGGTTATTGCAGTACCATTGCGAACAACATTTTGCACTTAGCAGAGGATACAGAGGAATGTGTTAATGATACTTGGCTTCGTGCTTGGAATACTATGCCCCCTGAAAAGCCGAGCCGATTAGCGGTATTCTTAGGTAAGATCACCCGTAATCTCGCAATCGACAAGTACCGCAAGGATAGGTCACAAAAGTATGGTGGTGGACAAGTTACATTATGTCTTGACGAACTGGGAGAATGTATCGGTGAAGATACTCCCATTGAGGACAGGCTCGCACTAAAGGAGCTTGTGGACACCTTTCTTCACAGTCTCCCCGACAAAAACAGAAAGATATTTCTCCTGCGATATTGGTACATGATGCCAGTAGCTGAGATAGCAAAACGGAATGACATATCTGAGGGAGCTGTAAAGATGATATTACAGCGTGTACGGGATAAACTCAGAGCTTATTTAGAAAAGGAAGGTGTAGGCGTATGAAAAACAAAGATATTCTTCTTGATGTGATCGGTGATACTGATGAAAAGCTCGTACCTGAACTGACGGCAAAAAAGAAAAAGAGCAGCATTTTTAAGTGGACTGCTCTGGGCGGAGTATGTGCTGCTGCGGTCATCGCCTGCGTAATAGCAGTCCCTAAAATGAATAAGAACGATAGCACCATATCTCCCTATGACAATTTGCCGCAAGTTGAAAATAGCAGCGCTAAGTCAGGAACAGATAAGATCGATCCTAATGTCCAATTCGGAGATATGGGATTTGAGGGCTTGATGGCTTATGACATTTCTGAGCTTGATACTCCAAATCCATGGAATCCTAATCTGAAAATATCATCATTACCTGTTTATCGCAATCTTGCATATACCAATCTCAGAATGGCTGTATATTTATCTGAGGAGCAGATGCAGGAGATTGCTAAGAATACCGCTTCCGCCTTGAATGTTGATGTTAATGATACCAAGGTCACTTATGTAAAGGATTTTGTTCAGGGAGGAGTTTCTGATGAAATTTTGAACAGCGCATACAGCGTAGATGCAAAGTGCAGTGATAATACCGCTATTACCGTTTACGGTGACGGACAAATCAGAATCAACTTTGAAAAACAAACACTGCCTTCGGATTATAACTTCTCATATAACAGCACATCGAAGGAAGAAGCACAGAAGGTTCTTGAATACCTGTCTGACAAATATGACGGTCTGCTTAATTATGATAATGCTATGTGTTATTCTGTTGCTGATAGGACTTTTTCAGGCGATGAGAGCCGTTCCTACTTTGTTTATGACAACTCTGATGATCCGGTAAAGAGTATACTAAATTATAATCTGTCTTTCACTACTTTTGCCCCTAACGATAATGGAGAACTAATGTGTATATGGCTAAATAATCCGCTTTGTGCATCGGAATACCTCGGAGATTATCCGATTATTACAGAAAATGAAGCAACGGAAGCTTTGATGATCGGCAAGTATTTCAGTTCTGTTCCGAATGACTATATCCGCAGCGGCTCAATAGTTAAAGAGGATATAGCGAAAACGGAGCTTGTTTATCGCAATAACAGAGAGAAATATTATCAACCATATTACAAGTATTATGTAGAGCTTGATCCAGAGGCATTAAATATGGCTGATGGATTAAAAAACTATGGTATATTCTATGTTCCTGCGATAGAATCCGAATATCTTGAGGAATACAAGCCAAATATTGAGTTTAATTGATACAGAAATGTTTTCCAATGTATCATAGCCTACTGGCGCACTCACTTTCCGTTCCACTGAGGTTCAAATCATCATTATGGCGTGCGCCACAATTATAGTAAACGCAATAAATAAATTGCGTTTACTATTAGCCGATCTGCACGGAGATGACGCAGTCATCGGATGTGCAAGGCAATATAAATAAAATAATTATAGTGAAAGTCAAATTTATTTTGAC
>SVNR01000012.1 GCA_015066815.1 Ruminococcus sp.
CAATAAATAAATTGCGTTTACTATTAGCCGATCTGCACGGAGATGACGCAGTCATCGGATGTGCAAGGCAATATAAATAAAATAATTATAGTGAAAGTCAAATTTATTTTGACGTTCACTATAATTTTGACGTTCAGTATATATAAAGAGGCGATATGAAAATGTTAAACGACGAAAAGCTTTTTATAGAAACAACGGATGAAGAAGAGGACGAAACAGAAGTGTTTGAAGAAAGTGCAGAAACAGCATTTGCTCTGATAGAAGCTTCCTCTTTTTTGATTTTTTTTATTATTCCGGTCCTGCTTATTGTAGTTTATCCACAGCTTATAGATGTTTTGTCAGGGTTTGCAGAAAAAATAACGTTATGCGGAATAAAAGAAGATGCACTGCTTTGTCTGAAAGAGCTGAAAAATGTTTTTGTTTAAGATAAAGAACATACGTATAAGCGTTGACGTAGGTTTTCTGACGGTACTTGCTGCTATATCTCTTACAGGAGGAAGACTCAGCGGTTATTCGTTTGCTGCCTGTATCATTCATGAGTTAGGACACCTTATGCAGATATATATTTCCGGAGACAATGTAAAAAGCGTTGCTTTTAATGTTTCGGGAATAAAAATAGTACGTAATGAAAACAGGCTTAATTCTTTTTATTCGGATATGGCTGTGCTGCTTTCGGGGCCTATGGCAAATATAGCTATAGCTTTGTTTCTTTTAATACTTAATCAGGGATGCTTCACAAGCTTCATCGCTGTAAATATAGTGCTTGGAATTTTTAATCTGCTTCCCTTCGGAAGTCTTGACGGAGGTTCGGTTCTTAAGCTTCTTGTGTATAACTGTTTTTCTCCTGACAGGAGCCGCAGTATCCTGTGTTTTCTGCGTTTTTTTAATCTGTGTCTGTGTGTTCTGGCGGCTTGTTTGTGGTGGTTTTCAGGTATCGGAAATATTTCGATACCGATTATGATAGTTTATCTTTTTATAACAGAGCTTACGTTCCGCTGATATTATAGCAAAGACAAATCTGTACTGACATTCACTGAAATAAACAAAAATCCCAAAAAAATTCCTATCAAACAATTGATTAATTCTTCGTTTTGTAGTACAATTAATACGTTAATGAAAAAACGGAGGTATAAAAATTGCTCAAGGACAAAATAGAACGTTTGCTTCTTAAGGTGCAGAAGCCTTCAAGATATATCGGCGGTGAACCGGGAAGCGTTATGAAGGATAAAGAAAAAACAGACGTGCGTTTTGCATTTTGTTTTCCGGACAGCTATGATATAGGAATGTCGCATCTTGGCATGAAGATACTGTACTCACTTATAAACGAAAGGGAGAACTACTGGTGCGAGAGAGTATTTGCTCCATGGCTTGATTTTGAAGAGCTGATGAGAGAAAACGATATTCCGCTCTATGCGCTTGAGAGTCTTGACCCGGTAAAGGATTTTGATTTTATCGGATTTACAATGCAGTATGAGCTTTCATATACGAACCTTCTCAATATGCTTGACCTTGCAGGTGTTCCGCTTTATGCAAGGGACCGAGGAGAGGAGATTTTTCCGATAGTAGTAGCAGGAGGTCCGTGTGCATGTAATCCTGAGCCTTTTGCAGAATTCTGCGATATTATTTCGCTCGGAGAGGGAGAGGAAGTAACTCTCGAAATGCTTGAGCTTTATGAAAAAATGAAAAAGCAGGGCGCAACGAGAACTGAATTTCTGAAAGCAGCATCACATATAGAAGGACTGTATATACCGTCGCTTTACGATGTGGAGTATAATGAAGACGGTACTATAAGCCGCTATGTTCCGAAGGATGGTGCTCCTGCTGTCATAAAGAAAAGAATAATAAAGGATCTTGATAAGGTTTATTATCCTGAAACTTTTGTAGTGCCTTTTTCAGATATAGTTCACAACAGAGCATCTGTTGAGGTTCTCCGTGGCTGTATACGAGGCTGCCGTTTTTGTCAGGCAGGATTTATCTACAGGCCGTTTCGTGAAAAATCAGCCGGAACGATATCCGAACAGGCAAGATGTCTTTGTGAAAACACCGGCTACGAGGAGCTTTCGCTTTCTTCATTGAGCACAAGCGATCATTCGGATATAGACAAAATGCTCACAGAGCTTCTCAAATACACAGAAAACGAGCATGTAAACATGACTTTGCCGTCTCTTCGTGTTGATAATTTTTCTGAAGAGCTTCTTGAAAAAATCAAAAAAGTAAGAAAGAGCGGACTTACCTTTGCGCCTGAAGCAGGAACGCAGAGACTACGTGATGTTATAAACAAAAACGTTTCCGAAGAAGAGATAATGTCTACGTGCAGGATAGCTTTTGAAGGAGGCTATACGAAGGTAAAGCTTTACTTCATGATGGGACTTCCGACGGAGACAGATGAGGATATCATAGGAATAGCAGATACGGCTCAGCGTATAGTTGATCTTTTCTATTCTCTCCCGGAAAGACCAAAGGGCTCGGTTTCTGTTTCTATAAGTGTTGCTACTTTTGTTCCGAAGCCGTTTACTCCTTTTGAGTTTGAACCGCAGATCACAAGAGAAGAGATAGTACGCCGTCAGCAGCTTCTTGTAGACAGCATAAAGTCCAAAAAAATCAAAGTAAGCTGGCATGAGCCTGATATCAGTATACTTGAAGAGGTTCTTGCAAAGGGCGACAGACGTATAGGAACCGCAATGTACGAGGCGTGGAAGAGCGGCTGCAAGTTTGACAGCTGGGGCGAGACCTATGACTTCAAAAAGTGGGAAGCTGCCTTTGAAAAATGCGGTATAGACATATCGTTTTATGCAAACCGTGAAAGAGCATACGATGAGGTGTTCCCATGGGATCATCTTGATTATTTTGTATCCAAGGAGTTCCTTGCGCGTGAAAACAAAAAAGCCAGGGAAAACCTCACCACTATGCACTGCAGGGCAAAGTGTTCTGGCTGTGGTGTAAACATAAAGGCCGGAGGTGAATGTTTTGAAAAAACTAAGAGCGAGGTTTAAAAAGCTTGACAGAGCAAAGTACATTTCGCATCTGGATCTGTACAGGTTCATGCAGAGAACCTTCAAGAGAGCAGGGATCTCTGTGTGGTATACGCAGGGCTTTAATCCTCATCTGTATATAATGTTCCCTCTGCCTCTGTCTCTGGGCTTTGAAAGCGAGTGCGAAATAATGGACTTCAATATAAACGATGATGATTTGCCGCCGCAGGCAGTTATGGAAAAAATGAACGCTGTTCTGCCGGAAGGAATCAGGATCACCGAAATATACGAGCCTGTTATGAAGCATACGGAGATAGATTCCTCAGAGTACAGTATAGAGCTTGTTTCCTCTTCTGAAAAATTTTCCGAGGAAAATTTCCGAAGCTTTATGGATATGGACCGGATAGTCATACAGAAGAAGACAAAGCAGAAGACCATGAAGGATGTAGATATAAAACCGTTTATAGATATTCTCGGAATAAACAGAACGGATAGTTCTCTTAAGATACTTCTCAGAATGCCTTCAGGAAGCAGTGTAAACTACAACCCTTCGCTTCTGCTTGACGCATTTAACAGATTTTCGGAATCAGAACCCGATATCACAAAAATAAACAGAGTAAGGATTCTTACTGCAAACGGTGAGGATTTCCGGTGATTTTTTGGGAAGGATGTTTTTTATCATGAAAAAAAGAAGTTTAAAAAAAATACTTATAGCCATTTCTGCAGCTGCAATCACTGCTTCATGTGCTTCATGTGCTGAGCGTGTAAGTGTCGATGTGATATCAGGACAGGACGGACCTGCTGCAGACCAGTCTTATGAGGAGACCATAGAGACTACCGAAGTGACAGTGACGGAAACTGAGGCACAGACAGAGCCTGAACCGGATCCGGCTTTGCTTGCACACAACCCGCTCACAGGTGAGTTCGGATACAACGCAGATGCTGTCGGAAAACGACCGGTAGCAGTTATGATAAACAACATTTATCAGTCGTTGCCGCAGTACGGCATAGGGGCTGCAGATCATCTGTATGAGCTTGTGGTTGAAGGCGGAATAACAAGACTCATGGGTGTATACGCAGACTATACAAACGTACCTGACGTATGCTCGATAAGAAGCTGCAGATATTATTATCCGATTATAGCTTATGGTATGGACGCTATATACTGTCACTGGGGTATGGATCATACTATTGCCGAGGAAACGCTTTTAAGACTTGATATAGACAGGTTTGACGGAGATGATGACGCATACTACGATTATCTGTTCTATAACGACAGTGAGAGACTTGAATACTATAACCGTGAACATACAGGTGTTCTTGACGGAAGCGTTCTTCCGGAAGCGATAGAAAACGCAGGATATCGTACGGATTCTCTTTACGGCTCTGCAGATATGTTTAATTTTGCAGAGGGTACAGAGCTTTATGAGATTCCGGGAGTGCCCTGTGAGGAGATTGTAGTGTATTTTTCTGAATCCTACTACAGCACGTTTACATATAACTCCGAGGACGGAAAGTACTACAAGCAGCATTCGGATGAAGCTCATATGGATCTGACTACAGGTGAACAGCTTTCGTTTACAAACGTCTTTGCTCTGAAGACGGATGTTTCCATGCGTGGAGTCGGAGAGCTTATGGATGTTGACTTGAGCAGCGGTTCAGGATATTATCTTTCAGGCGGAAGGATTCAGGAGATATACTGGACAAAGCCTGCAGAGGATAAGGGATTTGTCTTTACAGATACATCTGGAAATGACATTACGATAAACAGAGGAAAGTGTTACTTTGGTCTTACAGATCAGATTACACCGTACTATTGATTTATAAAAAACAATCGGAGGAAAATTATAAAATGGAAAAATTCAAAGGACTAAGTCAGTCTGAGGCAGAAAGCCTGCTTTTGAAAAACGGCAGAAACTGTCTCAAGGAAGAAAAGCCCAAGACGGTTTTTCAGATGTTCATGGAGCAGATACTTAATTTTACCAACGCTATTCTTGCAGCGGCAATAATCATATCGGTTATTCTGCACGATTACGGTGAGGCAGTGATAATGCTTGTCATCGTAATAGCTAACGCTGTTATAGGTGTAGTTCAGGAGGGTAAGGCACAGAAGGCTCTTGACGCACTGAAAAAAATGTCAGTTCTCAGAGCGACAGTTATCCGTGACGGTGAAACAAAGGAAATATCATCTGAGGAGCTTGTTGTCGGAGATATAGTTATTCTTGAAGCAGGTAAGCAGGTGCCTGCAGACCTTAAGCTTCTTGAAACTGCGGCTCTTATGGTCGATGAAAAAGCACTTACAGGTGAATCAGTTCCGGTAGAAAAGGACTGTAGCTTTGTTCCTGACGAAAAAACAGGAATAGGCGACCGTCTTGATCTTGCCTATATGTCAACTATCGTTACTGCCGGAAGAGGTATAGGCTGCGTTGAGCATGTCGGAATGCAGACTCAGATAGGTAAGATAGCTGATATGGTCGGAAAGGAAAAGGATAAACCTTCTCCGCTCCAGAAGGGTATGGATGAGCTTAGCCGTGTACTCGGTATCGCTGTAATAATTATCTGTGCTGTTGTTTTCCTTATCGGTTTTCTTCAGGGAAGAGAAGTGCTCGAGCTTCTCATGACAGCTGTTTCTCTTGCTGTTGCAGCTATTCCTGAGGGTATTCCTACTATAGTTACAATAGTTCTCGCTCTCGGTATGCAGCGTATGGCAAAGATAAATGCCATAGTAAAGAATATGCCTGCTGTTGAGACTCTCGGTGCTGTAAGCTATGTATGCTCTGACAAGACAGGTACTCTTACACAGAACAAGATGACTGTTGTAAAGGCTTTTGAAAATGGCGAGTATATCGATATAGAAACTCTTGACATCAAAAAACATGATACACTTCTCAAGGGCTTTATGCTTTGTAACGATGCAAGCATAGCTTCTGACGGAACAGAGGTCGGAGATCCTACTGAAACAGCTCTTGTTGCTTTTGCAAAGAGATACGGTATCGAAAAGGCAGAAAACGAAAAGCTTACTCCTCGTATAAACGAAAAAGCCTTTGATTCGGACAGAAAGCTTATGACTACTGTTCATACTTTTCCTGAAGGCAGGATCATTTCCTACACCAAGGGTTCTACCGATGAGCTTCTCAAACGTTGTACTCACATAAGAATAAACGGAGAGGTAAGGGAAATAACTACATCTGATATCGGTACAGTTATGAGTGCGATGTCAGAAATGTCAAACAACGCACTTCGTGTTCTGTCACTTGCTGTACGTGAAGACAACAGCGATGCAGTAGAACAGGGACTTACATATATCGGTATGATAGGAATGATAGACCCTGAACGTCCGGAAGTAGTTGAGTCAATAAAAACCTTCAAGAGAGCCGGAATAAAAACTGTTATGATCACCGGTGACCATAAGGATACAGCACTTGCTATAGCAAGAAAGCTCGGTATTGCCGAAGATGCAGACGAGTGTATAATGGGTCATGAGCTCAATGAAATGAGCGATGATGAATTAAGACAGAAGGTTTCAAAGCTTTCTATATTTGCACGAGTTTCACCTGAGCATAAGGTAAAGATAGTAAAGGCTATTCAGGCTAACGGATTTATTTCAAGTATGACAGGTGACGGTGTAAACGACGCACCTTCTCTCAAGGCAGCTGATGTAGGTGTTGCTATGGGTATTACAGGTACAGACGTTGCCAAGGGTGCAGCTGATATCGTTCTTCAGGATGATAAGTTCACAACAATCGAAAAAGCTGTCAAGGAAGGCAGAAACATCTACGAAAACGTTAAAAAATCAATTCTGTTTGCACTTTCTTCAAACGTCAGCGAAGTAATAGTTATGTTTACTGCTATAGCAGCAGGTCTTGCAGCGCCTCTCAAGGCGGTTCATATCCTCTGGATAAATCTTCTCACAGACTCACTTCCTTGTTTTGCTCTCGGTGTAGACCCTAACTCTTCATCTGATGTCATGAACAAGAAGCCTCGTAAGAACGGTGAGTCCATATTTGCCGGCGGCGGATACTTCAAGGTAGGTCTTTACAGTGTTGTTATCGCTATAATCACACTTATAGCCTTCATAAGTACTCCTTTAAAAGAGTTATATGCATCTGAAATGGCTCCTACTCTCAAAAACATAATATCCATGCTCGAAAACGAAGATATCCTTAAAACATCTCAGACACTTGCGTTCTGTACTCTTGCCATGGCAGAGCTTTTCCATGCAATAGGTATGCGTGACACAGAGAGATCTGTTTTCAGATTCAATCACCTTGACAACAAGATCATGATTCTTGCCTTTTTTGTAGGTGTTATTGGTCAGGTTCTTGTTACTGAGGTTCCTTTCCTTATGAAGGTATTCGGTACATCTCATATGACACTCGGTATGTGGGGATTTGTAACACTTCTTGGTATAGTTCCTACGCTTGTACATGAGATAGTTGTTATTGTAAAGAAAATTAAAAAGTAAAAATATTTTTTTAACACCGCAGGATTCCGGATTCTGCGGTGTTTGAAATTATAGCAAACGAATAATAAATTTTGGCGTTTAATAACCCCCCCACCGCAGTGTTCGTTGTACTGCCGGTGGGGGTTTTTAAAGTATAAAACGTTTAAGATAAGCAAAGTTAAGAAAGTCAGAAAGCTTCTATTTTTTTTGAAACATACTGACACAATCTTGCAAGGTCCGAAAGTGTTACTGCACCATCGCTGTCAACATCAGCTGCTTTATGCTGTGTTTCAGTAAATTCATTTTTTTCAACAAGTGCAATGGAAAGCTCTGAAAGGTCCGTCATATCGATTATGCCATCCGAATTGACGTCTCCGGACAGGTAATCAGTGCGTGTGTAAATATTTAAATCAAATGGTTCGCCTTTGCCGTTTACAGCACATTCATAAAAGAGTTGATAGTCTGATCCACTGCTGTAAAAAAATATTTTTCAGTACTGTATAGACACCTTATGTATTACCAATATTTACATCAGAGGTGATCGGACAATGAAAAGGTTTGAGATTATTTTTATTTCTATAGTGATTTTTTATCTTGGAATATCGGGTATAAAAAGCATAGGCCATGATTACGAGGAGCTTCAGAATGATGTGATAAGACTTCATATTCTTGCAAACTCAGATACTGATGAGGATCAGGCGCTCAAGCTCAGGGTGCGGGACAGGATACTTGAAGCTACAGAGGGCTGGGTGAGCGGCTGTAAAAGTGCTGAAGAAGCGGAGGCAGTTTTTGCAGCAAGGATAGATGAGATAAATTCTGTTGCACAGAGCTTCATCAATGAATGCGGCTATAGCTATGAAACCTCCTCAGAAGTAGTGCAGATGGAGTTTGACAACAGAGAGTACGGTAATATAACAATGCCTCATGGAAGCTACAAGGCTGTACGGATAAAAATAGGAAGCGCAGAAGGTCACAACTGGTGGTGTGTGATGTATCCGCCGCTGTGTGTTCCGGCCGCTGGAACGCAGGTAGATATAGATGACTTTGCAGAGTATTTTACAGACGGCGAAATAAACCTGATGAAAAACTGTCACAAATATACACTCAGACTCAGATGTGCGGAGATATATAATGATTTGAAAAATCGGGTTTAAAAAATGTAATTGACATAGTGAAGGACATTGTTTTGCCCGAACAAAGACGTCATAAGCTTGCAGTTATTATCGAAATAAAAGTTGCGGATGAGCTTTTGCAGTCAGAGCAAAAAATGTAATGAAGTATTGCGGCAGAATGAGGATAAGCAGTATGATATAAAAATATTAACAAACTATTAATTTTGAAAAAATATATTGACACACGATATCTTCTATAGTATAATATTTTAGGTAAAACAAAGCAGAACCTCAGTTCTCACCGGTTGGTGTTTTAAGTCGAACCGGTCAATACTTAAAAATTTTCATGAAGTTTTTTTGTATGAGTACTGACTTGGGTCTGTACTCATTTTTTATTTACAAAATATTTATAGTCTTGGAGGTGCTGACTATTAGCAACAAGGAACTGCAGATAAACGAAGAAATTCGTGATAAGGAGCTTCGCGTCATCGGAAATGACGGAGAACAGCTTGGAATTCTCTCTGCCGCAGAGGCACTCAACATTGCTTTTGAAAAAAATCTTGATCTCGTAAAGATTGCTCCGCAGGCAACACCGCCTGTATGCAAGATAATGGACTACGGTAAGTACTGTTTTGAACAGGCTAAACGTGAGAAAGAGGCAAGAAAAAATCAGAAGGTAGTCGAAGTAAAGGAAATCAGAATGTTTTCCAATATCGATACTAACGATTTTAACACAAAGGTAAATCAGGCTTGTAAGTTTTTGAAGTCAGGCGACAAAGTCAAGGCTTCTGTCAGATTCCGTAAGAGAGCTATCGCTCATCCGGAGCTTGGAGGAGAATTGCTTGATCGTTTTAAGGAAGCTTGTCTGGAGGTCGGTGTTGTTGAAAAGCCGGCAAAAATGGAAGGACGTAGCCTGGTTATGTTCATTTCACCAAAGGCGACTAAGTAATTAAGGAGGATATAAAGATGGCTAAGGTAAAGGTTAAAACACACTCAGGCGCTAAGAAGCGTTTTAAGGTTACCGGAAGTGGTAAGGTAAAGTACCAGAAGACAAACAGAAGACACAGATTAACTCAGAAGGCTACTAAGAGAAAGAGAATTAATCGTGCTTCAGGTGTTGCTGATAAGACAAACATGGGCGCTCTCAAGCAGTTAATGCCATACAACTAATCAGCATTTTTTTCACATTTATCTAAAGTAACGTAAAAAACAAATAATCGGAGGTAGAAATATATGGCACGTGTTAAGGGTGCGATGATGACTCGTAAGAGAAGAAATAAAACTCTCAAGCTTGCTAAGGGCTACTGGGGCGCTAAGAGCAAGCATTTCAAGATGGCTAAACAGGCCGTAATGAAATCAGGCAACTATGCATATGTTGGACGTAAGCAGAAGAAGCGTAACTTCAGACAGCTCTGGATCACAAGAATCAGCGCTGCTGCTAAGATGAACGGCATGAACTACTCTACATTTATGAACGGTCTTAAGAAGGCTGATATAACATTAAACCGTAAGATGCTCTCAGAAATCGCTATCAACGATCCTGAAGGCTTCACAGCAATTGTTGAAAAGGCAAAGGCTGCTCTTTAATCAGAAAATAACACGCTCTGTAAAAAAGGGCGTGTTTTTCTTAAATATAACGGTTTGTGATGTCAATAAGAGAAAGCGGTGTTTTTTTGGACGTAATAACATCAAAGGAAAATCCGTCAATAAAGCTGTATACGAAGCTTTCGGGATCAAAAAAAGAGCGGAAAAACTCAAGGATGTATGTGCTTGAGGGCTTCAGACTCATTCAGGATGCAATAAAAGAAAATTCGGCAGTAAGACAGATATTTTTTACAGAGTCTGCATATGATAAGTACTATAGTGAGCTATCCCAGGTTGATTTGAAAGAAGTAAAAGTACTAATTATTTCAAATGAGCTTGGAATACGGATTTCATGTACGGAAAAGCCGCAGGGAATATTTGCGGTATGTGATATTCCGGAACCTGAAAGCCTTGAAAAATCACTTGACGCTAAGGGAAAATACGTTGTTCTGCATCAGCTTCAGGATCCCGGTAACCTTGGAATGATAATACGAACTGCAGACGCTGTCGGAGTTGACGGAGTTATATTGTCAGAGAGCTGTGAGCTTTACAGTCCCAAGGTGATACGTTCTACTATGGGTTCTGTTTTTCGTGTAAAAATATTTGAAAACTGTGATATCGATAACATTTTCCGCTGCTTTGACAAACACGGAATAAAAAGCTATGCGGCAGTTGTAGACAAAAACGCCGATGACCTGAGAACATGTGACTTTGACGGAGGATGCGCAGTAATTATCGGAAACGAGGGAAACGGACTGCCATCTGACGTATCAGAAAGATGCACGAAAAGAATAACCATAAAAATGACCGGTCACATAAACTCCCTTAACGCTGCTATGGCTACAGGAATAATTATGTGGGAAATGTCGGGCAAGTAGCCCTGTTTTGTTTTTGGAGAAAAAAATGAGAGAAACAGATGAAAAAATATACTGGATATGTCTGTCGAAGGTTTTCGGACCTGCAAGTCATCATCTGCGTAAGCTTATGAGCGAATGTGAAACTGCGAAGGAGGCTTATCAAAGGATAACAAGCGGAAAGTTTCCTCTGACGCCGGGCGAGAAAAAACAGCTTGGTACGGCTTCTCCTGATCATGCTTATGAGATCTGCAGACTGTGCGATCAGAAGAACATATCTGTATATACATATTCGGACGAAGGTTATCCTTCAAAGCTTAAGACAATATACGATCCTCCTGCGGTTCTTTATGTATCAGGAAATGAAAAATGCCTGAACGAGGATATGACGATAGCTGTTGTAGGAACGAGAAACTGCACGGTTTACGGAGAAAAGGCAGCAGGAAAAATATCAGAAGAGCTTGCAAAGACAGGGTTTACCATAGTCAGCGGCTTTGCAGCCGGTATTGATTCGGCGGCTCACAGAGCAGCTGTCATGGCGGGTGGAAGAACCATAGCTGTTTTAGGCTGCGGTATTGATATTGACTATCCTAAGTGTAACAGCGATATAAGAGAGGCTGTTATGAAAAACGGTGTTTTTGTTTCGGAGTTTCCTCCCGGAACTCCTCCTCTCGGAAAGAACTTTCCTTTGAGAAACAGAATAATATCAGGCCTTTCACTCGGAGTGTTTGTTGCGGAGGCTCCGCTTTCAAGCGGTGCGCTTATAACGGCGGATATTGCGATAGAGCAGGGAAGAGATGTTTTCTGTCTGCCGCCGTACAATATTTTTGACAAGAACTGTCAGGGCGTTGTAAAGTATCTCAGAGACGGTGCAGTACCTGTTTTTAGTCATCTCGATATCATATATGAATATTATACAAACTTTACACATAAACTATCGTCTGTAAAACCGTCAGATGAATACGCGTCTTCAAAAACAGATTCGCTTGTTTACAAAAAAGCCTTTACGGAAAAAACACCTGCAAGTACGGAGGAACCGGCAGGTATCGATGAAAACCTGCAGCTTACAGATGAACAGCACAGGATAGCAGAATGTCTTTCCGGAAAAAAACTATATATCGAGGATATATGTCAGGCTACAGGATTTGATATGCAGACTGTTCTTACGGAGCTTACAGAGCTCGAAATGGAAGATATAGTTGTTTCTCTGCCGGGAAAAATATATACGCTTTCAAAAAAACTTTGACAAATCAGAACAAATCAATTATACTGTATTAGTATATATGTATATACTCAAAATGATTTACTATGACCCAAACTAAACGGAAAAGGAGAATAAAATGTCGGATCTTGTTATAGTAGAGTCTCCTGCCAAGGCTAAGACAATACAAAAATACCTCGGTCCCGGTTTTGAAGTTATAGCTTCTATGGGACATGTCAGAGACCTGCCTAAATCAAAAATAGGCGTTGACGTTGAAAATGATTTTGAACCTGTTTACACCGATATGAAGGGTAAAGAGGATGTTATAAAGGAATTGAAAAAATACGCAAAAAAATGCGATAAAATATATCTTGCAACTGACCCTGATCGTGAGGGAGAGGCTATATCATGGCATATAGCACAGATGCTGGAGCTTGATCTTGAGGATAACAACAGAGTTGCTTTTAACGAAATCACCAAGTTCGGTGTACAGACAGGTATGAGCAACCCGCACAAAATAGACATAGATCTTGTAAATGCGCAGCAGGCAAGAAGAATACTCGATCGTATTCTGGGCTACAAGCTGAGTCCTTTTTTATGGAGAAAGGTAAAAAGAGGGCTTTCTGCAGGCAGAGTACAGTCTGTTGCTGTAAGCCTTGTAGTTGACAGAGAAAACGAGATAAAAAAGTTTGTAACACAGGAGTACTGGAGTATAGACGGAAAGTTTACTGCTCCGTCAAGCAGAAAGGTTTTTTCAGCAAAGCTCTCTGCTATAGATTCAAAAAAAGCAGTACTTAAGAACGAGGAAGAGGCAAACGCTGTTCTGGCTTCGCTTGAAAACGAAGAATTCAGAATCACAAAGGTGAAAAAGCGTGTAACAAGAAGACAGCCGGCGCCTCCGTATATCACCTCAACACTTCAGCAGGAAGCGTCAAGACGTATGGGCTTTCAGGCAAGAAGAACGATGAAGGCCGCACAGGAGCTTTATGAAGGTATCGAAATAAACGATCTCGGTCTTGTCGGACTTATAACATATATGAGAACTGACAGTCTGCGTGTTTCTGATGAAGCAAAGCAGGCGGCAGCAGAATATATAAAGAACAAATACGGCGAAGAATATCTTCCTTCATCACCAAGAGAATACAAGTCAAAGAAAAATGCACAGGATGCTCACGAAGCTATAAGACCTTCTATGCCTGAGCTTGATCCGGAAAGGGTAAAGGACAGTCTGACAACCGATCAGTATAAGGTATATAAGCTTATATGGGAAAGATTTATAGCAAGTCAGATGGCCAACGCTCTTCTTGATACGGTATCAGCAGAAATAAACGCAGGAAACTGTACATTCAATGCTTCCGGATATTCAGTAAAGTTCAAGGGCTTTTCTGTTCTTCATGTTGAGTCAAAGGATACAGCACCGGATGAAGAGGAAAACAAGGAGCTTCCTCCTCTTGAAGAAGGAGACGTACTGAAAATAAAATCTCTTCTCGGAAATCAGCATTTTACACAGCCGCCTTCAAGATATACCGAAGCTACGCTTATAAAAACACTTGAAGAAAACGGCATCGGAAGACCAAGTACGTATGCGCCTACTATAACTACGATAACATCACGTATGTATGTTGAGCGTGACGGAAAGCAGCTCAAGCCTACTGTTCTCGGTGAGGTTACGACCGAGCTTATGAAGGATCATTTTTCAAACATAGTAAACGCAAAGTTTACAGCAAACATGGAAACGAACCTTGATGATGTAGAGAAGGGTGAAAAGGACTGGAAGCTTACTCTTAAGGAGTTCTATGAGGACTTTGACGCAACACTTGCGAAGGCAGAGGTTGCTATGGAAGGTAAGCGAGTAAAGATACCGAGCGAGGAAACAGACGTTGTCTGTGACGAATGCGGAAAAAACATGGTAATAAAGATAGGCAGATTCGGAAAATTCCTTGCATGTCCGGGCTTCCCTGAATGCACAAACACTAAAAAAATAGTTCAGGCAACAAAGGGTGTATGTCCTCTCTGTGGAAATACCGTTATTGCACAGAAGTCCAAAAAAGGAAGAAACTTTTTCGGATGTGAAAAATACCCTGAATGCAACTTCATGACATGGAACACACCTATAGAGGACAAATGTCCTAAGTGCTCATCCACACTTTTCAAAAAGGGCGGAAAAGCAGGAAAGATTTTATGTGAAAAGCCTGAATGCGGCTATGAGAGAGGTCTGTAACAAATGGCGGTAAAAGTAATAGGAGCCGGTCTTGCCGGCTGTGAGGCTGCGTGGCAGCTTGCAAATGCAGGCATAGAAACAGAGCTTTACGAAATGAAACCTGCTAAGTTTACTCCGGCGCATCATTATGAAGGAATGGCAGAGCTCGTCTGCTCAAACTCACTCAAGGCGGCAAGAGTTGATTCGGCAGCAGGACTTCTTAAGGAAGAAATGAAAAGACTCGGTTCACTGATAGTTCCCTGTGCTGAGGAAACACAAGTAGAAGCCGGCGGTGCTCTCGCTGTTGACCGTAAAAAGTTTTCAGATCTTGTTACCGAAAAAATATCAGCTCATCCGCTTATAAAAATAATATCCGGTGAAGTTGAGGAAATTCCGGAGGGAAATGTAATTATTGCCACAGGACCGCTTACATCAGGAAAGCTTGCACTTTCAATATCGGAAAAATGCGGAAGCTATCTTAATTTTTTTGACGCTGCAGCTCCGATAGTAACTTATGATAGTCTTGACAAGGAGCTTGTGTTTTTTGCATCAAGATACGATAAGGGTGACGCTGATTATATAAACTGCCCTATGAATCGTGAGGAGTATGAGCTTTTTTATAACGAGCTTATAAACGCAGAGTCAGCTCCGCTCAAGGAGTTTGATAAAGAAGCCTTCAAGGTCTATGAGGGCTGTATGCCTATCGAGGTGCTTGCAAAGCGAGGAGCAGACACCATGCGTTTCGGTCCCTTGAAGCCTGTAGGACTTATAGATAAGCGTACAGGAAAAAGACCATACGCAGTTGTACAGCTTCGAAAGGAAAACCGTGAAGGAACTATGTATAACCTTGTAGGCTTTCAGACAAACCTTAAGTTCGGAGAACAGAAAAGAGTCTTTTCACTTATTCCGGGACTTAAGTATGCTGAGTTTGTGCGCTATGGAGTAATGCACAGGAACTCTTTTATAAACAGTCCTGTTTTACTTAAGCCTACCTTTGAGATGCGTGACTGCCCCGGTGTGTTCTTTGCCGGACAGATAACAGGCGTTGAGGGATATGTAGAATCAGCTTCAAGTGGTATTCTTGCAGGAATAAACATGATCCGTAAAATAAAAAATGCTCCGGAGTTTGTATTGCCGCCTGAAACAATGATGGGTGCTCTTGCCGCATATATAAGCGACAGCTACAACGACGGAAAGTTTCAGCCTATGGGTTCGAACATGGGAATACTCCCTGAGCTTCCCGAAAGAGTAAAGGACAAGAAGCTCAAGTACGAAAAATATGCAAAAAGAGCTCTGGCCAGACTTGAAGAGATGCTTTAAATATATCAAGGAGATCATAAACTATGGTTAATATAATAGTAGATGCGTTCGGCGGCGACAATGCACCTGACGCAGTTATCGAAGGAAGTATAATGGCCGTTCAGAATCTCGGCATCAAGGTTACTCTTGTGGGAAATGAAAAGCTTATTCATGAAGCGGCAGAAAAGAATAATCTCAGTCTTACCGGTATAGATATAGTTCACGCTGAAACCGTAATAGATATCCATGAAGAGCCTACCAGTATACTTAAGGAGAGAAAAGACTGTTCCATGAGCGTAGGACTCGGACTTCTCCGTGACAACAAGGGCGACGCCTTTGTAAGTGCCGGAAGTACAGGTGCTCTTGTCGTAGGTTCAACGTTTATAGCAAAGAGACTCAAGGGAATAAAAAGAGCGGCTCTTGCTCCGCTTCTTCCTGCCAGAGAGGGATATATGATGCTTCTTGACGGCGGTGCAAACACTGACTGTCGTCCGGAGATGCTCGTTCAGTTTGCAGTGATGGGTTCTGCTTATATGAAGAAGGTAATGAATATTTCATCACCAAGAGTCGGACTCCTGAACATAGGAGCAGAGGAAACCAAGGGCAGAGAGCTTGAGATAGAAGCATACAAGCTGCTTTCAGAGGCACCGGTAAACTTCGTAGGAAATATAGAAGGCAGAGAGCTTCCTTTCTCAAAGTGTGATGTTCTTGTAGCTGACGGATACACAGGGAACATAGCTCTTAAGCTTTATGAGGGAATGGGACTTTACTTTGCCGGAACTCTCAAGAGCATGCTTACCAAAAACATAAAGACTAAGCTTGGAGCATCATTCCTTACAGGTGAGATAAAGGATTTTAAAAAGAAAATGGATTATTCTGAGGTTGGCGGAGCTGTTCTTATGGGAATATCCAAAACTGTTATAAAGGCACACGGAAGCTCTGACGCCAAGGCATTCTACAATGCGATACGTCAGGCAAAGGAATGTGTCGACAAGGGTGTTACAGACACTATTTCTGCGTACATAGAATCCCGGAAGGAGGGAGAAGAAAATTGACAGAGCTTGAAGAAAGTATAGGATATCATTTTAAAAACCGGAAGCTGCTTACTGAAGCGCTTTCTCACTCATCATATGCAAACGAAAACAAGAGAAACCGCCGAAGCAACGAGCGTCTGGAGTTTCTCGGTGACAGCGTTCTGTCCATAGTGGTTTCACAATACCTTTTTGAGCACTTTTCGCATCTTCCTGAAGGTGAACTCACAAAAATAAGAGCGTCTCTTGTCTGTGAAAAATCCCTCCACATATTTGCGGGAAAAATAAACCTCGGAAAGTTTCTTCTTCTTGGAAAGGGTGAGGAGAATACAGGTGGAAGAGAGAGAGCCTCTATTCTGGCTGACGCCTTTGAAGCGCTTATAGCTGCAGTTTTTCTTGACGGCGGACTTGAGGCTGCACGTACTCATATACTGAATTTTATTCCTGAGGATGTAGAGGCTCAGCGTCATGCAGCCTTTAACGACTATAAGACTATTCTTCAGGAGGTTATTCAGCAGAATCCAGAGGAAAAGGTAGAGTATGTGATAGTAGACCAGAGCGGTCCTGATCATAACAAGGCGTTTACGGTGAACGTATGTCTTAACACTAACGTTATAGGAGTAGGTACGGGAAGAAGCAAGAAGGAAGCAGAGCAGATGGCGGCAAAGGAAGCTTTAAAGCTTATGGGTTACGATGAGGCACAGTAATATTTCTATATTTATTCCGCATACGGGCTGTCCGCATATGTGCAGCTTCTGCAATCAGCACACTATAAGCGGCGCTGCTCATGTACCGGATGCTGAGGAGGTAAAAAAAACCTGCCGTGAGGCTTTTTCATATATAAAAAACAAGGAAAACTCTGAAATAGCTTTTTTTGGCGGTAGTTTTACTGCAGTTCCGGAAAAATACAGAACAGAGCTTCTGCAGAGTGTACAGGAGTTTATAGGTGAAGAAGGCTTCGGCGGTATCCGTATATCAACAAGACCTGACTGTATAGATGAAAAAATCCTCACCGAGCTTAAAAAATATCATGTAACGGCAATAGAGCTCGGATGTCAGAGTATGGATAACGAGGTTCTCATCCTTAACGAAAGAGGCCATGATGCAGAGAGCGTAAGAAGAGCGTCAGAGCTTATCAGGGCTTATGGTTTTGAGCTCGGACACCAGATGATGACGGGACTTTACGGTTCAACACCGGAAAAAGACAGCTATACAGCTGATGAGATAATAAAGCTTCATCCCGATACAGTAAGGATATACCCGGTCGTGATACTTGCAGGAACAAGGCTTGCAGAGCTTTATTCCGAAGGAAAATATCCGGTTTATTCTCTTGACGAGATGGTTTCTTACTGCAGCGGATATATGAAAAGGTTTGAAGAAAACGGTATACGTGTTATCAAGTGCGGTCTTCACGCTTCAGAGGCGGTTGAAGGCGAAATGCTCGGAGGATATTATCACCCGGCGTTCAGAGAGCTTTGTGAGAGCCGGATTTTCAGAGACAGACTTGATGCTGTTCTTTCTCCCGGCGCTTATAATATTTTTGTAAAGCCTTCGCTTGTCAGCAAGGTTACCGGACAGAAGCGTTCAAACATAAAATATTTCACTCAAAAGGGAATAACTATAAAAGTAATTCCTGCTGAGCAGAAGGAAGAAATAAATGTATTTAAAATCACTTGAGTTACATGGGTTCAAGTCTTTCCCTGACAAAGTAAAGCTTACCTTTGATGAAGGACTTACAGGTGTAGTAGGGCCTAACGGCAGCGGAAAAAGTAATATTGGCGATGCGGTAAGATGGGTGCTCGGCGAGCAGTCAACCAAAACACTTCGCGGCAACAAAATGGAAGATGTTATTTTTTCCGGTACTACAGCAAGAAAGGCAGCAGGCTTTGCAGCTGTTACACTTACGATAGACAACAGCACGGGAGAACTTCATCACGAAGACAAGGAAGTTGCTGTAACGCGAAAAATATACCGCAGCGGCGAAAGCGAGTATAAGATAAACGGAAAAAACGTTCGTCTTAAGGATATAAACGAGCTGTTTATGGATACGGGGCTTGGTCGTGACGGATATTCTATAATAGGACAGGGACGTATAGCCGAGATAGTCGGCGCAAAAAGCACGGAACGCCGTGATATTTTTGAAGAAGCGGCAGGTATATCAAAGTTCCGCTACAAAAAGGCGGAGGCACAGCGTAAGCTTGCACAGTCTCAGGAAAATCTCAACAGACTCTGTGATATCGTGTCCGAGCTTGAGTCAAGAATAGAACCTTTGAAAAAACAGTCTGAAAAAGCAGAAAAGTTTCTGGTTCTTGCAGAAAAAAGAAAACAGCTTGAGATTTCTCTATGGATAAACGAGCTTGATGAACTCAAAAAAAGTATAGATAAGCTGTCAGAGGATTCGCTCATATATACCGGTCAGTACGAAACTATCGAGAGTCAGATAGAACGCGTCGAAGAGGATATACGCAAAGCCTACGACAAAATGCGTGATATTACTCTTAAAATAGACGAATACAAGTCGCTTATTCTTGAGGTTGAACGTGAATCATCTGATTACAGGGCTGGTATAGCGGTAAGTGAGAACGATATCCGTCACAGCGAGGCTATAATAAACAATATAAAAGAAAAACAAAGTAACGAAGAAAACTCCAGGAAGGAGATTTCTGAAAAGATTTTGTCTCTGAAAAAAAATCTTGCTGATAAGGAAAAAGAGATTATCAGTACTGAACAGGAGCTTGAATTTACCGAAAAAAGCTTTAAAGAAACAGAGCGTGAAGCAAGTGAAGCGGAAAAGAACTTCGGCAACAAGGAAAGCCGTATAAACACTCTTTATCTTAAGCAAAGTGAGGTAAGACTCAGTGCTGCCGCTGCCGGAACAAAGTCTGAGGAAGCGGAAAAACAGCTTGCTGACGTATCCTCACGTATAGAAAGCTTTGATGAGACTATCAGACAGTATGAAACGGATCTGAAAGAAGCTGAAGAAACGCTTTCCGTTATTGAAGAGAAGGAAAAGGAATACGAAAACAGGATAGCCGGACTTTCTATAAAGTACAGAAAAAAGAAGGAAGCTTTTGACGAGCGTAAGCATACCTATGAAAATCTTTCTCTGGAAATGAAAGAAAAGCAGCAGAGAAAAAAGCTTCTTACGGATCTTGAAAACAACATGGAGGGCTTCAACTACAGCGTCAAGGAAGTAATGAAGGCTTCCAGAAGCTCACGTATTCAGGGAATATACGGTACTGTTGCACAGCTGATAAGTGTTGACAACAGATACACGGTTGCTATAGAGACGGCTCTCGGAGGCGCTTTGCAGAACATAATTGTCAGAAACGAGGATACAGCAAAGCGTTGTATAGCGCTTCTCAAGGAACTGAAAAAAGGACGTGCTACTTTTCTGCCTGTTACCTCAGTAAAGCCGTATGAGTTTAATGATAACGGTGTGAGAAACGAACCGGGATTTGTTGCTGTAGCAGATGAGGCTGTAAAATGTGATAACGATTATCGCAGGATAATGAGCAATCTTCTCGGAAGAACAGTTGTAGCTGAGGATATAGACTATGCATCTGCTATAGCAAAAAAATACTCATACAGATTCCGTATAGTAACACTTGACGGTCAGGTGATAAATGCCGGCGGTTCATTTACAGGAGGTTCAGCCGTTCAGTCTCATGGTGTGTTATCAAGAAAAAATGATATAGCAAAACTTGATGATGAAATAAAAACTCTTGAAAAAACTACATCCGGTATAAGGGATGAGGCAGAGCGCTTCAAAGCAGAGGCGGAGAAGCTGAGACTTGAAGCGGAAGCAGAGAGTGAAAAAAAGCAGAAGTTCAGCGAAGACAAGTTTACCTTCAGATCTGAAATAAAAAGCATCGAGTCGATACTCAGACAGTCAGCCCAACAAATGAAAAGCTATCTTGACAGCAAAAAAAGCCTTGAAAAAACTATAGATGAGGCAGCTAAGCAGTATGCTGCTGCGACTGCAGAGCTTGAGTCTGTAAACAAGGAGATCGAGAGTGCTCAGTCAGGTATTGATTCACAGCAGAGTATAAAAGAAGGACTTATCGCTAAGCGCAAGGAGCTTTCAGAAAAGCTTTATGAACTGAAGCTTAAGCGTATGGAAGTACAGAAAAACTGTGAAGCGATAAGACTTGAAATAAAGCACAGTGAAGATGCGGCGGGCAGTCTGCTTGAAAATTCAAGACAGCTTGTTACAGAGCTGGAAGAAAACCTGAGAACTATCGAAAAGAAAAAGGCAGACATAGAGGAAAACAAGAAAAAGCTTGAAGAGGCTGCATGCAAAACAGAAGAATACAAAGAAAGCATAAAAAAATCTTCATCGCTTCATGATGAACAGGAACGAGCTGTAACTGAGATGCGTTCAGGACTCAGAGCGGTGAACGAGGATAAGGAACGAATATCACGTGAGCTGTCAAGACTTGATGAAAAGAAAATAAACACTCAGCGTGACTATGATTCGATCATTTCTCATATGTGGGAAAACTATGAGCTGACACGTTCCGAAGCAGAAAAATTTGCTTCTGAGCTTGATGATGTTTCTGCTGCAAAGAAAAACCTTAACGAGATAAAAAACTCCATAAGAGCGCTCGGAAACATAAACGTTTCAGCTATAGAGGAGTACAAGGAGGTTTCCGAAAGATACGGCTTCCTGTCTGCGCAGCTTGCTGATGTCGAAAATTCCAAGCGTGAGCTTGAAAAGCTCATAGAACGTCTTACTTCAGATATGCAGAGGATATTTGCTGAAACCTTCGTAAAGATAAACGAAAACTTCAAGGAGATATTTGTTGATCTTTTCGGTGGCGGAAAAGCAGAGCTGGAGCTTACAGATCCTGATAATATCCTGGAATCCGGTATAGAGATAAGAGTTGCTCCTCCGGGAAAGGTAATAAAAAACCTTATTTCTCTGTCGGGAGGCGAGCAGGCTTTTGTAGCTATAGCAATATACTTTGCTATTCTGCGTATAAAACCGGCTCCGTTCTGCATACTTGATGAGATAGATGCAGCACTTGATGAGGTAAACGTAAGAAAGTATGCTTTTTATCTCAAAAACTTTGTAGACACCACACAGTTTATCCTTGTAACACACAGACGAGGAACTATGGAGCTTGCAAACGTTCTTTACGGCGTTACCATGCAGCAGAACGGTGTTTCAAAGCTTCTGAAAATGAATCAGGTCGATATTCCTGACGAAATGCAGTAAGCTGCTCTGAAAACAGATATAATGAACGACGAAAAATTATTTTGTGTTCATTATATTTACCCGTATATCGTTATCTTGACCTAAAAAGCTTTATATGGTAAAATTATAGTGAATGTCATAATAAAACCGGCTTTCACTATAATAGTTTTATAGCTTAGTGTATATCGGCTGAAAGTAGACTAAAAAACATTTTTCGTTTACTATAACAAAGTATTATAAAAAAAGTAATCAGGAGGTTTTGATGGGACTTTTTAGCAAAATTAAAAAAGGACTTCTGAAAACAAAACAGCAAATGATATCGAAAATATCTTTGCTGTTAAACTCTTTTACAAAAATAGACGAGGATCTTTTTGAACAGCTTGAAGAAACTCTCATAATGAGCGATGTCGGTGTGGATACATCACTCGAAATATGTGACAGACTCAGAAAAAAAATAAAAGAACAGGGCATAAAGGATCCGAAGGAAATAATGCGCCTTATCCACGAAATAGTCGCTGATATGATGGGAGATGATACAGTTCTTGATCTTTCGACAACACCGTCTGTTATAATGGTTATAGGTGTAAACGGTGCAGGAAAGACAACTACTATAGGAAAGCTATGTCATAAGCTTAAGGGCGAAGGAAAAAAAGTACTTGTTGCTGCTGCAGATACATTCAGAGCGGCTGCTATAGATCAGCTTCAGGTCTGGACAGAAAGAGCCGGCGTAGATATAGTAAAGCATGCTGAGGGTTCAGATGCGGCAGCGGTAGTATATGATGCCATTACAGCGGCAAAGGCAAGAAACTGCGATGTTGTAGTAGTGGATACTGCAGGCAGACTCCATAACAAGAAAAATCTCATGGATGAGCTCGCAAAGATAAACCGTATAGTTTCCCAGCAGGCAGAAGGCTGTTCGCGTGAGATACTTCTTGTTCTTGACGCAACAACAGGCCAGAACGCTGTAAATCAGGCAAAGCTTTTCAAAGAGGCTGCGGATATTACCGGTATAGTACTTACAAAGCTTGACGGAACAGCCAAGGGCGGTATCGTTATTTCGATAAAAAATGAGCTTAATATTCCAGTAAAGCTTATCGGACTTGGTGAAAAAATAGATGATCTTCAGGATTTTAACAGTATTGATTTTGTAAACGCACTGTTTGGCGACGAGGTTCTTGACGGAAGCTTTGATTTTTCAGATGATTCTGAATCTGCCGAAGAAAACGAACCCGAGTCAGAGGAAGCTTATGAAGCTGTTTACGAAAACGAACCCGAGTCAGAGGAAGCTTATGAGGCTGCTTACGAAAGCGAACCTGAGACAGAGGAAGCTACTGAGGCTGCTTACGAAAGCGAACCTGAGACAGAGGAAGCTGCTGAGGCTGCTTACGAAAGCGAACCTGAGACAGAGGAAGCTTATGAGGTTACTTACGAAAGCAAGCCTGAGACAGAGGAAGCTTATGAGGTTACTTACGAAAGCGAACCTGAGACAGAGGAAGCTTATGAGGCTGCTTACGAAAGCGAACCTGAGACAGAGGAAGCTTATGAAGCTGCTTACGAAAGCAAGCCTGAGACAGAGGAAGCTTATGAGGCTGCTTACGAAAGCGAACCTGAGACAGAGGAAGCTACTGAGGCTGCTTACGAAAACGAACCTGAGACAGAGGAAGCTTATGAGGCTGCTTACGAAAACGAACCTGAGACAGAGGAAGCTTATGAAGCTACTTACGAAAACGAATCTGACTCAGAAGAATCTGCTGAAGAAGAATCAGAGTCCGAACCCGAAGAAACCGGAAAGAAAAGATCATTTTTCGATTTCTTCAGAAGAAAAAAGAAAAAGGATAAGGAATAAAGCATATGAAGGTTATTCTTGCCTCAAACAACAGGCACAAGCTTCTTGAAATAAAAAACATACTGTCTCCTCTCGGATATGATGTAATATCACAGTCAGATGCAGGATGCACTATTGATGTAGAAGAGACAGGTTCCACGTTTGAAGAAAACGCAGCGCTTAAGGCGCAGGCTGTTTATGATATGACAGGACTGCCTGTAATATCTGATGACAGTGGTCTTGAGGTGGATTATCTCGGAGGTGCTCCGGGTGTTTATTCTCATAGATACGCAGGAGAAAACGCAACTGATGCAGACAGATGTGCAAAGCTTCTTTCGGAGCTTGAGGGTGTTGAAAAAGCCCGGAGAACCGCTCGTTTTGTATGTGTCCTTTGTTTTATCGATGAGAACGGAAAAAAGACAGTTATAAGAGGAACCTGTGAAGGCTTTATCGGAACAGAGCCTCTTGGTGAAAACGGCTTCGGATATGATCCGGTGTTTATGTACGGCACAAGATCTTTTGCCGAGCTTTCCGCGGAAGAAAAAAATTCAGTAAGTCACAGAGCAGATGCGCTCACAAAATTTTCTGAAGAAATTAAAAAAATGAAAGGCTGATAATATGCTGACAAGCAAACAGAGATCAATATTAAGAGGAATAGCTTCAACCTACGATACGATTTTTCAGGTAGGAAAGGGCGGTATACAGGATACGCTGATAGCTCAGGTAAACGATGCACTCAGAGCAAGAGAGCTCATAAAACTCAGAGTACTTGACAACAGTCCTTATACAGCAAGGGAAGCGGCAGAAGAAATAGCAGAAAAGACAGGCTCAGAGGTTGTTCAGGTAATAGGCACAAGGTTTGTGCTTTTCAAGAGAAATCCCAAAGATCCGGTTATCGAAATAAAACTCTGATATGGGAAGAACAGGACTTTTCGGAGGAACGTTCAATCCTGTCCATAACGGACATATTCATCTGGCAAAGGAAGCTTTTTTGTCACTTGGATTGGAAAGACTCATACTTATTCCGTCAAATATCCCTCCGCATAAGAATGCAGAAGAGCTTTGTTCAAACGAGGACAGACTTGCTATGTGCCGTCTTGCCGCAGAAGAACATGGTTTTGAGGTGTCTGACTACGAAATGCGGCGGGGCGGAAAAAGCTACAGCTTCTATACGGTCGGATATTTTTCGAAGCTTTATCCTGATGATGAGCTTTTCCTGCTTGTTGGAAGCGATATGTTTTTAAGCTTTGATAAATGGTTTCGCTTTGAGGATATACTGAAAAAAGTAACTCTTTCGGTTATTTCAAGACAGGATGATGATACGGAGCTCCTGAAGAAGAAAGCCGGAGAGCTTCAGATATACGGCAGTACAGAAGTTGTAGATGTTCCGGCATATCCTGTTTCGTCTACACAAATACGGAATATGATAAAAACAAATGAAAATTTTTCTTGCTATTTACCCGAAAAAGTAGTACAATATATTAGATTGAAAAATTTATACAAATAGCTGGTGATCTCTGGTGTACGATATAAAAAACATAAAAGAATTTCTGAAAAAACGTCTTTCCGAAAAAAGATATACTCATTCCCTTAACGTTGCTGACGAATGCAGAAAGCTCGCTCGTCACTATGGCGTTGATGAAGAGAAGGCGTATTTTGCAGGTCTTGTACATGATGTGTGCAAGGAGGTGCCTGCAGAGGAACTGAAGCAAAAAGCGATAGACAGCGACCTTGCAATGACCGAAGCGGAGCTTCAGACCAAGGCTCTGTGGCATGCAGTTGCAGGAGCAGGATTTGTAAGAGATGAGTTTAATATCGATGATACCGATATAATAAACGCTGTTCGTTTTCATACGATAGGACGGGCAGGAATGACAAGACTTGAAGAGGTAGTATATGTCGGAGATCTTGTTTCAGCCGACAGAAACTACAAGGATGTAAAAAAGTTCAGGAAAATGGCGTATCAGGATATGGACAAGGTTATGCTGGAGGCTGTGATTTTTTCTATAAAATCAGTAACTGAAAAAAAAGGACTTATTCCGGTCTACACGCTGGAGGCATATAACCAGTACGCTTACAGAGAGCTTATGCGTGAACATGAAAGGAAATAGTCATGATGAAGAAGAACAAACTAAAGGTTTTGGCAGATATTATTATACTGCTTCTGACACTTGCTTTAATTTACTTCCTCGTAGGTAAAATGATAAAATCAGTAATATCAGTAAAACAGCCGTTTATAGCAAACACAGGACAGCTTGAAAGCGATACAAACACATATATGCTCAAGCCCTGTGAGCCCGGTGCGGTATATGACGGACTGGATCTCAGCCAGTATATAGAAGGACAGTATACGGTTCTGGCGTTCGGACTGGACGAAGACGCAATAAATACAGATATCCTTATGCTCTGTGTATTCAATCTTAACGAAGCAAAGATAAATATTCTTCAGATTCCAAGAGATTGTTATGTAGGTCCTGAATATACAGGAGCAGATACAGGAAAAATAAACAGTGTTTATTCTGAAGGTGTCTGCAAGGGATCAAACGGAATCAACAAAATAGTAACATGTATAAGAGATACATTTGGTATTCCGATAGACAGCTATATCGGCATACAGTGTACAGATGTTCCGCCGGTTGTTGATGCTATGGGAGGTATTCCTATAAACGTTCCGTTTGATGTGATATATGAAGAAGACAAGATAATCCGCAAGGGAGAGCAGATACTCACAGGTGAACAGTCTGAGTGGTTCATGCGTTTCCGTCACGATTATATTGAAGGAGATATAGCACGTGTAAGGGCACAGAGAATATTCCTTGCTGCTGCAATGCAGAAGGTAAAGGATCTGGGAACACTCAAGGTTCTCAGCATATACCCTACACTGAAGTCCTACATCATGTCTGATCTCGAAATAAGCGAGATAGGTATGATATGTGATTTTGCACAGACAGTTCCTATGGAAAACGTTACGGTACGTATGGTTCCGGGTGAGGATCTCGTTCCGGGAGATATAAACGAATACTACGGATATTCCATTCATGAACAGGAAACTGTTGATATGCTCAACGAATATTTCAGACCATATCAGGAAAGTCTTTTTGCAGAAGATCTGAAAATAACCGAAATAAAAAATACCGTTTCATATTATGATGATGACAGCAGTAACTTCGGTGACATCATGAACGGAGACGTTCCGGATGTTCCGTTCAGGGAAGACGCAAACAAGCTTGCGGAATAAACCATATAAACCACGAAAGGAAAGATTTTTATGGATATAAAAGAAAAACTTAAAAAAATAGTCAGTGCACTTGATTCAAAAAAGGCAGAAAACATAGAGGTTCTGGGAATAACAAACCTTACAGTTCTTGCGGATTATTTTGTAATAGCAAACGGTACGAGCACAACGCATACAAAAACTCTTGCAGATGAAGTAGAGTATCAGCTTTCCCAGACAGGTACAGAGCCTGCAAGAAAAGAAGGCCATAACGGTTCAAACTGGATAGTTCTTGATTATTCAGATATTATAGTTCACGTTTTTTACAAGGAAACAAGAGAGTTCTATCAGCTTGAGAGACTGTGGGCTGATGGTGAGCATGTTGATATTTCAGATATGTTAAGCTAAAAAAATAAAAAAACTTTTTAAGGGAGCAGTTGTTTATGAACAGATATGATTTTACTGCCATAGAAGCAAAGTGGCAGAAAATATGGGAAGAGAAAAAATGCTTCAGAGCAGGAACTGACTATTCAAAGCCGAAGTTCTATGCGCTTGTTGAATTTCCGTATCCGTCCGGACAGGGTCTTCACATAGGACATCCGCGTCCGTATACAGCTATGGATATTGTATCAAGAAAAAGAAGACTTGAGGGCTACAACGTTCTTTTTCCTATGGGCTGGGATGCTTTCGGACTTCCGACAGAAAACTATGCGATAAAGAACAAGATACACCCTGCAATAGTAACTGCAGACAATATAGCAAGATTCAAGGGTCAGCTTCAGTCACTCGGACTTTCCTTTGACTGGGACAGAGAAGTAAACACTACAGACAAGGATTACTTCAAGTGGACTCAGTGGATCTTTTTACAGATGTTCAAAAAAGGTCTTGCATATAAGAAGGAAATGGCAGTAAACTGGTGTACATCATGTAAGGTAGTTCTTGCCAACGAAGAAGTCGTAGGCGGTGTATGCGAGAGATGTGGCGGCGAAGTTATAAGAAAAGTAAAGTCACAGTGGATGCTTAAGATAACAGAGTATGCACAGAGACTCCTTGATGATCTGTCAGAGGTTGATTATCTTGAAAAGATAAAGGCAACACAGACAAACTGGATAGGCCGTTCAACAGGTGCTGAGGTTGATTTTGAAACAACTGCCGGAGATAAGCTCAGAATATATACAACTCGTCCTGATACACTGTTTGGTGCGACATACATGGTAATATCACCGGAGCACCCTTATATAGACAAGTGGAAGGATATACTTTCAAACAACGAAGCTATACATGAATACCGTGAAAAGGCAGCAAGAAAGTCTGACTTTGAAAGAACCGAGATGGCAAAGGAAAAGACAGGTGTAAAGCTCGAGGGCGTTATGGCTGTAAATCCGGTAAACGGAAAAGAGATTCCGATATTTATTTCCGATTATGTACTTATGTCATACGGAACAGGTGCTATCATGGCTGTTCCTGCTCATGATACAAGAGACTATGATTTTGCAAAGGTATTTGGTCTGCCTATTATTGAAGTAGTAAAGGGCGGAGATATAGAAAAGGAAGCTTTTACTGACTGCGAAACAGGCGTTATGGTAAACAGTGATTTTCTCGACGGACTTTCTGTTGAGGATGCAAAGGTAAAGATAAGAGAATGGCTTGAAGAAACAGGAAAGGGCGAATCCAAAGTAAACTACAAGCTCAGGGACTGGGTGTTCTCACGTCAGAGATACTGGGGTGAGCCGATACCGATAGTTCACTGCGAGAAGTGCGGTCAGGTCGGACTTCCGGAAAGCGAGCTTCCGCTGACTCTTCCGGACGTTGAGAGCTATATGCCTACAGATAACGGCGAGAGCCCTCTGTCAACTCTTGAAAGCTTCATAAACACAACATGTCCGTGCTGCGGAGGACCGGCAAAGAGAGAAACAGATACAATGCCTCAGTGGGCAGGTTCTTCATGGTATTTTCTCCGTTACTGCGATCCTGATAATACAAAAGAGGTCGCATCAAAGGAAGCGCTCGATTACTGGATGCCTGTTGACTGGTACAACGGAGGTATGGAGCATACCACACTTCACCTTCTTTATTCACGTTTCTGGCACAAGTTCCTTTATGATATCGGTGTAACTTCACAAAAAGAACCTTATATGAGAAGAACATCTCATGGTATGATTCTCGGAAAAGACCCTGATCATCCGGGTGAATTTACCAAGATGTCGAAGTCAAAGGGCAATGTAGTAAATCCTGATGAGGTTATAGAGATGTTCGGCGCTGATACAGTTCGTCTTTACGAAATGTTTATCGGTGACTTTGAAAAGCCGGCACCATGGAAGGATGACTCCATAAAGGGCTGTAAGAGATTTCTTGACAGAGTATGGGCGCTCTCTGATATAGTTGTTGACGGCGACGAATACAGCGACAAGCTCAAGGTATCGTTCCACAAGACAATAAAGAAGGTTTCTGAGGATATAGAGTCGCTCAAGTTCAATACAGCTATCGCTTCGATGATGGCGCTTATAAACGATATATCCGCTGCAGGAAGCATAACAAGAAAGGAACTTAAGGATCTTCTCATCATGCTTAATCCTTTTGCTCCTCATATAACAGAAGAAATGTACGAACAGAATGGTTTCGGAGGATATCTCCATGATCAGAGCTGGGTAACATATGACGAAGCACTCTGTATCGACGCTTCAGTAGAAATAGTTCTTCAGGTAAACGGAAAGCTCAAGTCCAGAATAATGATTCCTATGGGAACAGAAAAGGAAGAAGCTTTTGAGCTTGCTGCAAAGGATGAAAAGTTTGCAGAGGCAATTGCAGGAAAGAGTGTTGTAAAACAAATATATGTACAAAACAAGCTTGTGAATTTTGTAGTAAAATAACAAAATACACTACGGTATGATTTTGTACTTGACAACACTGTGTTCTGTGTGCTAAAATAATATTATGTTATTTACACATCAATGGAATTATTGTTTACAATAGTCTGCAGTACACGGCGGACGGCTAAGAGAGATAACAGAGGAGAAAAAACATTATTGATGACTGACATTGCTTTTTATGAAAAAGTGATGGTTTAGCATAAACCTCTGTCTTTGTGGCAAAGGGAGGGAATAAAGTGGCAGAAGTTCGTGTTGGTAAAAATGAATCTTTAGATACAGCACTCAAGCGTTTCAAGAGATCTTGCGCTAAGGATGGCGTTATCGCTGAGGTTCGTAAGAGAGAACACTACGAAAAGCCTTCGGTAAAGCGTAAGAAGAAGTCCGAAGCAGCTCGTAAGCGTAAGTATTAATCAAAAAAATTTTCCGGATAGAAAATTATTCTATCCGGATATTTTTTTATTTTTCTATTAAAAAAAAAATAAAACTGTCGATATATTTAATATATTTTGACTTAATCGTAAAGTAGATATCGTATGGAAAAAAATGTATCGATTTAGAACCAGGATAATAAAATAGTTACAAATTCATAAAAAATCATCTGATTTTATAGGCGATACTTGATATTTTAGTTTTTATGATGTATAATAAAATAATAAATCGAATTATAGGGAGGAATTATTGTGATATTGGATTCATTACAGTTCAAGGCGATGGAAAGCGGAATAAAGGCCATGAACGTTAAGCAGCAGGTTCATACTCATAACATTGCAAATATGGATACACCTGATTACAAAACAAAAACTTTTTCTTTTGAAAACACGCTCGAAAACCACATTGACAACATCGGAAAGAAAACCGATATAGAGTACAGCTTCGAAGCAAAAGTTGGCGAAAAGGATAACGTAGAGGTTCTTGTTGACGGCAATAACGTTGATATAGAAACTGAAAACATCGAGCTTTACAGTGCATACATCCAGTCATCTGCAATAATCCAGAAAATGAATTCGGTTATTTCTGACTACAGATATGTTCTTACAAACGCAAACTTCAAGTAAGGAGGACGAACTAAACCATGGCTTTTTTAAACGCACTTGATACGGTAGGCTCTGCGCTTACTGCCGAGAGATTCAGAACAAACATAATCACACAGAACATAGCAAACCAGCTCACTGTGGGAGCAAACGGTGAAGATCCTTACAGAAGAAAGCAGGTAATTTTTCAGACGCGTCCCCAGACCTTCAGTGAAGCGCTTGATTCAGTTTCCGGAGGCGGAGTAAGGGTTACGAGAGTAGTTGAGAGTCAGGAGGATTTTAAGCCGGTATATGATCCGACACATCCTGAGGCTGATGAAGACGGTTATGTCTACTACCCTAATGTAAACAATACAGAAGAACAGCTTGACCTTATGGAAGCAACCAGAGTATACGAAGCTAATATTTCAGCGCTGAGTGTTGTAAAAGCTATGGCATCAAAGGCACTCGAAATAGGAAGATAAAAAACTAAGGATATGAGGGAATAAAAAATGATAAACACAACTTTTATAACTCCGCTTACAAGTATGCCGACGCTTGAACAGATAGGTACCGGACTTAAGAGCCATACTGAGAAGGATACAGGAGCTATGTCCTTTGCCGATACACTCAGAAGCAAGATCCAGGAAGTAAAGGATCTTGAACAGGCGTCACTTGACAGTGCATATGCTGTGTCGATGGGACAAACAGAAGACATAGAGGGCGCTATGATAGATGCTGCAAAGGCATCTGTTGCGATTGAAACAACAGTTCAGCTCACAACAAGAGCAGTAAATGCATACAAGGAAATAATCCAGATGCAGATCTGATTTTTATTGCAGCTGATAGTAAACGACAAGCTGTACGACGTTTACTATCAGCCGATATGCAAGGTAGAAAAAATAAATTTATTATAGTGAACGTAAAAATATTTTTTTACGTTCACTATAATAAATAATTGATTTTCGGAATCAGAGGAAATCAGCAGGAAAAACAGTTTATAATTATTTTGATGACTTTAAGTGTATGGAGAATGATTTGATAAATGAAAGAAAAGGCTAAAAAAGTACTGGACAAGCTAAAGGGCTTCTGGGGAGGACTTACCAAAAAGGTAAGGATAATATTATGTGCCGGTCTTGGAGTACTTGTTGTTGGGGCGGTTATACTTACAGTGGTGCTCAATACTTCTTCTAACGGATGGCTTGTGCTTTTCCCGGGAATGACAAGTGATGAGGCCTCTGAGGTTTATCTCGAGCTTGAAAACATGGAAGTAGAAACGAGGATCAACTCGAAAGGCGAGATCGAGGTAAAGGAGGAAGAGTGGGATACTCTTGTATATAAGCTTGCAGAAAAAGGCTATCCGCAGTCTGCTCCGTCATACGGCACTTTCTTTGATAACCTGAGTATGACAATGAGTGAGTTCGAAAAGAAACAGACTCTTCGTTACGAGCTTCAGGACAGAATACAGACCACTCTTAAAAGAATAGACGGCGTAAGAGGTGCTATAGTAACGATAAGCGTTCCGGAAGAAACAAACTATGTATGGAACGAAAACAAAGAAAAAGCCACAGCAAGCGTAATGCTCACTCTTGACAAGCCGGAAAACTTTACAGGACAGCAGGTGAGCGCTGTAAAGAATATAGTAGCATACAGTGCCCAGCAGGTACTTCCTGAAGATGTTTCCGTAGTTGATGCTTCAACAGGTGAAGAGCTTCAGATAGAAGAGGAAGAAGATACTTCAGACTTCTACGATGACGAAAGAAGAATAAACTATTCAAACATAATCAAAGATCAATATGAAATGAATGCCTATCGCATACTTGCTCCTATATACGGTGAGGATGGAGTTTTTGCAGTAGCTTCAGTAGATGTTGACTACGATAAGATAAACGAAGAAGTAAAGGAGTTTATCACTAACGAAGACGGAGAAGGCGTCAAGGAAAACCAATACATAAGATATGATGTTGATGGAGTTGTTGATCCGGGCGGAATAACAGGTGAGGAAGACAACACAGATATTCCGAACTACGGAAATCTCGAAGAGGATCTTTCTTCAGACTATACTCCGGAGTATGAAAGAAAAACTGAGTGGGCTATAGGTTATATCCTTACTCAGAAGGAAAAGGCTCAGGGTGTTATAACTGATGCAAGTATTTCTGTTGTTGTAACAACAGAATCAGGAAAGCTTACAGCAGATGAAGAACAAAACGTTATTCAGCTTGTAAGAAACGCAACTAACATCGATGTAGACAAAATTTCAGCTTCAGCAAGACTTGCAGATTCTATAATCGGTCCTGGAGATGTTCCTGTTCCCGGAGAGGATACAGGCCTTGCGAAGCTTCTTAACAGCAAATGGTTCAAGTGGCTCTTGCTTGCAGCTGCTATACTTCTTCTTGCAATAGTTCTTCTTGTTGTTACAATAATAAACAGAAGAGCTAAGAAGAGAATAGCTGAAGCAGAGGCTCAGAGCGCAGCTATGATAGAGGATATGCAAAAAACTATGGAAGAGGATAAACTCAGAAAGAGTATTGAAGAAGCGGCAAAAGAACACAACGAAAGCATTAACGCTACTGCAAACGAGGTTAAGGAATTTGCAAAGAAAAATCCTGAAATCGCCGCAGCGCTTATCCGTTCTATGATGAAAGAATAAGGATGTGGATTGATTGCGACGAATCTTTAGATCAGAAGATGTTGTAAAAATAGCCGAAGCAGTCAGGATCCCTGACTGTACGGTACGTATACAGCCCCGGACCTTGCCGGAGTCAACTATTGTTGAAAAGTCCGGTGAGGATTCTGAGAAAACAATATCAGATATCCCCGAGGAGCTTGTTTCGGATCATACTTCTGATGATGAGTATGACACAGGGGAGACTATTGAAGAAAAAACAATAAACGCCGAGGAGGCATTACAGGCTCTCAGACTTGAGCTTGAAAGCGAACGCGAAAAGTTCCTTATAGAGCGTGATGCAGTATTAAAAAAAGCTCATTCGGAAGCTGCAAGTATTCTTGAGGAGGCACAGTCTCAGAGCAGAAAGCTTTTAGATGATGCAGCTGCTCAGGCAGATGATGTTCTGAAGGCAGCAAAAGAAAAAGGATATATGGAAGGCGTAGAGGCAAGAAAGAGCGAAATAGACTCATTTCTTAAGAGCCTCGAACAAGGTCTTGGTGAATTAAAAACAAATCAGGAAGAATTCTTTGATAAGTATGCTTCAGAGCTAAGATTTCTTGCACTGGAGATAGCAGAAAAAATAGTAGCACAGAAACTTGAATGTGATGAAAAGGTTCTTTTCCCGTTAGTAAGAAGTGCAGTAAAGACTTTGCGTGACGTAAGCTGGATAAAGGTAGAGGTTTCCGATAAGCTGCGAAAGGTAGCATCGGAACTTGAAGAGGTTCTTGCTGAAGCAAAGCCGTCGCAGAGCATCGAGCTGGAGCTGAGACGTGACGCAGATATAGGGACGTGTGTTGTACATACGGCAGAGGGTGTGATCGTTGCTTCGGTTCTTACCCAGATAGAAAATATTCATAATTATTTCGGGCAGTATAAGGAAAGTGATGAAAATGAGCGTGAGGCTTGATCATTCAAAGCTTCGCCGCAGCATGAGACCGAACAACTTCTATACAACTCTCGGAAAGATAGAACAGATAGTCGGAATGACTGTAGAAGCGTCCGGTATGTCCTGCAATATAGGGGATGTCTGTTCTATTTCAGTAGTTGGCAAGGAAAGAAAAAAGATACTTTCTGAAGTAGTAGGGTTCAAGAACAACAAAGTGCTTCTCATGCCATACGGTGAAATAAACGGTATAGGTTACGGAAGCTTTGTAAGCAATACAGGTGAAAAGCTCAAGATAAAGATGAGCGAAGCCCTTATAGGGCGTACGATAGATGCCCTTGGAAATCCTATCGACGGCAAGGGTGATATAGACTCAGATGTATATTACAGTATTAACGGCGTACCTGCCAATCCTATGACCAGACCGCCTATTTTTGAACCTCTGGAATTCGGAGTCAAAGCTATAGACGGAATGATAACTATAGGAAAAGGGCAGAGAATGGGTATATTTGCAGGAAGTGGTGTCGGAAAGAGTACTCTCATGGGTATGATAGCCCGAAACATCAAGGCAGATGTAAACGTTGTTGCACTTATAGGAGAACGTGGACGAGAGCTTATGGAGTTTATAAACAAGGATCTCGGCCCGGAGGGAATAAAACGAAGCGTTCTTGTTGTTGCCACATCTGACCAGCCCGCAATGCTCCGTTCAAAGTGTGCACAGACTGCAACGGCTATTGCCGAATACTTCAAGGATCAGGGTAAGGATGTACTTCTGATGATGGACTCTCTTACACGTTTTTGTATGGCAGAAAGAGAGATAGGACTCAGCGTAGGTGAGCCGCCTATAGCCAGAGGCTATACTCCTTCAATATATGCATCGCTTCCAAAGCTTCTTGAACGATGCGGAAACTTTGAAAAGGGTTCTATAACAGGTATTTTTACAGTACTTGTTGAAGGTGATGACTCAAACGAACCTATTTCAGATACAGTAAGAGGTATTATTGACGGTCATATAATGCTTTCAAGAAAAATAGCCATGAAAAATCACTATCCGGCTATTGATGTACTGGCAAGCATAAGCCGACTGATGTCAAGTATAGCGTCTCCTGAGCAGAAGGCTGCGGCAGGACAGATAAGAAAGATAATGTCGCTTTACCAGGATAATCAGGACCTCATATCCATAGGTGCTTACAAGAGCGGAACAAATTCTGAGCTTGATACAGCAATAAGAAAAATGGATTCGGTAAACAGATTTTTACAGCAAAGAGTAGATGAAAATTCAAGTATGGAAGAAACAATACGCAGTATGATGGAAATTATCAAGTAAAGGGCACTTAAAATGAAAAAGTTTAATTTTACTTTAAAAAGAATGCGTGATTACAAAAACCAGATACTTGAAGGCGAAAAAGGTTATCTTTTGAGCCTGTATTCAGAATACAACCAGCTCGAATCAAGATACAATGATCTTAACAACGAAATGAAAAACGTGTGCCTTGAATCATCTGATGCACTGAAAAACGGAATAAGCGTAAGGGATATACAGGTTTTTGAAATGAAAAAATCCTCCATACGCAGGGAACAGTCACAGCTGAGAATACAGATGAACGTTATGGAGTCATCCATAGAAAGACAGCGCAGAGTAGTTGTAAGATTGTCACAGGAGGTATCCGGTCTCGATAAGCTTGAAGAAAAGCAGAGAGCGGAATACGATTATCTTGTAACCAAAGAAAACGAGCAGATAATTGAGGAATTTCTTTCGTTCAAAATATCAAAGGGTTCAGACGAAAGCTTTGATATGAACGAAATGTAAATTTATAGTGAACAAAAAATATTTTTTTAGTTCACTATCAGCCGATATGCACGGAGTGACCGCAGGGAACTGATGTGCAAGGCTAATAATATATATTATTTGTGAAAGGGGGGGAGTCAATGAGAGTAGACGTAACAAATATGCCTCAGATACAGGGGCATACAGAGTCAGCACATGCTTCTGCGGAAACAGAACAGACTCAGGGGTTCAGAACGTTTCTTCATGATATCGGCAACGGTATACAACATGATACGGATCTTCGTGTTGAAAAAAACGATGATTTTGCCGATAATATATCAGAGGCGTTTATTATTGAGCTGGATCCGGAAGGATCTGAAGAGGTTTCCGGAATTATTACGGAAGAACAGGATAATATGATTTTTTCAGAGATAACAGAAGAAGAAAAAGCTTCAGATATCTCTGTCGAAGGATATTCCGCGGATCTTAATATTATTTTGTTTTCTCCTGATTTTACAGACAGCGAAGCTGACAAGACAGTATCAGCTTATGATGAAGGAGCTTTGGTAACGGAGCTTTCCGGAAATCATACAGAAGTTTATTCTCATATGACACAGGAACAGTTTTCCGGTTTTGTGACGAAACAGCGTTTTGAAGGAAGTAATATTTTTTCAGAGTTATATCCGTCAGAGACGCCTGAAGTCAACACAAATCAGGAAAATCACAAAAGCACTGAACAGTTTCATATGAACTCAGAAGCTTTTGAAAACGGTTTTTTCACTGTAGAAAATCATTCTGCTAATCAGGCGATGTTTACGCAGAGTGAAGACATCAAGACTCAGCCGATGTTTACGCAGAGTGAAGACATCAAGACTCAGCCGATGTTTACGCAGAGTGAAGACATCAAGACTCAGCCGATGTTTACGCAGAGCGAAGACATCAAGACTCAGGCGATGTTTATGCAGAGTGAAGACATCATAGCTCAGCCGATAGCCGCACAGAGCGAAGCTGTCACAGCCGATCCGATGTTCACTCAAAATGAAAAAACTGCAGAACAGCCGACACTCATACAGAGTGAAAACGCTGTGGAGTCAGAATTGCTTTTGCAGAGTGATAAACACCTCAGTTTTTCTACTGTTGCCTCAGAAAAATCAAAAGTATCAGAAAAGATTTCAGAATGGCATAGTACACCGGATAACCGGGTTCAGCTCGTATCTGAAGAGCCGGAAATCAGTACAGACGCCATAAAAAATCAAGCTTATCTGCAGGGTGAAAAAACAGGAGAAGCCGAAAAGGTTGTTTCCGGGTCTTTTATCACAGGCGATACAGCAAAGAAAATCAGTTTTTCGTCTGACAGTTCACCGGCGGACAAAGTATCTGAAGCCGGAACAGAGACAGAAAAAGATCTGATGACAGTGTCTGATGCAAAGAGTGAAAACACCGGCAGGCAAATGTCCGGAAAAGAGCATGGGTCTGACAATAAAGCCTATGAAATATCTGAAAGCGACAGTGAGCTTACAGATATGGAGAAGCTTGTAAAAAACGCAGTAACACTTACTCCGTTCAGCTTTATGAGAAACCTTGACTCAATGAACGACGCTTTTACACAGCAGCAGATATCGACCCAGACATACAAGGCACTTGACGAAAGTATTTCTGTGGGAAGAAAAAGCTTTATCATAAAGCTTTCACCTGAGGGATTAGGAGAGATTACAGTAAAGCTCATAAAATCCGACGAAGGTATTCTTGTAAAGATGATGGCGTCAGATGAAAAGACAGCACAGCTTCTTAATCGTGAGCTTGATGTACTTCAGAATCTGCTCAAGCCGCATAACGCGGAGCTGGAAACCGTCGTGTACAGCAAATCCCAGAACAGCATGACAGATATGTCAAACGCAAATCAACAGTATAGTCAGAACTTCAGAAGCAATCATCACGATCCGGAAAACAGAAGGGGATATTACAAAAACATAAATTATTTTGTACAGTCTGTTTCCGAGGAAGACGATACTTCAGCGAGAATAATTCCTTCCGTTTCGGAAAGCGTTCTGCTTGACAGGATAGTCTGATCCGCCGCGAAGGGGATTGCCAGAGAAAAGAGGTGCAGAAAAAATGCCGATATCAAGTGTTTCAGACAGAAACTATCTTGACCTTATGAATGGTGTACAGAGTGAAGATCCTGCAAAAAAATACGGTATAGAGTATACTACCGAGGAAGCAGGAAGCATGGGTTATGAGGATTTTCTGATGCTGATGGTAAAGCAGCTCACAAATCAGGACTTTACAAATCCGACCAATGACGCTGAGTATATGGCTCAGCTTACCCAGTATTCAACGCTTCAGGCAATGCAGGAAATGACAAAGCTTTCACAGAACAACTATGCTGTATCCATGGTAGGAAAAACAGTTACTGCCTCCAAGTACAGTAACGGTGAGATGATCAAGGAAACAGGCGTGGTTGAACAGATAATACGACAGGATGACGAATATCAGCTCATGATAAACGGTCAGAGCTTCACACTTACACAGATCATGTCAGTAGGTACAGGGAACGATGAAAATGCAGATCCGGATGACAAAAACAATTCAGCCGGAGCAGAAAAAACATTTTCAGCAGACATGGGGAATGCAGCGCTGTATGATATAAAGACAGCAATGGGGTGATTTTACACCAAAGCAGAAAGGAAGTGTGACTAATGGATGATTATATAGCATTGAGACGGCTGAATACGCCGATAACTACGGGGATTCCGCAGCATATACCATCGGAATATACCGAAACAGTATCTCAGGAGTCTTTCAGATCCATACTGGACGCACAGCTTGACAAGGACGCTGACGCATCAGTAGCAGCGAACAGGATGGCACTTGGTTCATCCGGAGTTAATTTTTCAAAACATGCAATGAACCGTGTTCTTCAGAGAAACATAGATCTCTCAGATGAAAACCTTACACGCCTTAACGAAGGTATAAAGCTTGCAGAAGAAAAGGGACTTGATGACACGCTTATACTTATAGATTCGGCGGCGTACATAGTAAGCGTCAAGAATAACATGGTTATAACAACAGTAGCTAATGATGAGCTTCAGGGGAATGTATTCACAAATATCGACGGTACAGTAGTTGTTTAAAAGGCCGGACCTTTTTAGGAAGCTTTTCCGGAGCCTGAATGACAGATGGTTCCGGCTGCTTACCGTTGAAATATTATAATGAACGTCAGAAAAAAATTTGATTTTCACTATAATAAATTTATTCTTATTGCCTTGTACATCCGCTAACCACGTTAGCTTCGTACAAGTCGGCTTATAGTAAACAACAGATATATTTGAAGTTTACTATAAAATATACGGATTTTTAAGAATTATTTTTAATTTTCAGGGGGTCAATATTATGTTAAGATCATTATATTCAGGTGTTGCAGGTTTAAAAACACAGCAGACAAAAATGGACGTTATAGGTAACAACATTGCTAACGTTGGTACATATGGTTACAAGTCAAGCAGAGCAACCTTCAAGGATGTTTACTATCAGACTACATCCTCTGCTACAGCTGCTACAGGTGACATCGGTGGTACAAACGCAAAGCAGATAGGTTACGGTAACTCTGTCGGAAGTATCGATACCAACACACAGACATCAGCTATGTCATCGACAGGATATAATCTTGACGTTGCAATTACCGGAGAAGGTTATCTTCAGGTTATGGGTGTTGACGGAAACATAATGTATACAAAGGCCGGTATGCTTGACATAGATGCTGAAGGAAATCTCGTTGATATAAACGGTAACTTCGTTCTTGGTGTTTCCGGAGATATATCACTTCCTCCTTCTTCAAACAAGATCCAGGTAAGTCTTCCGTTCCTTGATCCTGCACCGGCTTCAATAACAGATACGATCAACAACGTTGATTATACAATAGTATCAGCAAACGCTACAAACAAGGCAAATCTCAGCTTCACATTCACAGCAAGCAACGCTCTTCCGATAGGACAGAAGGTAGGAGCTAAGGTATCAGGTTCTTCAGTTGTTGTAACACTTAACTCAAACGAAGTTTTTGAAAACATCGATGAACTCAACACACTGCTTAATCAGGCAATAACAGACGCAAACGGAGGAATCGAGCATCCGGCAGGTGCATTCTCTATTATTTCCAGCTCTCCGGAAAAGTTCGACGGTCTTACCGGCGCACAGATTGTAAGCACTGATTTTGGATATGATGCAGGAACAGTTTCCATGCCTGAGGGTCTGAGAACACTGTTCGGTGTTGAATCAGTTGCCGATCATTTTACAGGAAATACAGAAGACAACACTATGGAAGTAATCGTTGATGAGGCTTCCGACGGAAACGTTACTATCAGAATAGGAAACTATGAAGGTTCTATCAAAAAGAGCCAGATGACATCCGCAGGAACTCTTATGCTTACAAACGGCGGAGATACTAAGGATTCGTTCATTATTTCATATCCGAGTATGGTAACACTTCAGGCAAATCTCGGTTCATCAGTGCTTCCTGCAGGAGGAAATAATGCAGCAGGAGCAACAACATACACAGCTGCTGATACAGTAGACTTTACAAACAGTGAAAAGTCAAAGAGCCTCGGACTTGGCCAGAGTGCATTCAGACTCAAGGGAGGTACAGAAGGCGGAGAGCAGACAGTTGCAAATCTTACAGGTATATCAATAAACCCTGACGGTGTTTTAGTCGGTGTACACGATATATACGGAACACTTGAGCTCGGACGTATAGACCTCGCTACATTTGCTAACCCTGCCGGACTTGCCAAGGTAGGTAACACATACTTTGAAACAACACTTAACTCCGGTGATCCTATTGTAGTAAATCCGGGTACTGAAGGTACAGGTCAGCTTATGGCTTCTACTCTCGAATCCTCAAACGTTGATCTTTCAAGCGAATTCTCCGATATGATCATGACACAGAGAGGATTCCAGGCTTCATCACGTGTTATAACAGTTTCAGATACGCTTCTTGAAGAGCTTATCAATCTCAAGAGATAATATTTCATAAAAATCAGAGAAGCGGTTAAGCCGTTTTATCATGATGCAGACCGCTTCTCTTTTTTTATAGTAAAAGTCAGATTTATTTTGACGTTCACTATATATAAAAAAAACTGAAAAAGGGTGTCAGAATATTATGATAACGCTTACAAAACTTAACGGAACAAAATTTGTACTGAATTGCGATCTTATTGAAACAATACAGGAGAACCCCGATACGACCATAAGACTGTCCAACGGCAACGTCTATATTGTTAAGGAACCTTCTGATATGGTTGTTAATCTTACAACTGAATTTCGCCGAGGAATACTATCAGATATTCTGAACGTGAGTAAATAACAAGTAGGGGGACAGTTGTTATGGATTTATTGTCAATTATAGGTTTTATTATGGCGATAGCCCTTATTATTATAAGTATCCTTATGGGCGAGGATCCGGATACAGGTAGAACCACTCTTATAGTTGAACAGTTAAAGGGGTTTATTGACGTTGGTTCTATAGCTATCGTATTTGGCGGTACTATAGGAGCCATGATGGTATCATATCCGGCAAGCATGTTCAAGCAGATGTTAAAGCATCTTAAGATTATATTTTTTCCGACAAAGTACAATCCTCTCGAATGCATAGAGCATATAACAAGCTTTGCTACAGAAGCACGTATCAACGGTCTTCTTGCACTTGAAGAAAAAATGAACGAAATAAAAGATCCGTTTATGAAAAACGCTCTTATGCTGGTTGTCGATTCGGTAGAACCTGAGAAGGTAAAGATGCTTCTTGAAAACGAACTGGATTATCTCGAGGAAAGACATGCACAGAGCCAGTCGTTTTACATGAAAATGTCAGAGTACGCACCGGCATTTGGTATGGCGGGTACTCTTATAGGTCTTATAAACCTTCTTGCAAACATGCAGGATGCAGATGCACTTGCTGCAAACATGGCGGTTGCGCTTGTAACAACATTTTACGGCGTTCTTATTGCAAATCTTTTTGCAAAGCCGGTAGCAAGTAAGCTTAAAAAGAGACATGAGGAAGAATATCTTTATAAGATGATAATCAGTGAAGGTGTAAAGTCAATACAGGATGGCGATAATCCGCGTTTTATTGAGGAAAAGCTTATGAGACTGCTTCCGTCTTCTATGAACACTCTCAACGGAAACGGAAAAAACAAGAAAGGTTAGTTGATGCATATCTGAAAAAACAGTCACAACGATAACAGGGAGGTGTTGTTATGGCAAGAAAAAAGCAGGAAGAAGAAAGCGGCGGCAGCTGGATGGACACGTATGGCGATATGGTAACGCTGCTTCTCACGTTTTTTGTTATGCTTTACAGTATGTCAACAATAGTGGATGAAAAGTGGACGGCTCTTGTGTCAGCGTTCAAGCTTGACGGAAAAAACAAAGTGGATGTTATAGTTTTTGAAGAGTCAGACAAAGAAGGGGTAAAGGGCGGAGATGGTATGTTCGTCGGAGCGTTCGAGGATGAAGACCCTCATGACGGTACAGCATATAACTCTGCACTTGATGAGCTGTTTGACAAGATTAAGACATATGTAGAAGAACATGATATGACTAACAGTATTCTTGTCAATAAGTCAGAGGAAGCTACGCCTGACGGTTCTACTGAAGAATCCGATACAGAAGATGCAAAAAATATTTTTATCAGCTTTAACGATAGTATCTTCTTTGAACCTGACCGATCTGATATAAAGCCCGAAAGCAACGAGATCCTTGACTTTTTCGGAGAGTGCCTGACAAGCGTTCAGGATGATGTTTATCTTATTATGATAAAGGGTCATACCGCAAAAGCACCATCGTCCGTAGTTGACTCAAGACTTCTTTCGGCAGAACGTGCGGGAAATATCTCGAACTTCTTTGAGCATAAGTCAGGTATATCATCTGATCTGCTGCTGCCTATGGGATGGGGAAGCAACAATCCGATAGCTGATAATGATACCGAAGAGGGACGTGCACGCAACAGACGTGTTGAAATAGCAATAATAAACAAAAACAGTGAGCTTGCAAGAAATTCAGATTTTCTCAAAGCTATGGGTGTATCGTTTGATACTACTTCAAAAAAGGGAACGGATTTTTCCGAATAATATTATAACGAATGACAAATTAATTATAGTGAATGTAAAAAGTAATTTTTACGTTCACTATAATTTGCAGTATTGAGAGGAGTATTTAAAAAATGAACAGCAGAAGTATAAATGTAAAAGAAGCATGTTTTCCGGATTTTTCTGCGTCGGATAAGGAAGGAAGCGGTAACGAAGTCGATTATACCGGTCTTCTTATGAATGTTCCTCTTGAAGTAAGGGTGCAGATAGGAAAAACCAAAAGAACTATGAGAGAAGTACTGAAGTTTGCTCAGGGCTCAATAATAAAGCTCGATAAACAGGCAGGTGCGCCTGTAGAGATTATAGCAAACGATCAGACAGTAGCACGCGGAGATGTTATAGTAATAGACGAACACTTCGGAGTAAGAATAACAGAAATAATCACTACTGATAAACATCAGGAAAAACCAAAGGACAAGGAAGAGATAACAGAGGAGACTCCTGCAGCTGAAGAGGAATCTCCTGAAGCAGAAGAGACAGAGGAAAACACTGAAGAAACGGAAGAATAATATAAGATAATAAGATATAACCTTAACTGGAGGCGGTTTTTTGAATAATTCGGCAGCAGGAAGAGTATTTACAGTTTTGTTTACGCTTGTAATATTTGCTGGAATACTTTATCTTGCCTATCTGACAACAAAATATATAGGGAAAAAATATTCTGTGGGAGGCGGTTTGTACGGGAGAAACATAAAGATTCTCGATACCGTGCGCCTGAGTCAGGATAAGCTGCTTATGATAGTTAAGGCCGGGGATAAAACAGTACTTATGGGGGTTAGTAAGGAGCATATGGAATACATATGCGATGTTGATGAAAAACAACTTGATATTCAGAGCGCCGGTACCGGTTCAGAGGTGCCGGCTGTGACTGATTTTGCAAGTGCATTCAAGAGTGTGCTTAGCGAAAAAATGCAGAATTTTAAATCAAAGGAGAACAAGCATGAAGACAAGAAATAATGTTCTCTCAGGAAAAAAGCTGATAAAGCTCTTTATAGGATTTATACTGAGCCTTATTGTTATGATATTTCTTATAGGATTTATAGGCGAAACTGTATCCGCCGAATCCTCTATACGATTGGACTTGAATTCAGGCGAGGCTGACAGTGGGTCAAGCACGCTTGATTTGCTGTTTTTGCTGGCATTTATAGCGTTGATACCGTCTTTTCTTATGATGCTCACCTGCTTCACAAGAATAGTCATATCATTTTCATTTTTAAGAAATGCCATGGGTGTGGCAAACTCACCACCGAATCAGGTGATAATAGGACTTTCGATTTTTATAACTATTTTTATAATGTTTCCTGTTTTTTCTGAGATAAAGACCAGTGCGTATGACCCGTACAAGGAGGGAACCATCACAATAGAAGAGGCTCTTGACGAGGGTCAGAAGCCGCTTAAGGTGTTTATGCTCAAGCAGGTTTATAACGAAGATCTGGATATGTTCCTGTCTCTTGCAGATGAGAGAGAGATAGTAGATATGCAGCAGTATGATTCAAAGGAAAAGCTTACAGACCTTAGTCTGTTCGTTATTGCTCCGGCGTTTATTACCAGCGAGCTGAAGAGAGCCTTTCTCATAGGTTTTCTGCTGTATATACCGTTCCTTGTAATAGATCTTGTTGTTTCAAGTACACTTATGGCGATGGGTATGGTAATGCTTCCGCCGGCAATGATTTCTATGCCGTTCAAGCTTATGCTCTTTATAGTGGCGGACGGATGGAATCTGCTTATAGAATCGCTTATCATAAGCTTCAATTAGTAACAGAGGTGTTTCCGTATGACTCAGGCAGATATACTTGATCTTTTTATGAACGCAATGTATGTTTCCTTTAAGCTTGCAGCACCTATACTTATTGCAAGTATACTTATAGGACTTATAGTTGCTATTTTTCAGGCAGCAACTCAGATACATGAGCAGACGCTGACGTTTGTACCGAAGGTAATAGTCATAGCGCTTATGCTTTTGCTGCTTGGCTCGTGGATGATTACAGTCATCTCAGAATTTTTCATTATGATATTTGATAAGATAGCAGGAATGTAGGTGTTTTTTTGACAGAGCTGAATATTGTCATAGATAATATCTATATATATGCACTGGTTTTTGTAAGGCTTGCGTCAGCGATCGCCTTTAACCCTATTCTTACAAGAAGTAATATACCTGCAATGGTCAGAACAGGAATTATTTTTTTTGCAACGGTTCTGCTTACTCCGTCAGTTCCTGTTCCGGAAGGGTTTGAAAACAGTGCTTTTGATCTGATAGTATGCATTATAAGGGAGCTTGCTATAGGCTGGATTCTCGGATATGTTTTCAATATATTCTTTTATATGCTTTCGTTTGTCGGAGATATACTCGATATGCAGTTCGGACTTTCGATGGCAAAGGTAATGGACCCGGGTACCGGCGTTCAGTCAGCATTTACCGGAAATCTTATAAACCTTATATATATGGCATACTTTTTTGTAACAAACAGTCATCTTGTACTCATAAAGGTCGCAGTATCTTCCTATGATCTGATACCTGCCGGTGCAGGAAACATAAACTTCCATGCTGCTACTTCCTTTGGAATAGATATCTTTACAGCTATATTCGATCTGGCAATAAGACTTGTCTTTCCCTTTGTTGCGGCAGAGTTTATACTTGAAATAGGCATGGGTGTACTCATGAAGCTTATACCGCAGATTCATATTTTTGTAATCAACATGCAGTTTAAGATACTTCTTGCGATAGTCATGCTTTTGATACTTGCAAAGCCTATAACTGTTTTCATGGAAAACTACATTATAAAAATGTTTGATTATATGAACGACGCGCTGAAGGTTCTTTCTTCATAAAAAAGTCGTTTGAAAAAATCGGTCTGAAAAAGGGGGGATCGTTGTGGCAGAATCATCGGGAGATAAAACCGAACAACCTACCGGGAAAAAGCTTGAAGACGCCCGGAAAGAAGGTAACGTTCCTCAAAGTAAGGAGGTAACCATTGCGGTAACTCTCGTAGTTTCCTTCTGGCTTTTTAAGCTTTTTTATCCGACAATTGAAACACAGCTTATAAGCGTACTTAAAAGTCAGTTTGAGATGATAAGCAGTGTTGAGACCCTTACGACATCAGATCTTCAGGATCTCTATATAAAATATATTTTAAGATATGCTATAATGGCACTTCCTACGCTTGCTGCAGTCGGTCTTGCCGCAATAATCATTTCTTTTGCACAGACAAAGATGCTTGTAAACTTTAAATCCCTTAACCCTAAGTTTGATCGTATGAATCCGCTTCAGGGAATAAAAAAGCTGTTTTCACTAAAAGGATTTATAGAAGTTTTAAAATCACTATTGAAAATAATTCTTCTTATGTATATAATATATATATGCATAAGAAAAAAAATGAGCAGTCTGCCAAAACTGATAGACAGCAGTATTGAAGATGTTGCACTATTTACAGGAACCGTTATTTTTGATATAATAGTAAAAGTAGTAATTGCTTTTGCAGTAATAGCAGTTGCTGACTATATATATCAGAGGTTTCAGTACATTAAAAACCTTCGCATGACAAAACAGGAAGTCAAGGAAGAGTACAAAAACATCGAAGGTGACCCGCAGATAAAGGGCCGTATCAAGCAGAAACAGCAGGAAATGGCAAGAATGCGCATGATGCAGGATGTTCCGACAGCAGATGTCGTAATAAAGAACCCTACGCATTTTGCAGTTGCTTTAAAGTATGAACGCGACAAGCAGGGTGCTCCTGTCGTTATTGCCAAGGGACAGGATTATCTTGCTTTAAAAATAATAGAAATAGCAGAAAAAAATGAAGTTGCTGTAGTGGAAAATATCCCTCTTGCCAGAGCACTTTTTGCCTCGGTCGATATAGGCTTTGAAATACCAAAGGAATTCTATAATCCCGTGGCAGAGGTTCTTGCACATATCTACAGTCTTAACAAAAAGGATTTGAGATGATTTGAAAAACTTATCAAAATACTTAAACAATGTAGTAGCAGCATTTGTAGTACTTATTGTTTTTTTACTTATCATACCGTTACCTACTTTTATTCTGGACTTTTTGTTTATTTTCCAGCTTGGATTATCACTCGTAATACTCATGATGTCCATGTATGTTAAAGAACCTCTCGAATTTTCAATATTTCCGACTCTTCTTCTTGTAACAACTATGTTCAGACTCGGTCTGAATATATCCTCCACACGTTCGATCCTTACAAACAGCGGATACGCAGGAGAAGTTGTTAAGGTATTCGGGGAGTTTGTTATCAGAGGAGACGTTGTTGTCGGTCTCGTAATATTTCTTATCATAGTACTCGTACAGTTCCTTGTAATCACAAAAGGTTCAGAGCGAGTTGCTGAAGTATCGGCTCGTTTTACTCTTGATGCGATGCCGGGAAAACAGATGGCTATTGACGCAGATCTCAACTCAGGTATTATTACTGAAGAAGAGGCAAAGCTAAGACGTTCAAAGATTCAGCGTGAAGCTGCTTTTTACGGAGCAATGGACGGTGCGTCCAAGTTCGTAAAGGGCGACTCGATAATGTCGATAGTTGTTACGGTTATTAACCTGGTAGGCGGAATTGTTATAGGTGCCATTACTAAAGTGCCTGATGTATGGAATACATATTCGGTAGCAACTGTAGGCGACGGACTTATGTCTCAGGTGCCTGCACTTCTCATATCTGTTTCCACAGGTATGATAGTAACACGTTCATCAGCAGAGGATGACCTTAACACTGACTTTAAAAAGCAGTTCTTATCACAGCCGAGAGTTCTTATTATTTCCGGCGTGGCACTTCTGTTTCTTATGTTTATAGGCTTTCCGCCGGTACAGCTTATACTCCTTTCATCTATGCTCATAGGCTGTGGTATAATACTTTCAAGAAGCGAAAAAAAGCCTGCTGTATCAGATGCGGAGGCAGGAGAAGGACAGCCTTCAGAGGAAATCGTAAGCGAAGCTGCTTACTACAGAAACATAGACAACCTCTATGGTCTTCTTAATGTTGAGCAGCTCAGAATAGAATTCGGATACAGTCTTATTTCACTTGTTGATGAATCAAGCGGCGGTAACTTTCTCGACAGAGTAGTCATGTTCCGAAAGCAGTACGCAATGGATATGGGTATGATTATCCCCCCTGTACAGCTCAAGGACAGCAGCCGTATCAATCCGAACCAGTATTCTATATGTATAAAGGGCGAAGAAGTTGCAAAAGGCGATATTCTTATAGATCATTTTCTTGGCCTTGCGCCATCTGAAAAGGAAGATGTTATAGACGGTATAGAAACCATTGAGCCGGCTTTCGGAATCAAGGCAAAGTGGATAAGCGCGGAGCAGAAGGTAAAGGCAGAGCTTCTTGGTTATACACTTATAGATCCGGTTTCCGTAATAATAACACATCTTTCAGAGGTAATAAAATCTCACGCTTACGAGATTCTCAACAGAGCGGAGATAAACAATATGCTTGAAAACCTCAAAAAATCAAATCCTGCTATCGTAAACGATACGGTGCCGGCTATTATATCTGTCAGCGATCTTCAGAAGGTTTTGAGCAAGCTCCTTCAGGAAGATGTTCCTATCAAGGATCTTGAGACTATACTTGAAACTCTCGGTGATTATGGACAGAAGATAAAAGATACCGATATGCTTACAGAGTATGTAAGACAGGCTCTCAAGAGAACTATTTCACGTAAGTTTACAGAAGCAAATCAGATGAAGGTAATAAGTCTTGATCCGGGCGTAGAGAATATGATCATGGGCGCTGTCAAGAAGCTTGATAATGGTTCATATCTTGCACTTGACCAGCAGAGTATACAGAAAATAATAACTGCCACAACCGAACAGGTCGATAAGATCAAGGAGCTTGTTCAGACACCGGTTATTCTTACTTCTCCTATAGTAAGAGTATACTTCAAGAAGCTTATAGACCAGTTCTATCCGAATATTGTCGTCCTGTCGTTCAGTGAAATAGACACACAGATACAGATACAGGCACTCGGCAATATTGCTCTATAGATTAGCTTTATTTTGTATAAAGAAAGGCGGTGATTATTCTTGAATAATGCTGAAGAAAAAAAACTGTCCGAGGAAGAGGCAGCGGAACTACTTAACCAGTATCATCGGACAAATGACGTAAAACTCAGAAACACTCTGGTCATGCATTACAGCTATATAGCTAAAACGTCAGCCATGCAGCTCAGGGGATTGGCATCAGGCTACGCACAGACAGAGGATATGGTAAATCAGGGAATAATCACTCTGATAGATTGCATAGACAAATTTGATGGCTCAAAAGGAATGAAATTTGAATCATATGCTTTTATGAGAGTAAGGGGCGGTATAATAGATCTTGTAAGAAAGCAGGACTGGATTCCAAGAAGAGTCAGAGCTGCTGCAAGAGAGATATCAAATGCTCACACTGAGCTTTGTTCAGAGCTCAGGCGTGAACCGACAGAGGAGGAGATAGCAGCGCGTCTCGGATTATCTGTCAACAAGCTACGACAATACAACTACGAAGTTGCAGGTTCGGTAACGTTTTCGTTTGAGGAGCTTATTCAGAATGTAAATCAGATGGGTTCACTTCTGGATTCGGCAACAAGCGACTATACAACGCCGGAAAAACAGCTTCTGAAAAATGAAATGCGTGAAAAACTTAAAAACGCAATAGAGGCGCTCAGTGAACGTGAGCGGTTGGTAGTCACACTTTATTACTTTGAAAATCTTAACCTCAGTGAGATAGCGCAGGTACTTGAGGTAAGCGTACAGCGAGTTTCGCAGATAAGTACCAAAGCGATAAGCAAGATAAGAAGCGCTATGGAGGATTATCTAAGATAAAACAGGGGGAACAAAAATTATGTTATCAGGATTTTATACAGCAGGCTCAGGGATACTCAATCAGCAGAGAAATCTGAACGTAATCGGCAACAACATAGCAAACAACCGTACTGCAGGTTACAGAACTCAGAAAATGGTTCAGACAACATACGAACACAACTATCTGACAAGACTTGAGGATGGTATATATCACAGAATAGGTGAAGGAGACCCTGCTGTTTACACAGAAGAAGTAGAAACTATAACTGATGAGAGCTTTCTCAGAGAAACTGAAAACCCGTATGATATGGCAATGGTAGGACGAGGTTACTTCAGCATTGCAGGAAATAACGCTACATATCTTACACGTAACGGAAATTTTAACATAGATGCAGAAGGATATCTTGTGCTTGAAGGAATAGGAAGAGTTCAGGGAAGAAACGGAGCTTTGCTTGTAGGCGGTTCTGATTTTTCAATAACCCCCCACGGACTCGTATATAACTCAGACGGAGTATATGTTGACAGGCTTCTTATCACAGCACCTGTTGAGGGGACAAAAATAAAAAAATTTGATAATGGTATGTTTATAGCGGATGAAACGGAGATAGTAGAAACTACTACTGTTTATCAGAATCAGCTTGAAGAATCAAACGTAGATATGAACGCCGAATACACAGGTCTTATCGAAGCTCAGAGAGCGCTTCAGGCATGTGCTTCAGCTCTGAAGATGGTGGATAATATCAACGGAAAAGCAGCATCAATATCAAGCATAAGCTAAAAATCTTTTTGGGGGTAAAAAACAATGAACAATGCGTTTTATACCGGTGCATCCGGAATCAGGGCATATCAATGGTATATCGATATAGTAGGTCATAACATAACAAACTCATCAACCGTCGGTTTTAAATCAACAACTCCGGAGTTCCGTGAGCTTATAAACGACAACATGGACGTAAATATAAACCGTGAGCTTCCGGCAGACAGCAAGATAAAGGAAGGCAACGGAGTAAGACTCTGGCATGATGACCTTAACTTTACACAAGGAAACTTCCAGACTACCGATTATCCGCTTGATTTTCTTATATCAGGAGACGGACTGTTTGCTCTCAGAAGAGATGACGGAACAGTGGAGTTCACAAGAAACGGTTCCTTTGACGTAAGTATAGAAGGAAACTCAGCTTTTCTTGTAAACGCTGACGGAAAGTATGTTCTTGACGGAAACTATCAGCGTATACAGCTTGATTATAAGCCTGAGTCTAACACCATAGATGTTGAGGCTGTAAAGCCGAGACTCGGTATATTTACCTTTACAAATCCGAACGGTCTGACAAGAACAGACGGCGGAAGCTTTTTTGAAAGTGAAAATTCAGGTGCTCCTGAGATTGCCAATCCGAATGACTATACACTTTTTCAGGGCTCGCTCGAGGCCTCAAACGTTCAGTTATCACAGGAAATGGCAAATCTGATCATGGCTCAGAGATCCTATCAGATATCCGCAAAGGTTGTAACTACTGCGGACGAGGTAGAACAGCTGATAAACTCTTTGAGAGGATAATCCCAGGATGGCAAACATCGAAAAATTTTCTACTCCTATAAACAACCGAAATATAGTTCAGCCTATATCCGAGCATAAGTCTGCGGAAGCCGAAAAGGTAGATTTTCAGAATACCTCCAAGGTAAAGCAGACTCTGCCCGAATCCGAGCTGTTAAAACAGCATAACGGTGATATACAGAATCAGCGTGGTCCTGCTATATTCATGAATCTTCTCACTGATCCTCAGGTAACTGTGGGTTTTATGAGAAACATATATATGATGATGGATATAGTTGCTCTGCTTCCGATGCAGAACAGCGCTCTTACCGAGGAGATGCAGCAGGTTTTTGCTCAGCTGAACCTCAGTCCTGAAGAAATAGCCGATGAAATGATAAATCAGGAAAATTCATCTACAGCTTTTAAAGGAGAGCTTTTTGATTTTCTCAGGGATGTTCTTTCCGAAAACAAAAGCACTGATTTCAGAAAAGCGGTTATTTCTGTATTGAAGGCAGTAAACTCCGAAAAGAGTAAACCTGATATTCTGAAGGCATTGTCAGCAAGCTTTGAATATTTATCAACACAGATGAAATCAAGCAGAGAGATATCAAAGGTTCTTTATGATATTTCAGGAAGATTTGCTTCGTATGGTGCAGAAAGCGAATTTACTGCAATAAAAAACGATGCACTTGCTGTTCTTACGGATATAGAGAGAAGCATACTGTTCAACGATCATATATCAAGACTTATATCCATGATACGGTACAATATATCACGCTTTAACACTAATCCGGACTTTCTAACATCATCTGTGAACCACCTCATGGCAATGCTCGGTGAAGAAGACAAGCCTGAGTTCCTCCAGCTTCTTTATGATCATCTTGCATACTATGAAAACCGTGACATATCCGAAAATCTTTCAGATTCAAAGGTTATGAACATAATCACAGAGATACTGAAGATGCAGAGTGAAAGCGAAGAAATAAACGCACTTGATTCGGACAGTGTTGAGTCGATAATCCACAGTATGCTGTCTTCTCCAAGTAACTTTACTCCATTGCTTCACTTTGTGATACCTGTTGAATATGAAGATGTGGCAGCCTTTGCTGAGATGTGGATAGATCCTGACGAGGATACAGGTTCAGCGGATGAGCTAAGCCGTCAGATTCACATGCTCATTGTTTTTGATATGGATAACCTTGGAATGATAGAGGCTGAGCTGATTGTAAAAAATAAGGATATTGATCTGTCACTTCGCTGTTTTGCAGATATGGTACCTTATCTGGAGAGCCTTTCAAAGGATCTGAGAAAATGCGCTGATTTTTCCGATTACAAAATAACATCGGTATCCGTAAAAGAAACCAGACAGCAGCGTTCGCTGGTTGATGTTTTTGATGGATTATCAATAAAGAGGTCGGGGATAAATGTCAAAATCTAAAAAAAACAAAGCAGTAGCTTTAAAGTACAATAGCGATAAAGATCTCGCTCCTGTTGTTATCGCTTCGGGGTATGGTGAGATAGCTAACAAAATAATAGAAATAGCAGAGCACAACGGGATTCCTGTTTACAGAGATGACAGTGCCGCTTCGCTTATGTGTATGCTTGAGGTAGGAAGTACTGTTCCTCCTGAGCTTTACGAGGTAGTTGCGGCGATATATGCCAGACTTCTTAAGGCGGCAAATGACTTATAATAAAAAAGTTTTTTCTTATTATCAGTCGGTATGTTTGAAGCTAACGTAGTTAGCATATGTGCGAGACATTAAATATAGTATTTTTGGGGAGGGTATAGTATGGCAGTATTACTTCCGGGCGAATACGAAGGTTCTGTATGTGAAATAAGAACCGTTGACAATACTTTTATATGTACAGGAAGAATTTCTTCAATCGAATCAGATAAAATAAAAATAACTGTCAAGAGCAGACAGTTCAAGTCAATACCTTTTGGTTTTCGTATAAAAATCAACGTGATAAGCTCAAAGATGGGGCTGAGAGTAATAGAAGGAAAGGTATTTACTTACACACTTGGTACTGTTACGGTAACAGATATCAAAAGCATAGTTGAGGGCGAGAGAAGAAAATATTTCAGAGTCGATATGAATATGACCTCAAACGCATTTTTCGAAAACTCGTTTACCGGTAAGATAACAGGGACACAGATTATAATAAAAAACATGAGTCTTAACGGAATCAAGTTTGCAAGCAGAAGCCATTTTGATATGGGGGCTGTTGTTAATTTTAATTTACAGATCAGTCATCGCAAGAATATGGAGCTTACCTGTACTGTTATACGCAGAGGAAATGACGGCGTAAACGGATATATGAGCTACATAGGCCGTATACTCAACAGCAGTGAGCATGAGGATGATGTGTGCTCTTTTCTGCTGCAGAAGCAAGGCGAAATGATAAACAATACTAAAAGATGATGTTGTTTTACATTTATAGTGAACGAAAAAATATTTTTTTGTTCACTATAATAATATATGGAAAAACAAAAAACAAGCGACCCGATATGATGGTTGCTTGTTTTTTGTTTATGATGACAAATATTATCGAAAAAAATCTTGTTGATAAAGCCGAAAAATAGATTTTAAGAAAAAAATATGGAATAAATATTGACAAAATTCTGTTTAGTGTGTATAATCACATTTAAAAAATAACAATCAAGGGAGATTTTGATTATGAAGAAGAACAATAAAAAAACAGCAATCTTTTTATCCTCGCTGCTCCTTGTATCAGGTGTGGCTATCGGTGCAAACATGGAGAAAATTGCAAACGAATTTTCAACAGTCGTTTTTGCTGATGAGGAGATTTACAACGGTTTCAAGTATGTAGTAAGCGACGGATGTGTAACCATAACCGGCTACACAGAAGAGCTTGATCTCACAAACGTAGTTATTCCGGAAGAAATAGACGGAAAGCCTGTAACAGCTTTAGGCAACAGTGCGTTTGAAGGTTCTAAGGTGGAAAAGGTGATGGTAGGTACTAATGTAACTACATTAGGTGATAGGGCCTTTGCGGAATGTAAGTCGCTCAAGGAGCTTAACCTCGGAAAGAATGTAAAGAAGCTTGGCAAGGAAGTGCTTGCATCACCTTATTATGGACCGGATATGCAGATAACAAAGCTGATAGTTTCAGATAATATCGAAGAAGTAGGAGAGAATCTATACGGAAGAAACAGCAACCATCAGACACAGATAACAACACTTGAAGTACCTGCAAGCGTAACCAAAGTCCTGCCTGTATTCTATAACAGATCATCATTAAAGGTAATAAATGCAGAAGAAGGCGGAAAAAGCTACTCGTCAGAGCAGGGTGTGCTTTATAATGCAGACAAGACGAAACTTGTAAGATGCCCTGTATCAACAGAGCTTGAAAAGTATGAGGTAAACGAAGCAACAGAGACAATAGGAGACAATGCATTTGATTCCTGTAAATCACTCAAGGAGCTTAACCTCGGAAAGAATGTAAAGAAGCTTGGCAAGGAAGTTCTTGCATCACCTTATTATGGACCGGCTATGCAGATAACAAAGCTGATAGTTTCAGATAATATCGAAGAAGTAGGAGAGAATCTATACGGAAGAAACAGCAACCATCAGACACAGATAACAACACTTGAAGTACCTGCAAGCGTAATAAAAGTCCTGCCTGTATTCTATAATAGATTGTCATTAAAGGAAATAAACGCAGAAGAAGGCGGAAAAAGCTACTCGTCAGATCAGGGTGTGCTTTATAATGCAGACAAGACGGCCCTTGTAAGATGTCCTGCATCAACAGAGCTTGAAAAGTATGAGGTAAATGAAGCAACAGAGACAATAGGAGACAATGCATTTGATTCCTGTCAATCACTCAAGGAGCTTAACCTCGGAAAGAATGTAAAGAAGCTTGGCAAGGAAGTTCTTGCATCACCTTATTATGGACCGGCTATGCAGATAACAAAGCTGATAGTTTCAGATAATATCGAAGAGGTAGGAGAGAGTACATACGGAAGAAACAGCAACC
>SVNR01000077.1 GCA_015066815.1 Ruminococcus sp.
CTCCAATCCAAAAATACTCAAATACCTACCAAAATATTATAACATATTTATTGAAAAAAGTCAAGCAAATTACGTATTTTCTTTGCTTGATTTTAAAAAAATTTTTTTGCAAGTGGCAAACTCGGGACGACAAATAAGATTCAGTAGGATATAGCATATAAACTGAAGGGGTTTTTCTTGACTTGTATCGTTAGTTTTGATATAATTAATTTATATATACTATAGTTTAATAATTATAGTAACCAAAAAATAAATTTTTATAGTGAACGAAAAAATATTTTTTGTTCACTATTAGCCGATATGCACGGAATGACCGCAGAGAACGGATGTGCAAGGCAATATTAATAAATTAATTATAGTGAAAATCAAATTTATTTTGACGTTCACTATAATTTACTATAATCAATCATAAGTGAATTCAAAAACATTTTTTGTCTTCACTATAAATTTCCACAAGAGGTGACGACACTTGGCAATTAAATTTGGAAACAGCGGCAACAGCCAGTCATCTGATATTCAGCAGTCCGCTGCCGTAGTCCCTGTATCACAGACTCCGGTATCAGCACAATCCTCTGACTTTAAAAGATATATCGGCTACGATGACGCTAACACTTTTGAAGGTCTGCTGACAGAGCTGTATGCCAAAGCAAAAAACAACGGTATTTTTTTTGATAAAGCTATACCGAATCCTGCAAATCCCGAAATAACAAAAATTTCTTCAATTACACAGATACCAAATCAGCTTGACAGAGACGCTATCAAAAACATAATCTCATCTCTGCAGTCTGCAAATGTGCTCGATCTGTCGAAAATAGGTACAAACAAAACTGCCGATGAAACAGCAGCTATTATTGATTCTGTGCTTCAGGAAGTAAGACTTTCGACACCGTCACCAAACGCTGCCAAAAATGTTTTTGTTAAGTTTATATGCTGGATTATACGATACTCAACCTACAACGTCACCAACGTGCTTTATGTCGGAAGTATAACAAAGCATGAAGTGTTGTGGCTTTATCTTATCAGCCTTATGGGATGTTCTGTTTCATATGTAAACTACACAAACGAAACAGGTTATCTTGAAGGAGATCCGTCAGGAAAGTATTCAGAACTCATCAGAGGTTCAGTATTGGCACCGCTTGACATAAACCTGAGCCGTATAAACATCGACCAATACAACAGACAGCTTCAGTCAAAAGAGCAGCTCAACGAAATAGTATCTGCCTCATCTCCGATAATGCTCAAATATCTTCAGACTGCTCACGAATATATAAGCAAAGATATACTTTCTACGCTCGATCTGAGACAAGCAAAGCTCATATGCACTGATACGACTATCCCTATTTATTTTACAGCATATATAGGATACGATGAACAGACTGTCTACAACAACATGCTTTTTTCACTGAGAGAAGAGCTTGACGAAAAAGGAAAGCAGTATATTTTTATAGAAGATCTGAGAAAACCGTCCTATCAGGAAGCCGCTGATTATTATTCTATTTCAAAGACAAACGATTCTGATATGATAACCAGCTTCGCTTCAAAGATAACTATAAACGACAATATCGGCAGAACAGTTCTTGCTCAGAAGGCTTTTATTGAGGCGCTTGGCAATATACAGACAAACAACCTCTATAATACCGCAGTACAGCTTGCGGTATGGTTCAGAAAAGTAACTTCGCAGTTTGATTTTTTCAAAAGCGACACACCTATGATTTTCTATTACGGAAATATTTCCGCTGTTGAACTTACTTTCCTTAATATGATGTCAAAATCAGGTATTGATGTTTTCTACTTCAATCCTGACAAATCAGTTCTGCCTCTGATAAATACCCTCAACTTTACCAATCTTCAGATAATAGAGCGAAAAGAATCGTGCAGTGGAATGCCGTTCCCGGACAAAATGATAAAAACCAAAATGGCTACAACTGCATATGCCGCTGAAAAATCTCTCGATTCAATCCTTTATAATGATAACACCATGTTCCGTACTCATCAGTTCAGCGTTTCCAGAAATCAGACGCTCAAAACCACATACGAAGAACTCGGACTGATGTGGCATCAGCAGGCAATGTACAGAACAGGCTTTGACAGCAAGAACAACTATGTCATAGTTCCTAATCTTTTTGCAAAAATAAACGGCATAGCCGCTGAAGATCTGCAGTCATACTACAAGGAAATAGCATTCAAGCTTGCTCCTATGTCAGCATACTATCACAAGGTCCCGTTTTTCAAACCTACAGCGACCATATCCAGAGACGCTGCAAATCAGCTCAGCAACGGACTTAAGATAGACATTGAAGCACTCAGGCAGTCTCGCTACAACAAGTACGACTATATGAACGACAACCTCCAGTATCTTATCTTCAACAAACTGCAGGAGGTTATAGACAGCGGCTTCATAAATGTTCCTGAGTCAGATATAGTTCCGCTTGTACTTACAGCAGGACTCAACATTCCTAACAATCTTCTTCAGATTCTGCAAAAATTCGACTTCACCAAGGATATTCCGAAGATCGTAATAGTTTCCTCCGGCAAACAGACATTTGCAGTGTTTGAGTGTATACTTCTTGTGCTTTTCAATCTTATCGGATTTGACATAATAATCTACACGCCGACAGGCTATAAGAACCTTGAATCATTTATCCGTCCTGAGGCGTTTGAGGAATTCACACTCGGAAACTATAAGTATGACTTCATACCTCAGTCGCTTAAGATACCAAAAGAAATACCACAGGAAAAAACATCATTTTTCGGAAGAATATTTAAAGGGAAAAAATAAAAGCATTTTCCTTTAATATATATATCAAGCTACAGATTTATTTGCGGTTTGATATTAGCCGATATGTACGAAGCTAACATAGTTAGCTTCTGTGCATGGCAATAAAAGCGAAGTAATCAGCAGCCGGAATACAACGCTATAAACAAATACACGGCTGAGAAACGGAGATATTTTAAAAATGGCATTAAAGTTTACACCAAGTTCAGAAGCTGCACAGAATACATCAGTAACAGCAGTAACACCTGTAGCGGAAGCTGCTCCTGTACCAAGCATAGCGGCTGAGGTTCAGCCTGAGTTCAACATTGCAGTAACAAAGGCAGAAATGCAGCAGCAGATCCTTGATTCAGACGAAATCGACAGACTTACAGCACAGATCGATGTAAGCAATCCTAACTCCATAGTTACCTTCGGTGGTCCGGTAGCTGAAGAGATCTCAAAAGCTTCAGACCAGGTTCTCAACTCTATGGATATGAACCAGATAAACGATTCCGGAAAGCTTCTCAAGCACCTTGCCGAAGTTATGGATCAGTTCGACAGCAAGGAACTTGCAATGGAAGAAAAGGGTCTTAAGAAATTATTTACAAACGCTAAAAAAGAACTTGATAAGATCCTCGGAAAATATCACACCATGGGTGAATCCGTAGACAAGATTTATGTTCAGCTCAAGAACTATGAAAAGGAAATAGGCGAATCAAACGTAAAGCTTGAGAAAATGTTCAACGCCAACCTTGCATATTATCAGGAGCTTCTCAAGTACATCATGGCTGGTGAACAGGGCGTTAAGGAAATCGATGCATACATTGAAGAATACCAGAAAAAAGTCGATGAAAATCCTGAAGACGGTACTCTCCGTATGGACCTTAACAACCTCATACAGGTAAGAGAAATACTCGATCAGCGTGTTATGGATCTCAAGATTGCTGAAAACGTTGCTCTCCAGACAATTCCTATGCTCAAGACAATGGAATTTTCAAACCTGAACCTCATCAGAAAAATCAACTCTGCATTTATCATCACAATGCCTGTATTCAAGCAGTCACTTGCACAGGCTATCATGCTCAAGAGACAGCGTGTTCAGGCTGATGCAATGAGCGCACTTGACGCAAAAACAAATGAGTTACTCATCAAAAATGCAGAAAACACAGTTGCTCAGTCCAAGATGACTGCACAGCTTGCTTCAGGTTCTTCAATCCAGGTTGAAACACTTGAAAAGACATGGAATACTATCGTAAGAGGTATCGAAGAAACAAAACAGATACAGGAACAGGCAAGAATAAAGCGTGCCGAAGATACCAAAAAGCTCGAAGCTCTCAAAAACGATTTCCAGACAAAGATGCAGCGCATGTAATTATAGCACATCCGCTAATAGTAAGCCACAGGAAACATTTCCTGTGGCTTATTTTTTTACCTCTCAGGCCGTTTCAGATACCTCTGAGGGAGAATATATTGATTCTGACTCTAAAAACAAATATAATAAAGACATACCAGAAAACAATACTAAAAGATGGAGAATAACAATGAAAAAAACTATAACAATTATTTCCGCAGCCGCTGTTCTGCTTGCTGTTATTGCAGGAACTACAATCAAAGCCAGAGCTGATATGAAGGTAGAAACCACAAGCTTCTCTGTAACAGCAGACCGCTCACGTAAACCCGGTGCATACTGCAGAAATGCAGACGGAACACCAATAAGTACGGATTATTCTACTTGTGATAACTTCTGTATAAGTCAATATGCAGATGGAAACGCCAGCATCATGAGCTATGACGGGGCACCGGCATTCTGTATCGGTACACATCAGCAGAATGCACCATACTCACTTATAGATGTTGAAAAACGCAGCGATATACCGTTTGATGATCCTGCCTATGCAATGATATTCAGAATTGCTGCTGCAGGATCAAGTACAGGAACAAGTGCATACGGTCTTAACGATGCTGATCTCTATTATGTAACACAATGTGCCATACGAGCTCACCTCTATAATATCCCGACAGAAAATCTTGCTTTTTTTGATGAAAACGGAAACCGTAACGATGCTATGACAGCAGAGTTTATTCGCCTCAGACAGGCAGCAGAACAATCACCGGCAGTAACTCCTGCAGAACTCGTACTGTATGATGAATATGCTGAAGCAGTTCCTGTATATATAGAAGACAGTTGTTACTACAGATACGGACCATACTATACATATAATACACAGACGGAAATCTCATACTATACTGTCAATATTTCAGAAGAAAACGAACATATATTTGTTTCATCAGATCAGTCTCCGTCTGTGACTGAAAATACCTCCGGGTTTTCAGCCTCTGACGCATTCTATATCTATATTGACGCGGTATATACTGAAGAAGCAGCTTTTACTATTAACACAGAAACTGTCGTCACAGATTATTCCCCAACAGTATATATCGCATACGATAAGTCCTATCAGGATATCTTTCAGTTAAAAATATCAGAACAGCCCAAAAACATATCAACTGAATTAAAACTCAAAAATACAAACACAACCGGCGAAATCATGCTTAACAAAAGATTTATAGCAGATGAGCTTGATATAACCGACGCATCACTCATTTCCCAGCCAAGATTCACAATAAAAAACACCGCAGGAAAATACGTAAGCGGTATCATAAGCAACGGAAAAATCATTTTTGATCATTTTAGTAATGAACCTGTAGAATATGCACTAAGCTCTGATTCTACATTATATATTTCCGGCCTCCCTACAGGAGAATATTATATAAGCGAAGTACAGGGGGCAAAAGGATATACAGCAGAAAATGCGGAAATATCAATTAACAACACACACGAGCTTGATACCTGTGAAATAATAAACGTATCTGAAACAACCACTGTCATCACAACACCTGTAGTTACCACCACAGAGGCACTGACCACTACGGGAACAACAACCTCCTGTGAAACCACATCTTCTGTTACATCAGAAGCAGTTACCTCTATCAGTACGACTGAAACGACATTAGAAGAAACGACAGTTTCAGATACCACAGCTCCCGAAATAACAATTACACTTCCTGAAGAAACAACTCTTATGACTGACATTACCGAAACTTACGAAACTGTAACTTCAACAGAAACAACTACCACAGCTTCAGTAAAAGCACCGGAAGTACAGCCTGTACAGACAGTACATGTTTTTACCCCAAAAAGCACAAGAATTCCATATTCACCAAGTACCGGAGATGCTTCGGGATATCTCAGAACAGTTTTTCTGATAATATGTGCTTCATCAGCACTTATATTTATAACAAAAAAATAACAATAAAAAATATGCCGAACAAATGGAGGACAAAAAATGTTTGACAAAAGCAAAGGAAGATACTTAACAAGAGGAATAAACAACGAAATCCCTCTTAGCATGCAGGTTTTTCTGTGGGATCGCATTGACTCACTTGCCGAACCAAGAGACTATCTGCAGATTTTTGAACTGTCTGCACATAACGGAATGCAGAAGCTTGTACACAAGCAGGAGCAGCCCGGATACAAAGCAGAATACATATTAGCAGACAGCGCTTCATCTGAAACAATTGACGCAAAAATTTACGTTATCGATGACGGCGAACACTGTACAATGCTTCTTGCAGAAGAATACTAAAAAATATTTTTAAAAGGAAAACGGCAGGATCCGAAAAAATCCTGCCGTTTTTTATTTTTTACCTCTCAGATAAACTATCATTACTCCGCTTAATATCAGAAAAAAGATATATCCCAATACCGCGCCTATCGTATTATTGAACAAGTCATCAAACTCAAACAGTCCTCTTCCCGTAATATACTGAGTCAATTCTATTGCAAAAGAAAAACAAAACCCTGCAAAAGTTATAGACGGAAGAGTTCTTATTTTTTTGCTGACCAACGGAACAAGCATTCCAAAAGGCACCGTCATAAGTATATTATAAAAAATCTGATTAAAATAAAACCCATTGCCGTCCAGTAACAGAGAATATGACCTGAAAGGTTCCATATCATATCTTCTTCCCTCAGGTTCCCTGCTCAGGACAGTTATATATAATACTGCAGCAAAATATATTAACAGCATCATATTAAAAAAGCTTCTTAAGCTGTTATGTTTTTTACGCTTATTCATTTATACCCCGAACACATCGTCAATAACTACTGCTATACCATCGCTGTTATTATCAGGCGCTATCCTGTCCGCAACTTCTTTGATCTTATCACACCCATTGCTCATTGCTACTCCAAGGCCAGCATATTCCACCATTGAAACATCATTGAAGCCATCTCCGAATGCTATAGTTTCTTCTCTTTCTATTCCTATCTTTTTTATAAGTGCTGCTATAGCTGCTGCTTTATCTATACCCTGTGGAACTACCTCCATAAAAAATGGTTCAGATCTGAAAACATTTGCATTTTCTCCGATCTTTTCTCTTATTTCATTTTCTATTTTTCCGAGATAATCTCCATCGCCAAGAAGAAGACATTTTACAGGAGGTTCAACAACAGCATCGTAAACACAGTCTACTTTTTCAACATCCATCTTGTTTATTGTTGATTCTATAAGGAGGTACGGATTGTCATCTGTTTCAGAAAGAATAACATCTCCTCTGTATGTAATAAGCTCCAGACCATATTCCTTTGAAAGCTCATAGGCCTTCTTCAGAACATCCATTGATAACGTATTTGAATATACAACTTCCTTGGTCTGATAGTTTATTATATTTCCGCCGTTAAAAGGAAGAATATATCCTGCATACTTTTCAAGCTCCAGCTCTTCAGCATACGGAATAACACCCTTTGACGGTCTGCCTGATGCTATAGCAAGCTTTACTCCTGCCTTCTGAATTCTCATAAGAGAGTCCTTTGTTGCCTTTGTTATTTTTTTTTCAGAATTAACAAGAGTTCCGTCAATATCAAGAAAAACTATCTTCTTATCCATAACACATCAATTCCTTTTAACTTTAAATATAGCCTTTTATAAAGAAAAAAAGCTTTATGAAAAACTCATAAAGCTTTTGATGGGCCAACAGGGACTCGAACCCCGGACCAACCGGTTATGAGCCGGTTGCTCTAACCAACTGAGCTATTGGCCCTTGTTGATATGTTTAATCTTTTATTAAACAATGACCCGTACGAGACTCGAACTCGTGATGCCGCCGTGAGAGGGCGGAGTCTTAACCGCTTGACCAACGGGCCGCTAATCTTTATAAAGATTAAGTGCACCATCGGGGACTCGAACCCAGGACCCACTGATTAAGAGTCAGTTGCTCTACCAACTGAGCTAATGGTGCATATGTGCCGGCATTTATTTATCTTCCCGGGTCGTCGCCAACCAAGTATTT
>SVNR01000078.1 GCA_015066815.1 Ruminococcus sp.
TTCTTTCTTGTATTCTGCTTCGTATGTTCTTGGCTTGTTCATAAACTGACAACTCCTTACCGTTTTCTATTGTTTCTATTATAAATTTGGTGGATTAAAGTTGTCAAGTATTATTATACTATATCACCATGTACACCGATAGAAAAATCGCCATAAACTATTTCTGCCTTCGGAACATATATTTTAGTTTTAGACTCAGGTGTTTTCACAACTTTCTGCACAAAACCAACCTCATGTCCTTTTTCTGCCCAGATAGTATCCTCTGCAAGAACAGCGGAAAGAGTCAGAACATATTCACCGCCTTCTGTCGGAACCTCAATTCCGATCGGAACTGCGCAGGATTCACCCGGAGAAATACTAAGAAGAAGTTCTTTTACACTGAGGATCTCACCTTCTTTTTCAAGTGTTATTCTGAAAACATATCCGCTTGTATCTATAAACATATTTCTGTTTTCCACAGTCAGTATATCATTTTCGAGATGCATTCTGAAGTTGGAATAAAGCTTTCTTACTTCGCTTACCTTTGGAGAATATCTACGGTCTGCATAAACAATGCCGTTTGCGGAGAACCCATAATCACTCTGTCTGTCATCAAAATCTCCGCCGTATACCAACACTCCGTCTTTATAAAGTGCCTGATCAATTAAATCCCAGATAAAACCACCCTGATATGACTGATACCTATCCTCAAGATCAGTGTATAACTTCATACCGCCAAGAGAATTACCCATAGCGTGCATATATTCACAGCTGATGTATGGCTTTCCGGTATTCTTTTTCAGGTACTCCTCTATTTCGTGAGGTTTTGCGTACATACGACTTTCCATATCAGTGATATGATCATATTTTCTGTTCCATACAACACCTTCATAGTGCACCAGTCTCGTCTTGTCCACATCATGAAAATAATCTGCCATCGCTGCAATGTCGTCACCACAATAGCTTTCATTGCCGCAGCTCCAGATAAGCACACTTGCATGATTCTTGTCCCGCTCATACATGGACTTTGCTCTGTCAAGAACAGCATCTTTCCATTCGGGAAGAGAAGCCGGAACATTGATAGACGGTTCACACACGCCCATCTTCTGCCACGTTCCATGAGATTCGAGATTAGTTTCGTCAATCAGATAAATTCCATATTCATCACAGAGCCGGTACCAGCATGAATTGTTCGGATAATGGCAGGTGCGCACAGCATTGATATTGTTTTGTTTCATGAAACGGATATCCCACAGCATATCTTCTTCTGTTAAAACTCTGCCACTCTCAGCATTCCACTCGTGACGGTTAATACCCTTAAAGATTATACGCCTTCCGTTAAGACACATAACACCGTCTTTTAGTTCAAAAGTACGGAAGCCTGTCTTTGTTTCTGCTGTTTCAACTACCTTACCATGTGCTGTTATTTCTGCAGTCAGTATGTAGAGATATGGATCCTCTGCGCTCCACGACCGAACATTCGGGATTGATACTGTCACATTTGCAGTGTCGCTTTCAAACACCTTATTACCGTTTTTGTCAATAAGTGTCAGCTTTACACTGTAATCTTCATTGCCTGCAATATCAAGCTCTGTTGTGAGAATACCATCTCCGTTTTCATAATCATAATCTGCAATAACTTTCATGTCCCGAACATGAATCTCAGGAACTGCATAAAGATACACATCACGGAAGATTCCTGAAAATCTCCAGAAATCCTGATCCTCCAGCCAGCTTGCCGTGCTGTAACGATAAACCTCCACTGCAAGCTTGTTGTTCTTTTCCTTGAGAAAAGGCGTAATATTGAATTCAGAAGGTGTAAAACTATCTTCAGCATAGCCTGCAAACTCACCGTTAACCCAGACATAAACAGCAGTCTCCACACCCTGAAAGCTTATGAAGGTTTCCTTGCCAAGAAGAGCCTTATCCACATCAAAGAACTTCACATAACTTCCTACAGGATTACGTTTTTGTGGAATTTGCGGCGGTATGAGATGTTCCTGTCCCTCCCAAGGGTACTGCGTGTTGACATACTGAGGCTTGTCATAACCCTGCAGCTGAATATGTCCGGGAACCAGTATATCATCAAAACCGGTTACATCAAAGTCGATCTTATAAAATTCAGCCGGTCTGTTGTCCGGATACTCTGTATAAAAAAAATTCCATGTGCCGTTCAGGAACTGTTTAAGCTGCTGTCCGTTCACAGTGCAAATATGGTCAGAATGTGCTTCTTCACGGTTCACAGCAAAGATCTCAGGATTTTTGAGCCATTCGAGTGTAGGTTTCATATAAATCATCCTCCTTAGTTATTATATGCATATTCTGATATATTACGATATCTGATGTGTATTTTAAAATTATGATAAGCTTCAGACTATACAAGTATATCATTGTCTTATCCTCTTTGTTTCTTGATTATATTTTAGCATATCCTATACACAAAAAACATAAACACAATAGAACAAAACATGCACAAAATGATATAAGTACTATTGAATCCAAAAGCATACCATGATATAATATTAGTAAAAAAAGAACGGAGGATATCCATGTTCACTAATGTTGCTTATCTGAATAATTCACTGACAGATATTGTAGATAAAAGCAGATCTCTCATTGTTACAAGCTGCGGTTATTATCGTGTACACAGCAGACCAACGGTTTCTACCGAACGTCCGAAAGGCAGACGTGATTATCAGCTTTTGTATATCGCCAAAGGCAAGGGATACTTTTATTTTGACGACAAAGAATGTATAGTTCCGGAAGGAAACATGATTCTGTTCCGTCCTGAAGAAACTCAGATGTATTATTACCATGCTCAGGACAAAACTGAAGTATACTGGGTTCATTTCACAGGGTGTCATGTAGAATCTGTTTTGGATATATATCTGCCGGAAAAACAGAATGTATTCTATACGGGCACTTCACCAGACTACCAATGGTTATATCGGCAGATGATCCAGGAGCTTCAGCTTTGCCGTCCTAATTATGAGGAACTGCTTACACTGAATCTACGGCATATTTTCATTATGATCAACCGCTATCTTTGCGAAGGACGAAAAAACGGAAGCGACATTCAGAATGAAATCGAACGCGCCACACATTTTTTTAACGAAAATTACAATAAAGCACTAAGTATCGACGAATATGCCGAATCCCGCCACATGAGCACCTGCTGGTTCATCAGAAGCTTCAAGCAAATTTTAAAAGTCACACCAATGCAGTATATTCTCTCTCTGCGTATGGCAAATGCACAGAGTCTGCTTGAAACAACAGAGTACAATATTTCAGAGATTGCCGAAGCAGTCGGATATGATAACCCTCTTTATTTCAGCAGGCTTTTCCATAAACACACCGGAGTTTCACCATCAGAGTACCGTAAAAACAGAACAAAATAACACAATATCGGATACTCCATGTCATCCTATATCACATAAAAAATCGTCAAAGCAAATGCAAGTCCAAAACAAACTATTGATGCATTTACTTTGACGATTAAGGTTCTGAACAGCTGCAAAAACTTTCGGTTATCTATATTGATATCTGCTTTTTTCTGTGTTTAAAAAACGGCGGCATGGATATTTCCGTGCCGCCGATAAGATTATACAAGGCTGAGTGCCTGTTCGATATCGCTTATGATGTCATCTGCATCCTCAAGACCGATGGAAAGTCTGATAAGATCAGGAGCAACGCCTGCTTCTCTTAACTGCTCATCAGTCATCTGTCTGTGAGTATGGCTTGCAGGGTGTAAGAGACAAGTCTTGCTGTCGGCAACATGAGTTGCGATAGCACAGAGCTTAAGACCATCCATGAACTTTATTGACTGATCTCTTCCGCCTTTTATTCCGAAGCAGAGTACACCGCATGAACCGTTAGGAAGATATTTTTTAGCGAGTGAATTGTAGTCATCAGTTTCAAGATCAGGATAGTGTACCCATGCAACCTTGTCGTTATCTCTGAGGAACTTAGCAACCTTCAGAGCAGTTTCACAGTGTCTCTTCATTCTCAGGTGAAGAGTCTCAAGACCTGTGTTGATATAAAATGCGTTCTGAGGTGACTGTGTGCAGCCAAAATCTCTCATGAGCTGTGATGTTGCCTTTGTGATATAGGCAGCCTTGCCGAATTTTTCTGTGTAAGTGATGCCGTGATAGGATTCATCCGGAGTTGTAAGTCCGGGGAATTTGTCTGCATACTTTTCCCAGTCAAAATTACCGCTGTCAACAATGCATCCGCCTACGCTTATACCGTGGCCGTCGATGTATTTTGTGGTAGAATGTGTAACGATATCTGCTCCCCATTCGAACGGACGGCAGTTTATAGGTGTGGCAAATGTGTTGTCAATGATGAGAGGTATTCCTGCGTTATGTGCAACTCTTGAAAACTTTTCAAAATCAAAAACTGTTACTGTCGGGTTTGTGATTGTTTCACCAAAAATAGCCTTGGTGTTCGGACGGATAAGCTTTGCAAGCTCTTCCTCAGAAATATTCTGATCAACAAATGTACATTCTATGCCCATTTTCTTCATCGAAACACCGAACAGATTGTAGGTTCCGCCGTAGATAGCAGAAGAAGAAATGAAGTGATCCCCTGCTTCACAGATATTGAAAATTGCGAAGAAATTTGCAGCCTGACCCGATGAAGTCAGCATTGCCGCATAGCCACCCTCGAGAGCGCATATTCTTGCTGCTGCACTGTCGTTTGTAGGGTTCTGGAGTCTTGTATAAAAGTAACCGCTTGCTTCAAGATCAAAAAGCTTACCCATAGCATCGCTTGTGTCATACTTGAAAGTAGTACTCTGATATATAGGGAGCTGTCTTGGCTCTCCCTGCTTTGGCTGCCATCCTGCGTGGAGGCATTTTGTATCGATGTGTGAATTGCTCATTGTTTTTTACCCTTCGCTGTATTCCAGCGTCCTTTCTCTTTTCGTTAAGACTATGATATCATATACAGGCGCACATGTAAAATATCAAAAAATAAAGTTTGATATAGTTTTTAGCTATATCAAACTTCTGAGTATTTCGGTATAGGTTTTTGCATATACAGATAGGCGAACGTTATTTCTTGTGATGATGCCTATTTTTATTTCTTCATCACTTATGAGCGGCTTGGAGATTATATTTTTTCCGTTGAGCTCCTCGTTTACGATTCCGGTACCAACCGTATATCCGTCAAGACCTATGAGCAGATTTGAAAGTGTGGCTCTGTCACTTATTTTTATATTTTTGGGTCTTATATATTCACTCAGAATCTCTTCGGAATAATAAAATGAATTATGTTCACCCTGGTCAAAAGAAAGATACGGATAGTCAGACAGTTCGTCGAGTGAAAGAGCCTCCCTGCCCGCGAGCGGATGCATGGAGCTTATGAATACCCTTGGCGACAATGTAAAAAGCGCCTCAAACGAGAGAGAATATTGTTTCAGCAGTTTGTCTATGATGGTTTCGTTTGCTCTTGATTTATAAAGTATCCCTATTTCACTCTTCATTTTGTTCACATCATCAATTATTTCATAGGTCTTTGTCTCACGGAGCATAAAATCATAATGTGCAGCGTCAAACTGTTTTATTACCTCGACAAACGCCTTTACAGCGAAAGGATAATGCTGGGTAGATACAGAAAATCTTGGACTGGTGCCGCTTTGTTTTAAGAATCTTTCTTCAAGCAGACTGTACTGCTGCAATACCTGACGTGCATATCCTAAAAAATCACTGCCGTTTGCAGATACGATAACTCCTTTGTTGGTTCTTTCAAACACGGTAAAACCAAGCTCGTTTTCAAGTTCCTTTATGGAGTTTGTAAGGCTTGGCTGTGATACGAAAAGCTCCTGTGCCGCTTTGCTTATATTTCCTTTTTCTGCGATTGTAACCATATATCTGAGCTGCTGCAGGGTCACATTATCATCTCCTTTGATATAGCGTTTTGTTATAATCAGATTTTATCATATACAAGACGGAAATGCAAGTAAAAAAAGTTAAGTCCTTTTGGATTTATGAAAAGAGTATGAAATAACAGCAATAAAAAATGTCAAAGCAAATGCAAACCTGAAATAAAGTATTGCTGCATTTACTTTGACATTTATAGTGAACGACAAATTTATTTTGACTTTCACTATAGCTTGTAATAAAACATAGATATCAGAAATTTGAATTTATATACTTTGAATTCTCATCGCTCACCTTAAGCAGACTACCGCAATACGGACATACTTCAAGCTGTGATGAATTTGAAGCACCGCAATTAGGACATTCTCTGTAATAAACCGTCTGTTGTGATGCTCCCGTTATTGTTTTTCCATTGTTTTCTTTGTAATATCTATAAGCATCATTTTTAATCTTCACGTCTCTTAATATTGAAACAAAGAAAATACTATAAAACAAAAATATCGGGATTATAGCAGGGAGAGCTTTGAAGTTTATTGTTATTTTAGCCATATCATTCATCACAGATTTCCATGCATAATCCAGAGCCTCAGATAACTTCTGTCCGGACATTCCCTTCTGGAAATTATCAAGAAGCTTGTCAAACGTCGGATCAGACAAACATTTTATTGTATCATCACCGCAATACATATCGTACTCCCAGTCATAAAAATCCGAACTGTTATCTGCTGTAAACAAAATAATCATAGCGTCCTCTTCGATACCAATGCTATAGTATAGTTCTTCAGAATACACTTTAAGATCATAGTATTTGTTCTTCCATGAAAAATCATCCGTATATACAGTTACAGGCATTCCGGAAACATCATATACATCTTTAAGAAGTTTTTTTACATCTGCTTCTTCTTTTTCAGTAAGAACATCTGCTTTATCAGTGATACGAATACGTTCCGGATTACCGTTTATTTTTTTTCCAAAAGAAATTATATCTATATCTGACACCAATCCGCTTAACATACCGCACATATGAAACACCAAAAACAACAGTATTATAACAATCCCTACATTCCAGCCGCTCTTTTCACCAAAACTACTGTCGTTTGTATAATAAGTATGCATTCTTCCGCGTCTGTCGTAATATGTACAGCTATAGCTTCCCGAAAAAGGTCTTTTTGAAATTCTGCTTGATGAACCTCCACTCCTTCTCGATCCGCCTCTGGATCTTCCTGAACCGCCGCTGCGTCCCCCGCTTCTCGATCCGCCGCCATGTCTGCCCATTATATTTTTCCTCCTGTTAAAAAATGATTTGTTCGCTTAAACTCTGCACTAATTTACTCACTATAATTAATTTATTAATATTGCCTTGCACATCCGTTCCCTGCGGTCACTCCGTGCATATCGGCTAATAGTGAACAAAAAAATATTTTTTTCATTCACTATTTTTCAAGAAGATATTTTATAAGTCCGCTGCAGCCTTCACTTATATCTCTGTAGGTTGTCTGAAAATCACCGCTGTACCAAGGATCAGCAACATCGTCACCTCTGCCTGCAAACGACATAAGTTTATATATTTTTCCTTCCTTGTCACCGCCGAGTATCCTATTCATATTGCGGATATTTGCAGTATCCATCCCTATGAAATAATCATAGTTTTCATAATCGCTCTTTTTTAATTGAACAGCAAACTTTCCTTCGCAAGAAATTCCGTGTTTTGCAAGCTCTGCTTTCGCAGGCGGATACACCGGATTTCCATATCCGTTATATATCTCCTCAGTACTTGTTGCACTTGAACGCACATAGAAGTTTTCGCTTTGTCCCATATCGGAAAGCTTCTTTTTCAAAATAAACTCTGCCATAGGAGAACGGCATATATTGCCGTGGCAGACGAACTGATATAGTATAATAATACTTGACAACTTTAATCCACCAAATTTATAATAGAAACAATAGAAAACGGTAAGGAGTTGTCAGTTTATGAACAAGCCAAGAACATACGAAGCAGAATACAAGAAAG
>SVNR01000079.1 GCA_015066815.1 Ruminococcus sp.
GTCCGCCACTAAGTTATCAAAAGCAAGCTCTCGATAACTCCGTTCGACTTGCATGTGTTAGGCGTGCCGCCAGCGTTCATCCTGAGCCAGGATCAAACTCTTTATAAAGTTTGTATATTAAAGCCCTCAGGCTTTGATATCTTTCCTGTACTCTTTTTCAGAATACTTAGCTTGCAGTTTTTTAGTCTCTGCTTGACTTCTCTTAATTAATTCTCAAGAGTATCTACTCTCAAAGAATCTTCAAGGGTTTTATTATAGTGCATTGTTCAATTTTCAAGATACTTATTTTTCTGTCGTTCGTTTGTCCTCTCGTCCGACAGCTTTATTATTATAGCATGTCTTTTTTGGTTTGTCAACACTTTTTTTGAATTTTTTTATTTTTTTATAAAATAAAATTTTTAAAGTAGGTTCAACGCGAAAAGTACGGCTTTCAGGTTCAGTTTCTCTGATTGATTTTCATTCTCAAAACACAACTTCCCTCTTATCCGTAAGTTTATTCAGATAATTTCTTCTTATCGCATTTACTTAAAAAACTTATGCTATTCTATTTCCCGAAACACTTGAATTTTTTTCATTTGCATTTCACATTATTGAGTTATCATACCCTTGATATGCATTAAAAAAATCTTACAATACAAAATATGTACTATATTATACTATTCTTCTTGATTCTTCCGTTTTTTTTTGATATAATTTAGCTTGACAGAGATACAACAAACATAAAAAATTTAAGGAGTTTACAACAATGAACTTTGATCTTTCGGTTATGAACGAACAAAATCCGTTTAATATAGATATTGAAAAGTTTATAGAACAGTTTTACGGATTTATACAAATCAACCACCTGTACGATTCTGCTATTCACGAAATAGAAACGAAGCTCGAAATCATAGACAGCGAGTTTCAGTCTAAGTTTTCAAGAAATCCCATACACAATATCTCGAGCAGATTAAAATCCCCTCAGAGTATTGCACAAAAGCTTAAAAAGAAAAATATCCCTATCACAGCTGAGTCAATTCTTGCAAATCTCCATGATATAGCAGGAGTAAGAGTCATATGTCCTTATATAGAAGATATTTATCAGATAGCTGATTATCTCTCTCTTCATGATGATATTCACATCCTTAAACAAAAGGATTATATCAAAAACCCCAAACCAAGCGGATACCGCAGCCTGCACCTTATAGTAACTGTACCGGTTTTTCTTTCTACCGGTAAAAAAATTGTGCCTGTAGAAATCCAGATACGTACTATTGCTATGGATTTCTGGGCAAGTCTTGAACACCAGCTGCACTATAAAACAGATAACAGTGTTCCGTCTGAGTTATCTGCGGAACTTAAAATACTTGCAGAAACCATACACGACACCGACATGAAAATGGAGGATATCTACCACAGAATAAACGATATTTCTTGATTCTTTTACTACTCGTAAAAGAACATCCGCTTAGCCTTATAAAAAGGGAGTACTTGATAATATTTTTTGCTTTTTTATGTTCATTTTATGTTGAAATTATTTTATTTTTTTGTTATAATTATATTAGGTAAGGCTGATTTTACAAGGTCAGGTTTTTTCAGTCTTAATGGTTCTTAATTTTTTTAACTAATATTCTTGAAAGGGGTATTTTTAATTGAATTTCTTAACAAAAAAAATTGTTTCTGTTGTTACAGCTCTGACTATGGCTTCAACAGGTACTTCTGTGCTGGGAAATGTAAAAAATAACACAAATATTTCTCTGCTCAACAACACTGCTGTTAAAGAAACAGCTTCTTCCGGCAAGTATAACTATGCCGAAGCTCTCCAGAAATCAATGTTTTTCTATCAGGTTCAGCAGTCCGGACCTATCGCTGAATGGAACGAAGTTTCATGGCGTGCAGACTGTATGATGACTGACGAGGTTCTCGGCGGTTGGTTTGATGCCGGCGACCATCTCAAGTTTACACTTACAAACGCTTATTCTGCTACACTTCTTGCATGGGGCTTCCTCCAGTACAATGACGGTGTAAAGAACAGCGGCGAAACAGAAGAATACTTACGCAATCTCGGATGGGCTCTTGATTATCTCGTTGAATGTGATCTCGGAGATAAGATAGTATATATGATCGGCGATGGCGCTTTTGACCACGTATGGTGGGGTTCTGCCGAAGTATATATGAATAAGTATGAGCTCAAGACCGGCGAAACTGTTCGTCCATACTATACTTGTAACGACAGCTGTATAGAAGCTCAGATGGCAGCAGCTCTTGCTTCAGGTTATCTTTGCTTCAAGGACACCGACCCTGCAAAGGCAAAGGAATACCTTGAACATGCAAAGGCTTGCTTCGAACGTGCTGACAAAAACCGTTCTATAGGCGATGATGAAGCTGAGCATTCATACTACAAGCCATCAAGCTTCTATGATGACCTCTTCTTTGCTGCAAACTGGATGTACATGGCTACCGGAGACAAGGCATATCTTGACCTCTGTGAATCAGATTATATTCCTAATCTTGGTCTTGAAGAACAGTCTACAGAGCTTAAGTACACATGGGGTCACTGCTGGGACGATACACAGCAGGGCGGTACACTTCTGTATGCTATGAACACAGGCAAGCAGGAATGGATCGACCAGACAAAGAAGCATCTCGAATACTGGACAACAGGCTATGGCGGAAAGCAGATAAAGTACACTCCTGACGGTCTTGCATGGCTCTTTAACTGGGGTGCTCTCCGTCACGCAACAACAACAGCATTCCTTGCTTACGTTGCAGCAGATGAAATTTTTGCTGATGACGCAGAATACAGCAAAAAATACACTGACTTTGCAGATACTACTATGAATTATTGCTTCGGTGACAACGATCTCGGAATGAGCTATGTTATCGGTATGGGCGACAAATATCCTCAGGCATGGCACCACAGAACATCAAGCGGTGCATGGAACGATAAGTGGGGTAACATAGGTCAGACAGAAGGCGAAGACGCAAAACCACATGCACACGTTTTATACGGCGCACTTGTTGGTGGTCCTGATATGGACGGTAAATACCAGGACGAAGTTGCTGCTTACCAGTACACAGAGGTTGCTATCGACTACAACGCCGGATATACAGCTGCACTCTGTGCAATGATCGAAAAATACGGCGGAAAGATAGATCCTTCATTCCCTCAGCCTGAAGAACCAAAGTGGGAAGAATTCTATATAGACGGATGTGTGAATCAGGAAAGCGGAAGCTACACAGAACTCAAAATAAACGCAACTAACCACTCTGCATGGCCTACAAGAACTATCAAGGATCTTTCATATAACTACTATATGGATCTTACTGAGGTTTTTGAAGCAGGACTTACAGCTGAAGATGTTACAACAAGAATAGGTTATGACGAATGGCCGGGCAACTGTACTATTTCTGAACATCCTATAAAGTACAAGGATAACATCTACTACGTAAAGATTTCATACGTTGACGGAACAATGATTATGCCTACAGGACAGTCTGAACACCAGGGCGAAATCCAGTTCAGAGTAGGTGTTCCTGATAATACACCTGTATGGGATTCTTCAAACGACTACTCATACGAAGGCCTTGTAAAGCAGGATATGAGCACAACCAAAAACATCACTCTCTATGATGGTGATACTCTTATCTGGGGTGTTGAACCAGACGGAACTACTCCTTCTGATCCGCCTTCAACAACAAAGCCTATAGTTACAACTCCTGCTCCTCCTGTAACAACCCCTTCTTCAACAACTGAACCAAAGGTTACAACAACTGAACCAAAGGTTACAACAACTGCACCGGTAACTACAGCAAAGCCTGTTGAAACTACTGCTCCATCAGGCGGCAACTACGATATAATATACGGTGATATAGATAATAACAAAGTTGTTGATATTACTGACCTTTCACTTCTCTCTCTGCATCTCATAGGAGAAAACGAGCTTGAAAAAACACAGCTCATGGCTGCTGATGTTTCATATGACAATGAAATAAACCTTAACGACCTCGCACGTCTCAAACAGTTTATTTCAAATAAAATAGACAGCATCGGACCAAAAAAATAACAAAAAAAATACTGACCGGCATACTTAACTGATGCCGGTCAGTATTTTTTATAAAAGCGGTCCGAAGGTTTTTAAAAAACCGTTTACTATTCTTTTTGGCAGTGAAAAACTATTGATATATTCATAGTTTATTTCACGACATTTTTCAAGTGTTTCCAGAAAATCCTGCTTTATATCGGAAATACAACTGCACTTGTACAAAAACGTTGCGCATTCAAAATGAAGATACAGACTTCTGTAATCAAGATTAATAGTCCCTACAACAGCTTTTGTATCATCAGAAACAAAGTTTTTTGCGTGAACAAATCCCGGAGTATATTCGTAAACTCTCACACCGTTATCAATAAGCTCTTTGTAATATGACTGCGCGATACGATAACAATACCACTTATCCGGAATTCCAGGTACTATTATTCTTACATCTACGCCGCTCTTGGCAGCATATCCTAAGGCAGTAAGCATCTTGTTGTCAAGGATAAGATAAGGAGTAGTTATATATACGTACTGATGAGCCTTGTTTATGATATCAAGATATACAAGCTCCCCTATGTTCTCTCCATCTGTAGGTGCATCACCATACGGCATCACCATACCATCTGAGGGTATTTTGTCTGTAAGGTATTTTTCCGGACTGAATATAGAATAGTCTTCATCAGTAGATAAGATATCCCACATCTGAAGAAACATTATAGTAAAGCTCCATGCTGCGTCTCCCTTCAGCATTACTGCGGTATCCTTCCAGTGTCCGAAACGCTCAATTATATTTGCATACTCGTCAGCGAGATTGACTCCGCCGTTGAAAACAGTATGTCCGTCAATAACTGCTATCTTACGATGATCCCTGTTATTCTGAACGGACGAAAGAAAAGGTCTGAACGGATTGAAAACTCTGCATCTGATGTTGTATTTTTCAAGTGTTTTATGATAATTATCAGGAAGTGTAAAGCGCCCCATGACTCCATCATACATTATTCTTACATCAACGCCGCTTGCGGCTTTTTCTTTTAGTATTTTTAAGATCTCATCCCACACCTCTCCCGAATGTATAATAAAATACTCCATAAAGATAAAGTGACGGGCACTTTTTAATTCTTCTATAAGAGATTTTATCATTCTTTCGCCCGATGGAAAATATTTTACAGATGTATTTTCGTATATGGGATATACACCTTTATTGTTCATATATTTCGCAAGGTTATATACATACGGATCATCCACATGCTCAAGAACCTCTTGATCCTGTCCGAGATATTTTTGCGTATCTTTTATTCTCTTCACTGTAAGCTTCTTAAAAAGCCTTATTGCCGTATGGTTGCTGTATATCAGATACACTATCCCGCCAAAGATAGGCATTACAAGCGTCGGAACTATCCATGCGAGCTTATACTCAGGAGTTGTGCTTTTGTTGAGAATAATATATACAACTATTGCACTGAGCATTGTAAAAGCAGCATATACAAAAACATAGTTATTGCTCAGTTCGATTATAGAAAGCAGCAAAGCAGCTATCTGAAGAATAAGAACCAGTATAATAAGAGCGTTACGGTTAAAAAGCTTACTCAAAATTCGTTTTATCTTCTTCATCTTTATCACTTTTGTTTTTAGTCATAATATAACACTAAACGGACTTGTCGTATAATCCGATAGTCCGTTTAATGTTAATGTTTTATTTACTTCTGATCGTCTGTTACTATTGTTTTAAGTCCCGAAGCAAGACCTGCTATTCCTTGTATTTCACTTGGAATAATGATCTTTGTTGCCTTACCGTCAGCAGCCTTCGCAAATGCTTCAAGTGACTTGAGTGTTATTACACCTTCGCTTGGTGATGCTTCGTTAAGCTTCACGATACTTTCAGCGAGAGCCTGCTGTACGAGCTCAATAGCTCTTGCCTCACCTGTTGCTTCAAGGATTTTCTGCTCTCTGGCAGCATCAGCACGAAGTACCATAGCTTCTTTTTCAGCCTGTGCCTTAAGTATCTGAGCTTCTTTTTCAGCCTGCGCTCTGAGAATCTGTGATTCTTTTTCACCCTCTGCAACAAGGACTGCTGATTTTTTCTCACCTTCAGCCTGAAGGATTTTTTCACGTCTTTCACGCTCTGCCTTCATCTGCTTTTCCATCGCATCCTGAATCTCTCGCGGAGGAAGAATGTTTTTAAGTTCAACACGGTTTACCTTGATTCCCCATCTGTCTGTAGCTTCATCAAGCTTGGAGGTTATCTTTGTGTTGATAAAGTCTCTTGATGTAAGAGTTGCGTCAAGTTCAAGCTCACCTATAATATTACGGAGTGTAGTAGCTGTAAGGTTTTCAATAGCTGACATAGGCTTTTCTACGCCGTATGCATAGAGCTTAGCGTCAGTTACCTGGAAAAATACAACCGTATCGATCTGCATTGTAACGTTATCTTTAGTAATAACCGGCTGCGGCTTAAAATCAACAACCTGCTCCTTTATGGAAATCCTCTTTGCTACTCTGTCTAAAAAAGGAACGAGAAAATGAATACCCGTAGTCCATGAAGCATAGTATGAACCAAGTCTTTCAATAACGTATTCCTGCGCCTGAGGAACGATCTTGATTCGTGTAATAATAACTAAAAACACAAAAATTGCAATACCTGCGATAATATAACCGCCCATAATAATTCACCTTTTTCCTTTCGGTTTTATGTGAGTGTCAGAATAAATCTGACTTTCACTTATAATAGTTTTATTTTGTCTTGCACATCTGCAAAATACGAAAGCTTAGCACGCATAGGATAATATTAAACTAAAACAGTAATATTTTTTCCGGAAATATCAATGAACCTCTGCGCTCTCGCTTTTTGAGGTGTCTATGGTATTTTTCTTTTCAACTTCAAGATGAGCTCCTGAAATTTTTCTGATGATCACCGTCTCCCCCTCACTGATAACCGATCCGTCAATCGAAAGTGCAGACCAATCCACACCCTTGAGTTTTACTCTGCCGGTGTTCTGAGCGGAATTTATTTCTTCGATAACAACCGCTGTTTCACCTATATCCCTGTCATGGTTTGTAGGGACTGCGAGCGGACGGATTTTTCTGATTAACGGACGAGTTACTATAAGCATGATAGCTGTTGCAATGATAAAAATGACAAGCTGATATCCGAATGGTAAAAAAAACGAAGCAATGAACGCCGCAAGCGCACCTACTGCAAACCATATGGATATAAGCTGCATAGTTCCGACTTCAAGCAAAACAGCTGCTATAAGAACAATCGCCCATAAGATCATTTCCTTGTCCATAAGCTTTGTACCCCTTTCTGTATCTTTTGTTCTTTTTGATACATTTATATTTTATCATATGTCAAATTATTTTTCAAGTTAATATCGGAAATAATTTTTTTTAAAGCGGGATTTTTGATGGTGTGAATGTTACTTTTTATCTATTTTCCACTGCCTGATTTTCCGACTATGCTGACAAATGTTTCATCCGATACAGAAAACGAAATGTCATTTATCACATCACGTCCATCATATCTCTTTTTTTAATTCTGAACCTCAATCATCCGCTGCTTTCCCTGTCACTTAAAACATAATCATTACTTTTGAAAATCATAGTTTCATTTTCTTTATCATAGTTTATAATAATCCGCACAGGAGCATCTTCACCAAACACAGGAATACGTAGATTATAGGTTCTCCCGAGTTTGCCACTTGCAAAAAAATTTTTTTAAAATCAAGCAAAGAAAATACGTAATTTGCTTGACTTTTTTCAATAAATATGTTATAATATTTTGGTAGGTATTTGAGTATTTTTGGATTGG
>SVNR01000013.1 GCA_015066815.1 Ruminococcus sp.
TTCTTAAAGTGTTTTCATTTTTCTTATTTGCAAACATTTTCTTGAAGATTACATCAAGCTTTAGTTTTACTATTTTTGTATCTGATGGCATTTCTCAAACCTCCGTAGGTACTGTTTTCTTAAGTATATTATACATCGTATTTACAATAAATACAAGTATATATACCGGCCGAATCAGCTGTTTTATTTTGACGTTCACAATAATAAAATTCAGAGGAACGCATTCCGGATTTTCAGTTTGCAAAAAAATATTTTTTCCTCTGTATATTATTGCTTTAAAAAACAAACAATAAAATCAAGGACAATAAAAATAAAATAAATATGGAGGTATTTGTTCCATGAAAGCTACAGGTATTGTCAGAAGAATCGATGACCTCGGAAGAGTTGTCATCCCAAAGGAAATAAGACGCACTATGAGAATAAGAGAAGGTGATCCTCTCGAAATATACACAAGCAATGACGGAGAAGTAATATTCAAAAAATATTCCGCTATCGGAGAGCTGTCACAGAACGCTTCACAGGTAGCAGAAATAATGCATAAGCTTGCAGGCTGCCCTGTTGTTATATTTGACAGAGATCACGTTGTTGCAGTAGCCGGCGTGTCACGCAAGGAGTTTGGAGAAAGACGTGTTTCCCCTGCTCTTGAGGATATAATAGAAAGCCGCAGAAATTTTTTCAAGACAGAAAACGAAAACACTTACATCGCGCCGGTAGAGGGAATAGACAGAGCGGCTATCGCCTGTGCTCCGATTATTTCTTCCGGAGATGTTACAGGTGCTGTATCTTTTCTTGACGACGGAAACGGAAGCGCAGCTACTGAGCTTCAGATAAGCCTTATACAGGCAGCTTCACAGTTTCTTGGAAAACAGATAGAATAAACCCAAAAAGGTCAGGATATTTTTTTATCATATATCCTGACCTTGGTTTTATTTGTGGTATATGTTTTCTTTGCCGCAGAATTCACAGAAGCGTGATGATGAAAGGATTTTCTTTCCGCAGTGTGAACAGAATATTTCCTTTCCGAAAATGTTGTTTGCGGGATTTTTTACACGTTTTTCTTCTTTACAGCGTTCTTCGACGTTGTATATCTTCTGATATGCTCCTGTATCGTACCAGGACTGAAGCTCCTTGGCTCTCATGACAGTCCAGGGATGGCTTTTGTAGAGTACACTCAAGAGCTTCATGAGCTTGTCAAAAACATTCTGATCAAAGTTTTCAAACTCAACAGCCTGCTCTAGGAAAAGGCTGTTGTCTATTTCGTCATAGCTGCTCGGCGGATATCCCGAAAGCTTTGCCATGACAGATATTGCAGCATCTATGTTCTGACATGCAAGAAGTCCGGCTCTGTCTGCGGTGATTTCGGACATTCTGTACCACTGATACAGAAGGATAGTTATTCCCTTTATTGCAAGCTCTCCTATTCCGAGTGTAAGGTTTCCGATGACTCCGGCTATATACGGTAAAAAGCTTCCTATTGAGTGGTAGAGTACGTGCTGGCTTTTTATGTGTCCAACTTCATGGCCGAGTATAAACAGAAGTTCATCATATGACAGAAGACTGAGACACAGTCCGGAAATAACGATTATCGGCTTTGATGAACCTATAGTACATGCGTTCAGAGAACCCTGTGTTACATACAGCGGCGGTATGTCCTTTACATCAAGCGCCTTGCATACTGTTTTCAGAGCATTGTGAAGATATGGAAGGTTTTTTTCTGTAACACGTATGTTTGACCCTGTGTACTGAACCGTGAGTATTCTTTCGAAGTTGTATTCTGAATACAGCTTTACAAGCTTTTCTATGGTCTTGTTGGTGTTGAGATTGTCAAGATACGCTCTGTCAGTAGGATGCTCGTATTCAGAAGAAGAAAGGTTCTTGAAAAGCTTTCTGTCAAAAGGAATCGTTTCGACTACTGCGGCAGTAAGCATATCTGTTATGTATTTTTCGTTTTCCTTAAAGATCTCATGAGCCGATTTGCCATGATCTGCAAAGTCATCAAGAATAAAACGTATGCGCTTTACTGTTATTATTTTTATGCTGTTCTGAATGATTGATAACGGCAGTTTGAAAGATCGTCTTATTTTTTCAAGTACGCTGGTATCCATCATAGTAAGCTTACAGTAAAGATAGCAGTAATGGTATATAAGGGCTGCCTGATTTTCTGAAACATTGTTGTCTGAGAGTACCTTTTGAAAATACTCGGCGGATGTTTCTCCTGAGTAATTATAGTATCCGGCAATATCCAGAAGCTCTTCTTCGGATACAACACAGGATATAGCAGCAAGCATTGCAGATGTATGATTCATGATATGTATCCTCCGTTATTCTTCGTCTTCGCAGCTTTTTATATAAAGCTCCTCGGCACTTTCTCTTGTCATGTCAAAAATTTCTTTTTTCTTTTTTTCACGACGTTCTTTTTCGACGGTTTTATCGATAATATTGAGATGTTCTGACATATTCATATAAGTTCTCCCCTTTTTTATTTTTAATAAAATTATATCCCTTTCCTTCTTGTTTGTCAACGCTGTAATAAAATTATTTCAGTAAGGTTACAGAAAAGTATTATGGTAAAAATATTATTACATAAAAATTATAGCGCGAATACAATATAACGACAAAGTATATACATTTTAAAAATCCCCTTGATTTTATTTTCTGAGGATATTATAATAAGATTAAGATAAAGAAAGTAAGTTGAAACAACTGACTGAAAAATAAAGTAAACTTTTAGAACCGGCTTTTAAAAGCTAAAGTTTTTAGCTTCCAAAAGCCGGTATTTTTTTATATTTTTATTGAAAATTCTGAAACCGTGCACCTTTCGTTTATTGAGTCGAAGATTTTTTCGGGGGAAATATTCTGAGGAACACGGGCTATTATTTCGATGTTCATAGTGTCGTCTTTTTTCTTTTTTACGCTCAGTCTTAGTGTGTTTATACTGAGCTTGTTCATGCATTCTTTTACATCGCCTACTACATCGATGTTGTACTCCGTTCTGAATGAAAACTCAGCTATAGGCATGTTTTCCGGATTCGGAAGTGAACAGTGCAGGATTATCTGGATTACTATTATCATCAATGTAGCGCATATGCCTATGATATACATACCTGCGCCGACTGCACATCCCACTCCGGCAGTTGTCCATATGCCTGAGGCTGTGGTAAGACCGTTTACATAGCCGCCTCTTGTAAAAATAACCCCTGCTCCGAGAAAGCTTACTCCTGTGATTATGTTTGCGGCCATTCTTGATACGTCAACGTTTATTCCCGGTGCACCTGCGACATCGATAAAGCCATACTTTGAGACTATAACAAGAAGTGCTGCGCCGAGTGTTACCATGATGTGAGTTCTTATTCCGGCTTCCTTCTGACGTTTGCTTCGTTCAAAACCTATTGCGGCTCCACATACTACCGCGAGCGCAAGGCGGAGAAGCAGTGTAAATTCATTTTGCATATAACCCCTCCCTTGATCATATATGCTTATCATAGTAAACAAAAAATATTTTTTGTTTATATATCTCTTGTTAACATTATATTTTCTTTTTTGCTATTCGTCAATAGCTTTTCGGTAACTTGCAGAGGATATATAGCAAACGTCAGTATTAATAGTGCCTTGCACATCTGCTGACATTAAAAAGGGCTTTTCGTATATTAACGAAAAGCCCTGATTTTTCTGAAAAATATATTATTCTGCTGAGTCCACAAAAACGCTGTAGATACATCTGATAGCGTCTTCAAAATCATTTTCGCCTATTCCGACAATGATATTAAGCTCACTTGAACCCTGATCTATCATTTTTATGTTTATTCTTGCATGAGAAAGTGCAGCAAATACTCTTGCAGCTGTTCCTCTTGTCTTGTACATTCCGTGTCCCACTACAGCGAGGAGTGCGATGTTGTGTTCAACGTCTATATGATCCGGATTAACTTCTTTTCTTATCTGGGAGATAACTGCTTCTTCCTTGCCTTCAAGTGAAGCTGAGCTTAAAACTATACTCATAGTGTCTATTCCGGAAGGGATATGCTCGAAGGAAAGCTCGTTCTTATAGAGTATGTCGAGAATCTTCTTTACAAAACCTATCTCGCTGTTCATCATGGATTTTTCTATGTTGATAGCACAGAAGCCCTTCTTGCCGGCGATACCTGTGATAGTAGTTCTGCTTGCTTCCTCTGAGTTATCCTCTGAAACGATCATAGTGCCGGGAGCAGCAGGATCGTTTGTGTTGCGGATGTTTATCGGGATGCCTGCTGTTCTTACAGGGAATATAGCATCCTCATGAAGAACTGTAGCGCCCATGTATGAAAGCTCTCTGAGCTCCTTGTATGTGATGGTCTGGATTACCTTTGCGCCGTCAACTATTCTCGGGTCAGCGATAAGAAATCCTGATACGTCTGTCCAGTTCTCATAAAGCTCTGCGCGTACTGCACGTGCTATTATAGAGCCTGTAACGTCTGAACCGCCTCGTGAAAATGTTTTTATAGTATCGTTGAGTGTTATTCCGTAAAAGCCCGGTATAACAGCACAGTCTGTGTTCTTGATTCTTTCTCTTACTGCTGATATTGTCTTATCAAGCATGAAGGAACCGTTGTCATCAAAGAAGATTACTTCTGCTGCGTCAATAAACTCATATCCGAGATATGCTGCAAGTATAATGCCGTTAAGATATTCGCCGCGGCTGGCTGCATAGTCACGTCCGCTCTTTGCCTTAAGGCAGTACTCTATCTCCTCGAACTCCTTGTCAAGACTGAGGTCCATACCGAGATCGCTTATTATACCGTTGTAACGTTCTTTTATTTTGTTAAACTGTTCTGTTATGCTTTTGCCACTTTTTGCAAGCTCATAGCAGCTGTAGAGCATATCTGTAACTTTTATATCATCGCTGTATCTTTTTCCGGGAGCAGATGGAACGACAAACTTTCTCTTGTCATCTGCCTTGATGATATCTGCAACTTTTCTGAACTGATTTGCGTCAGCAAGACTGCTTCCGCCAAATTTTACTACCTTAACGCCCATAATTGATTACTTCCTTATATTAAAAATAAAATAGTCATAAATCCACTATATTATTATATTAAAATTCATAGATAAAATCAATAGAAATAAAAGCTGAATTTACAAAATTGAAAATATGTGTTTTTGTCGAATACGACTGTTCTTTACAGAAAAACAATTAAGATTGCCGTTTTACAGATTAGATTACTGTAAAAGTGACGCATAATGCTGTTTTTTTAAGCATACGTCAGATTTATTGTGATGTTCACTATATATATATTCTCGGAACACGCTTGGATATTCCGCATACTACTTCATAGCCTATAGTTCCGTACCATGAGGCAAGCTCATCGGCAGTTATGACATCGTCTCCGTCTTTTCCTATGAGAGTAACAATATCTCCTGCTTTTACATCAACATCTGTAACGTCTATCATCATCTGGTCCATACATATCCTGCCTACTATACGGCATCTTTTCCCCTTGATAAGGACCTGCCCCTTTGATGACAGAAGCCTTGAATATCCGTCAGCGTAGCCTACTGTTGCTGTTGCTATTTTTACAGGCTCCGTAGCCTCATATGTTCTGCCGTAGCTTATGAAGTCGCCCTTAACTGCTGTTTTTACGTTTGATATAACCGCCTTGAATTCCATTACGGGCTCTACTGCACATGGAAGAGGAAGAGCATAGTTAGGATATAATCCGTACATAGTGATGCCTATTCTTGCAAGTGTACTTTCGCTGTCGTAGTGATATCCGGTTCCCGCACTGTTGAGAAAATGCATGTGTAAAAGCTTTGTTCCTCTTTTTTCAAGAGTATGATATACGCTTTTTATAAAGTCGGCCTGTTTTTTTGTGTATTCTATGTTTTCAGCGTCATCACTGTCGGCAACTGAAAAGTGTGTGAACAATCCCTCGACGCTGAGTGTCGGGAGAGCGGCTATTCTCTCTACGCTGTCACAGCAATCTGAAACCTTACTGTACTTCAGTCCGATGCGTCCCATACCTGTATCGAGCTTAATGTGGCATCTTACCGGGGATACGGCGTTTTTGTTCAGCTCTGACGCATATTCTTCAGAGACGATGCACTGTATGATGTTGTGCTGTATCAGTTCGTCAGCGTACTCAGGCGGAGTATATCCGAGTATAAGTATATCGCCGTCAGGACATATGTTTCTTACGCTTATAGCCTCGTCAAGATTTGATACTGCAAAATATTTTATGCCGATGCTTTCAAGCTTTCTGAGTACTTCCTTTTCGCCGTGGCCGTATGCGTCAGCCTTTACGACGGCCATTATTCCGGTTGAGGGCGATATCTGCTGTTTTATGGTATTTATGTTTTTTTCGAGCTTTGACAGATTGACTGTTGCCCATGCTCTTTTATGATTTTTCAAAAGAATACGCTCCTTGTCTTGATATTTATGCGCTACTATGGTAAAATAGTATTTTGGAAGATACTATTTATATTTTGAGGGAGACAAATATTGATAAACAAAACAGTATGTTTTTCCGGTCATCGTCCGGAGAAGCTGCCCGGAAAAGGGGACGAAAACAGAGAAGAGACTGCATTTATCAAGAAGCTTCTCGCAGACAAGATCTCACAATGCATTCGTAACGGATACACGAGATTTTTTTCGGGAACAGCACGCGGGATAGACCTGTGGGCAGCCGAAGAAGTAATACGCATGAGAGAATCCAGCCCCGGAATAACTCTTGTATGCGTAAAGCCCTTTGAGAATCAGGGGATTGATTTTCCGGCAGAGGACAGGCAGCTTTATGAAAAAATAATCAGCCTTGCAGATTCTGTCGTATGCACCTCAGCGCAGTATAAAAAAAATTGCTACTCTATACGAAACAGATATATGGTAGATAACTCTGATCTCCTTATAGCTTTTGTAAAGAGCTACCGCAGCGGTACGGGGCAGACGATAAACTATGCCGGAAAGCTTGGAAAGAAAACAGACATAACGGATCTTTCCGATATGGAGTTTATTATGAAATACGAGCAGCTTTCTTTCTGAGTAGCAGCACAAAAATATAATAAACAAAATATATTTTGTTTACTGTCAGCCGGTATGCACGCAGCTTTTTGTAGCTTGCTGATGTGCAGGAGGTCAGAATAAGTTTATTATAGTGAAAGTCAGATTTGTTTTGACGAACACTATAATTATACTACCTAAAACTCGTTTTGTAAAGTTTTAAATATTTTGATTTCAACTTTTCCACATGGTTTTCCACATGCTGTTGAAAAGTGTGATGTTAATAATGTTAAAACTTAAAAAAGCGGATTTTGCGTGTGTTGCGTAATTATCCGTATATAAAAAATCAAAACAACACAGGAGGAATCAACAATGTCTTTGTTTAAAAAAAGAAAAAAAGAGAGTGTGGCAATACCTTTTCTTATAAGTATGATAGTGACTCTTTTTGTCGTCGGGGTCCCGGTGCTTAATTTTTATAATTATCTTATAAACGAAAAAGACGGGAAAAACGCAGATGCGGTACAGCAGGCGTTTGTGCCGACAGAAAAGAACAGTATGACTCTTTTGTTCACGTTTGATCCTGATGACGCTTCTCTGCGCGATTCGTTTATGCTGGTTCGTACATCAGCGCTTGATAAAAGCTTTACTTTTATACCGGTATCAAACGATATTCTGTGTGACGACCGTAAAATGTCCCAGATATTCAAGGACGGCGGTATTATAGAGCTTGAAAAGGCGATAGAAAAAACTTTTGACATATCTGTAGACAAATACATGTCTTTAAACAATGCGTCTCTTGCGCTTATATGTGATTCTCTGGGCGGTGTAAACTATCCTGTTCCGGACGGCCTCAAAGGTCTTAACGAGGGTACGCAGTTTCTTGATTCGAACTTTGTGATAAAGCTTATCTCAAACCCGAAGTTTGCTGAGGATGCACGTACAGTAACTACCGGAAGCGTTTTTGCGGAGATGCTGGCAGGCGTATCAGGTTCAAGAGTTGCTGATATAGTTGATTATACATATAATCAGCTTGTAAATATGACAGAAACTGATATCACCTCTATCGATTATCAGAATCAGAAGGAGGCTATTGATTATATATTACGTTCAGGTAAGTTTAAGTCCACTTTCAGAGTTCCGTCAGGTGAAAACACAAAGCAGGGAATAGTTATGGACAAAAGCGCAATAAAAACCTTAAAGGAAGACGCAGGTCTTTAAAAAAAGCCGGCTGCCGCAGATATAACGGCAGCCGTTTATCAAGTAACGAAACGGAGTTAAAAAAAATGCCTGAAAATATTTTTGATACACACTCGCACTATACAGACAGTGCTTTTGACGAAGACAGAGAATCTCTTATTGCTTCGCTTCACAAAAACGGCGTAAAATACATCATGCTCGCCGTATCCGAATATAACGATGCACTTAAGGCGCTTGAACTGGGCAGAAAATTTGATTTTGTATACAGTGCAGCCGGAATTCATCCTGAGTGCATAGATACTGCTTCTCCGGACTATATAGCAGAGCTTGAGGAGCTTATCACGAAAAATCCGGACAAAATAAAAGCCGTAGGCGAGATAGGGCTTGATTATCACTATGATGGATATGACAGAGAAAAGATGATAAGCATATTTACTGAGCAGTTAAAGCTTGCTGACAGGCTTTCTCTTCCTGTTATCATCCACTCCCGTGATGCTACAAAGGACACTATGGACATACTCAGAAAGCATACTCCCAAAAAAGCTGTTGTACACTGCTTTTCAGGTTCGGCTGAAACTGCGCGTGAAATAATAGATCTCGGACTTCATATAAGCTTTACCGGAGTGCTGACCTTCAATAACGCAAAAAAAGCACTCGAAGCTCTGAAGGAAGTGCCGCTTGAACGCCTTATGCTTGAAACGGACTGTCCGTATATGGCTCCGGTACCGTACAGAGGCAAGCGCTGCGACAGCTCGATGATAATTGAAATTGCTAAAAAAGCAGCTCTGATAAAGGAAGTTGATGTGGAGCAGCTTCTTGAAATAACATGTAAAAACGCCGAAGAGTTTTTCGGAATAGATAAGTAAATATAAAAAATTCCGGAAAAGCAAAAAGCTTTTCCGGAATTTTTTATATTTCGTTTCTGTTTTCAATAGCTCTGAACAAGGTAACTTCGTCAGCATATTCGAGTATGCCGCCAACCGGAAGACCGAATGCCAGTCTTGTCACTCGTATACCGGCAGGCTTAAGAAGCCTTGATATATACATAGCTGTGGCGTCACCCTCAACAGTAGGGTTTGTCGCCATTATTACTTCATCTGTTTCCGTATCCGACTGAACGCGGGCGATAAGCTCTCTTATACGGAGCTTGTCCGGTGTTACGCCGTCTATAGGTGAAATAAGACCGTGAAGTACATGATAAAGTCCGTTGTATTCACCGGTTCTCTCTATTGCTGTAACGTCCTTGGGGCCTTCAACAACGCAGATGATTTTTTTGTTTCTGCGTATATCACTGCATACAGGACATATCTCGCGGTCCGTGAGATTCTGACAGACAGAGCAAAGACGCACGTTTTTCTTGGCGCTTATAAGAGCGTCAGAAAACTCCTTGACTTCTGCCTCGGACATAGACGTTACGTGATACGCAAGTCTCTGAGCGGTTTTCATCCCTATGCCGGGAAGCCGCGCAAACTGTTCAGCGAGAAGTATTACAGGCAATGCGTTTGATTCAGCCATTTATCAGAATAAGCCAGGGAGTGAAACTCCGCCTGTGATCTTGGACATTTCTTCTTCTGTTGTTTCTTCGATTGCTGAAATAGCCTCGTTTACTGCGCTGATAACGAGATCCTGAAGCATCTCTACATCGTCCTTGTCAACAACCTCAGGCTTGATAGTGAGTGACTTGATGGATTTTTTACCATAAAGTACAACTTCTACAGCGCCGCCGCCTGCAGTAGCAGAGAATTCACGTTCTTCGATATCATCCTGAAGCTTTGTGATCTCGTCCTGCATCTTCTGTGCCTGCTTGATCATTGCGTTCATGTTCTGGGCTCCGCCGCCCATGTTCTGCTTTGGTACTCTTGCTTTCATATTTTCGTAAACTCCTTTAATATTTTTTTACTTGTTTTATATTTTTGGCTGATCAAAGGCTTAGCCTTCCGGATAGTTTTCAAGATTTGAATTCTTGGCCTTTTCTATCAGCTTGATAGCGTTTTTTTCTTCCTCTGTAGCCTCTACGTCGCACTTTGCTCTTATTGCAAATCTTTTGCCGAGAACGCTCTCTACTGCGTCTCCGAGCATAGCGGCGTTTTCCTTGTTTCGGAAGAGTGATATGAAAAATGGGTTTTTTGCTATTATAAACAACCCGTCTCCGTTTACAAAAGCCTTAGAGTCGGTAAGACTTGCAGAAACTGCGGGATTTGTTTCAGAAAATTTTTGTAGTACCTCAGCCCAGTTGTTCAGCTGTCTGAGATTTTTCTTGTCAAGCTTTGTGAAGTCTACCTGCGGCTCGTTTCTTACAGGAGCTGATGCTTCTGTTCTGCGGTTCTGCATGCCTGAAGCGGCACCTGACTGAAGCTTTCTTTCAAGCTCGCTTAGTCTGTTCATAAGATCGGACGGTACTCCGACAGCGGCCGGCTTTTCTGTGATTCCTGATGCCAGCTTTATTATGCACATTTCGAGCTCCACCCGCTTGTTCACTGCTCTGAGCATTCTTTCGCTGCATTCCTGCATTTCGGAGAGGAAGGAAAGTACAGCTTCAAGAGAGAGCTTTTCGCTTATACCTGTAAGGATATCGAGTTCATCGGGCATACAGGTTATAAGACCGGAGTTGTCCGGTGTTATTTTTATGAGCATTATGTTGCGGAGCTGAAAAATTATTTCTTCGCAAAGACGTGACATATCCTTCGAAGCGGCGTACAGCTCGTCTATGGCTGTTATTGCTTTTGAAGGAGCCTGTTCAGTGATTGAGGTGATTATTCCGAATACATGATCCCTGCCTGCAATACCTGCTGCCATGGACACGGTTTCGGCTGTTATATCTTCTGAGAACGCCATACACTGATCAAGCAGTGACAGCGCGTCTCTCATGCCTCCGTCTGCAAGCTTTGCGATAAGAAAGGCTGCTTCATCGCTTAAGGATATCTTTTCCTGAGAAGAAATATACATAAGACGTTTTGCGATATCGTCAGGAAGTATTCTTCTGAAGTCATATCTCTGACATCTTGAAGCTATAGTAGCAGGTACCTTGTGTACCTCTGTTGTAGCCAGTATGAACTTTACATACGGAGGAGGTTCTTCCATGATTTTCAGCAATGCATTAAATGCATTTACGGAGAGCATATGAACCTCGTCTATTATATAAACCTTGTATTTGCAGCGTTCCGGAGTGAAAACTGCTCCTTCACGCAGATCACGTATGTCATCAACGCCGTTGTTTGAAGCTGCGTCTATCTCTATGATGTCGGCAAGCGCAAAGCTGTCAGCGTCACGGCATATGTCACATTCAAGACACGGAGCACCGTCAGTAGGATGCTCACAGTTTATAGCCTTGGCAAATATACGGGCACAGGTTGTTTTTCCTGTTCCTCTCGAACCTGTAAAAAGATATGCGTGAGCTGTTTTGTTGTTTATTATCTGATTTTTGAGAGTTGTTGTAATGTGTGGCTGTGATACCACATCATCAAACGTAAGCGGTCTCCAGCGCCTGTATAAAGCTGTATACATTTTCAGATTTCCCTTCTCGCAAAAAAAGCTGAGATAATAAATAAATATCCGGAACATAGGTGTGCAGGCTTGCTGCGGCACACAAAACGGTCCGCTTAATGCTGCTCGGTTCCCCGCCTGACATGGTTCACGGTGTCTCGTTGCACAGGGCCCGCACACCTATATTCCGGATGATAACTCTACCTTTTTAGATGTTATAGGCTTGAGAGATTAAAAAATCCTCAAAAACTTTATTAATTATATCATATATACATAAAAAAATCAATACTTTTATAAAAAAATTATAGACAGGAATTTTACTTTTTTTCTTGAAACCCCTTTACAAAGTCGAAAAAGTGTGGTATAATCTAATCTGTTGAATAAATTACGAGGTGTGGCTCAGTTTGGTAGAGCGCTACGTTCGGGACGTAGAGGCCGCAGGTTCGAATCCTGTCACCTCGATTGTTTTTTTACCCGCATGATTATGTGAATTTACGTAGTCATGCGGGTTTTGTGTTATAATTTCAGAAGAACTGCAAATATGATATGCAAAAAAAGAAATGAAATCGAGATGATAAGACTATTGTTGAGACTGTGGTGTAATGGCTGGAAAACTGTTGGTATCAGATGGAGTGCCGGCGTTTTTGTACATGAATTATTGAACTTTTAAGGTGCAGGAGAGCAGAATAAACAGATAGTGCAGTAAGTGCCTGAGGAGGTGGACTATAATGTTAAGATTTGCTGTTTGTGACGATGAAGAATATATATGCAGTAAATTAGAGAAATTTATATCTCAATACTGTAAATATACGAACAGAGAATACGATGTAGATATTTTTACATCAGGTGAAGCGTTTATTAACCGTCTCAACTCTGATAATAACTATCATATCATTTTTCTTGATATTGAACTGCAAAAATGTAACGGAATAGAGGTCAGCGAGTATATCAGAAATATTATCGGAAATGAAACAGTACAGATTGTATACGTTTCAGGGAAAACAGGATATGATCGTCAGTTATTTATGTATAGACCATTTCAATTTATAGATAAGCCTTTTGAATATGAAAAGATTTCTGCAGTAATAGAGAAGTATTTACGTATATACGGGAATAAAAGCGGAATTTTTCATTATAAGGTCGGACACGATACATACTGGGTTAAGCCTGAGGAAGTATTATACTTCAAAAGTATTGATAGAAAAATAAAAATAATAAGTACATCCTCGGAGGATATATTTTACGGTTCTCTTGAAAAAGTTGAGGAACAGCTTAAAGGACAGGGCTTTTTGTCACCGCATAAATCTTACCTTGTAAATTACCGTTTTATTCGTTCATTTCGGTCGGATCTGATAGTTCTGATAAACGGGGAAGATATACCTGTTGCAAAGTCAAAAAGAAAAGAAATTGCCAGGGCTCAGATAATTCTGGAAAACGGAGGCGGATAATATGTTAACTGATACTTATCGCTTGATATATCTGATTACTAATTTATTCAATGTGGTGATTATTTCAAAATTCATGAATGCATTTTATCAGAAAAGAACAACATCTAAAATTATATGTTTGTTGTCCTGTCTTTCGTATTTTGTTATAACAAGCGTTGTTTATCTTAATTTAGATATTCCTATGCTAACATTAATTGTGAATTATGTTATTATATTCGGAATATCGTTTAACTACGAATCTCATCTCAAAAGAAAATTTCTGATATCTCTGTATATTCTTTTATTTATGGTAATCCCTGAATTTTTAATTGCAGCTTTGACCGGCTTTATTCATTTTTCGTTTTTTAGCGAAGGAGGCTACAGCAACAGCATAGGTGCTGTTGCCGTCCGGCTGGTTACATATATGGAAGCGCTGTTGATTAAGAATTATAAGACAGTAAAAAATAATCAGAAGGTATCGAATTCTGAATGGGCAGCTTCAATATTTGTTCCGGTTACAACATTGATTCTGGAGATAATGATTATTCAGTCTCATCAATTATCAAAAGCAGTGGTTATTACTTCTTTGTGTCTTGTTTTTACTCTGAATTTTATAGCGTTCTATCTGTATGATTCTTTGGCGGACAGTTACATGAAAATTGCAAGCTTTGCTGTTATAGAAAAAGAAAATGAGCTTTACAGTAAACAATGTGAAATGATGCAGACTTCAACAGAAAGTCTTCAGGCGTTCAGACACGATCTTTGCAATCAGTTTGCGGTTGTATCAGAGCTGATGGAAAAGGAGAAATATGATCTTGCACGAAAACAGATATCATCATTGTTTCAGCAGACAATGAATAATGCCATTTACAGTACGACAGGAAATATGGTTATAGACAGCTTGATAAACTACAAGCTTCAGTCTGCTTTCAATAAAAAAATAAAAATCGACTCGGATATAGCTGTTCCTGAAAATCTTGATATGGATGTCACTGATATTATAACTATAATAGGAAATTTACTTGATAATGCAATAAGAGCGGTTACGGAATTACCTGAAGACAAGAGAAATTTATTTATGAAGATTGTATATAGTCAGGACAGACTTATAATACAATCGATAAATCCGTATTGTTCAGAGGTTAAGTATAGCAATGGAGAAATCATATCCTCTAAGGAGGATGCTGATAATCATGGATACGGAATAAAGAATATTGAACATATAGTTAATAAATATGATGGTTATATGGAAATAAATCATGAACATTCGTTGTTTAAGGTAGATATACTTTTGTATCTTGTACGTTCATAAATAATCATGATTTTCCCGTTCACTACGAAAAAACGGCATTTTACTGCAAATTCTCGCACAGAGGGTTCTTTTGTGATATAATTCGGTTAATCAAGGGAACAGTCTGAAAGGAGGAAATAGCAGTGAAAAAAATTTTTTTGAAGTACCTTAGCTGCGCTGCATCGCTTGCCTTTGTTATTACAGCGATAACAGCAAATTCTACATGCGTATGTATTATTCATCAGGATAAGCTTCCTGTTGAGGCAAAAAAACTGCGTAGATTCTGATGTTTTTAAGAGCATCGGAAAAAATCGCGGATGTTTTCGTTCTGAAGAAGGTATTCGTGATTATCTTGCTGTAATGTCTTATGTCAGCACAGCTAAAAAACATGGTAAAAATGCTTTTCAGGCTATCTTGAATGTTTTTGAAGGTAATACTTTTTATGCTATTGAAGACTGAGGTGCTGAACAGTTACGTTAAATGAATAAATGTACATTTCCGTATTGAGTATTTTGAGAGGAGTAGGCAATGAACTCAAAACATACGTTTCTTATTTTTGTTTTTCTTACAGCTTTTATATTTTCCTCATGCACCGGGCAAAAGAGCGAAAAAAACATCACAGATACACAGGTTTTAGAAAATTATTTTACCTCAAATGAAATTTCCATGCCTGAAGGAATGATCTATGCCCAAAACTTAGCCTGCCAAAACAATAAAATCTATGTTTCAGGAATAACCTCGACAAATCAGCCGAAAAGATATGTTTATAGCTTCGATACAACAAATGAGACGTTTACTGAAATAAATACAGACATGCTTTCTGACAAATACATAACAGCCATGTATATGAACCGAGAGCAGATGATTATAGGAAGTAAAAACGGCAGTATAAATATAAACGGCAAGGATGCATTCAGGCTCTCACCCGGAAAATCAGCAAGGGCATTTTATGAAACTCTGAATAATGATTTGATAATAATATCTGCTGATGACAGAAATAATTTTTATGCAAATATTTATGATAATACAACATATGAACTCAAAGATGAGCTGAACTTTTCTGAAATATGCAGCTTCGGATTCGGAACAAATATTCTGAATGTTCTTTTTAAAGATGGAGTGTTCTGTGTTATTTCAGAAAAATACGAGGAAGACAAACGAGTAAACGATCTTTATATAATATCAAGTGAAAAGACGATTGTATCAAAACATGAAAATATTTTACCTGATACTAAAGGCTATTATGAGAAGTCGTATTTCAACAAGCGAGGAAATCTCTGCGTTATTTTCGGCAGTCTTTCGGATTCATCTCTTATAAGTATAGATGAACTGAATATTTCAGATGGCATGAGAGTGAATACATATGAAGAAACGTTTCAGCATATAACACTGCTTACATTTCCATATAGCCCTGAGACATATGACTTTCTCTATTGGGAAGATGGGAAAATATATGGTTATGACGCTGATAATGTAAAAAAATGCGAGATTATCAATAAATCTGATAAAAACGACTTTATTAACAATTGTCAGTGTGCTGCGTTTTATGGAAACACCTATATTTTCTATTCGATAGATATGCAGAGTCAGGATACGCCCATAATGTTTACTCTTGATGAAAACGGAAAGTATGAAAAAAAGATAACATCATCAGATTATACTGAAGCAGGCAGAGCAGAAAACATCATTCTGCTTTCAGACGGAAAAATGTGCATCAGTGAATATTCTGATGAAAACTATATATTAAGAATTGTTGATGAAAACGGCAATCTGCTTAATTCGATTTTTCCGTGCAGTGATACCGATGATGTTATAACCGGTATTGCATGCGCAGGAAAAAGTGGTGAAATATATTTTGTACAGAAAATAAACTCCCAAAACGATAAAATGATAAAAGTATCGGTGTTTAACGAATCCGGAGATATTCAGAGAGAAGCCTATATCACCAACAATGCGGAAGATATATCGATAAAAGGCATATTTGGTTTTAACGGTGCAGATTTTCTGATGTATGAATCAGAAAGCTCCGGATATATAACCTCATTTGCTTCAACAATAAACTACGAAGATGGTACATTAGAAGAACGTATAATGGAAGGTATACGCGGAATCTGTGAAAACTCTGATGGCGAGCTTTGCTTTTATACAAGCGAAGGCGTTTATAACTATGATGTGAATACAGGAAAATCAAGAGAGATGATCAACTGGTGTGAATCGGATATCATAAGTCAGGTATATTCAGTGTGTTCCGAAAACAAAGACAGACTTCTGTGCATTACAAACGACAGAACCGGTTATCATCTTTTACAGCTTGACAGGGCAGATGAGGCGGTCATTGAAAAACTAAGAACCAGAGAAGTAATAAAATTAGCAGGAATAGATATTCAGCTTGGAAATATCAGCGGGGAAATAGAGCACTTCAACAGTACAAATGAAAACTACAGAATACAGGTTACTGACTATATGAAATATTCTTCACAAGATGATTATGATGAAAGTATAAAAAAGCTCAATCTTGATATAGTTTCAGGAAAAGTCCCCGATATACTCATAGGAAACGCTGATCTTGATCTTAAACTATATTCATCAAAAAATATGTTTGCAGATCTGAATATGTATATTGAAAAAGATGATACAATATCACGTTCTGATTATTTAGAAAACATACTTGATTGTTTCACATATAACGGAAAACAGGTTATGTTTCCGTTGAGATTCCGTATTTTTTCACCAGTTGGAAAGGCAAGTGTTGTCGGAGAAAAGCAAGGCTGGACATATGATGAGTTTTTTAAGCTTGCTGAAACAAGGCAGATTTTTTACTCTCCAACACAGGAATTTCTTTCAGAAGTACTTATTTATTCAAATATAACCGAGTTTGTAGATTATAATGAGAAAAAGTGTGATTTTGAAAGCGGCTTATTCAGACAAATAATTGAATACATTTCCGAAAACGGAGTAGTCCGTGATGAAAATTATATTCCTCCATCATCAAGTGAGGATGATGAGGTGTTCAGTGCGTACTGCCGGAGATTTGAAGATGATCTTTGCTGTGCCGATAACATAAATACTTCTTCTGTAAAATTAATATCAGGAATACAGAACGGAGCTATGAAGGGAGAAAAATTAGCATATAAGGGAGTTCCGACATCAGAAGGAAATGGTGTTCTTGCAGTGCCTTATCCTCTGATAGCTATTACGGAACAGTCACAAAACAAAGACGGAGCATGGGAGTTTGTAAAACAGCTCATATCTGACAGATATCAGAACGAAAGTACCGCGTTTCCTATAAAAAAATCAGCTTTTGAAAAATATATTAATCAGTCTGATCAGGGAATAATGTTTATAGAAAGAGCAGACAGAACAATGTATAGAACAGAACCTCTGACAGATGATGAACTGGAAAAATTTTCACAGGCTGTACAGAATATAGATCATATCTATACAACTGATAGTACGGTAAATGGTATCATAAGTGAACAGCTATCACTTTTCCTTTGCGGAGAACAGTCATCTTCTGAAACAGCTTCTGCTGTACAGAACAAGGTTTCACGTTATCTTAGTGAAATAAAATAGAAGCCGAATTATTCACCAAGCACAACTATCTTAGCAAATAATTTATAAACTCAAAAAATCGAATCTCAAAAATCAAAATCTGACAATTTACTAATCACGAAACTTCGGTTTTTTAGGTATGCAACAATTCTTCAATAGTTAACGGTACATTAAAGTGTTCGAATAGTTCTTTTTGCCGTTTAAGACAATTAGTGACACTCCAACGTTCTAATCTTTTATGAGCCTTAACCATTCTTGCTTCAAGCAGGCAATCCTGAAGACTTTTTCCGTTAATCTCTTTCGCGCGTTTTTCCATCTCACAATATATCAATGAACTTACAAGCATAATGAATGCAAGACCTTGAGCTTTGCAATAATTATCAATATGCAATGAATTGTAACCAGCCTGATTTTTGAGATAATTATAAAATGTCTCTATTCCCCAGCGTTTCTTATAAAGTTCATATACTTCTTGCGGAGTATTTTCTGTTAAGCTTGTCTGTAACACTGTTACGCCCATAAAGTCTTTGTTTTTTTCAAAACCTTCTGTTGTGTATGATTTATCACCACGTTCCATATGACGAATATAATTTGCTTGTTCCGTAGCAGATTCATTTAAATCTCTGTAAGTCAAAACACGGAAACCGTTTATTATTTCGTCTTTACATTCAATAACCGAAGATTTTTTTCCTTTCTGATAAACAAATCGTTCATTCATTTCGATGCTTTTCACAGCAGCTTTGCATGTCTTAAGATTTTTGCCAAGCGGTATTATGTACGCATTACCGTTTGAACTGAAAATGCTTATGTTCTCGGTTGAATAAAATCCTCTGTCTACAATAAACAACATATTTTTAAGTTCAGTTTGATTGAGAAAGTCTTTGACGCTTAATTTGTCGTTGCTTGCCCCTTCGTAGATTCGTGAAATCAACGGGGTTTTAGAGTTTATGTCATATGCCATGAGCAAGTTTATTTGTGGTTCTCCGATTTTTTTGAATTTATATCCTTTTTCAGAAAGATCATTATTTTCTGATGCTGAACCAATGACATGTTCGTCAATAGCAATTTGTCCGGATGATAATTCCACAAGACGTTCTTCCATTTTTAGAATGCAAGTTTGTCTGCTGCCAAGAGATTCGTAAAGATTGGAGACGGTTTCTTTTCCAAGTTTTAATGAAGGGAACACAAGAGAGAGTATGCTCATATCAAAGTAATCTCTGATGTTTTTAATATATGTAAATCCATTAATAAAATGGATTATTGATATTACATATATCATGGCAGCATCCTGAGGGTTAAAAAACTCATTTAACATTGAAAGAATATTTTTAGAGTTAACGAGTGTTATGGCATATTCACCATAGTCGAGTGTACTTATTTCTGAATCGCAAACGAAGGAATTATTAGGGATGAAGCCGATTCCTTCTTTTATACACCCAATAAGACTGCCCATTTTGGTGTGACGCTTTCCGTCGTCGCCTTTGACGGTTTTATATTCATAAACGTAATAATTATTAGAAATAAGTTTAACCATAGTGCCTTTTGGCTTTAATTTTCTCACTGATTCTGGAACTGAATATTTACCCATACTTTCTACCTCCAGTATACCTATTAAACATACCTAAAAAACCGAAATTCTGTGATTAGAGGTTTTAACAAGATATTATCAACGCTTATATGTTGAAAACTTTTAATTTTTTTCAGGAAGCTCTATACTCCTGAACAGTTACCTTTCATTTCTTTTTTGATCCAGTCATACAAAGTTCCATACGGTATTTTCAGTTCTTCGCTTGCTTTTTTGCACCAACTTCTTTGGCAAGCTTTACTGCTTCTTTCTTGTATTCTGCTTCGTATTTTCTTGGCTTATCCATATACTGACAACTCCTTATCATTTTCTATTATTTCCATTATAAATTTGGTGGATTAAAGTTGTCAAGTATTATTATACTACATCAAATTTATATAACGAGTTATTCAATACAGTAATATGGCTTTTGTGATAACCAGGATTTATTAATATCCGTGTATCTGTATTCATATATTTTTTTTATATCATTTTGAGTATATCCAACTTCTGGTTCAACCCATTCAATCCATAAGTAGTCGTCTGGATATTTCATGATATATCTATATACTATTTCCAAAAATATATTTTTCCCATGACTTATATTCTCAAATATAACAGCATTATCAAGCCCTTCACGTATCCAGTCAAAGTCTTGATTATCTTCATAAAGATTTTTTTCATGAACATATATAACAAGTCCTTCATGTGAATTTTCAATATCAGTCTTAATAACATTATTAACGCTGATTTCAATGCTCAGATTTTCATTCCAGCAATTAAAGTTAGAATCTATTATTTGATATTCATAGTTTAGTTCATTGAATAATTTTTTTAATGTATTTAATGTGTCTTTTCCATCCATCCTATTTTTTTCTCTAAGTAAAATTGCTGTAGAACTCATTTCTTTATCTCCTTTGCTAAATCCTCTAAACTATTAACAATTACAACATTCATGTCTTGTAAGTCTTTCAATGATTTAATGTTATAGTTTGTGATTTCTTTATCTATGTAGCATATTACTTTTTTACTCAAACTTCGCACCTCAAAAGTAACTGTGCATCTTGAAAATTCAATAGTAAACGCCGCAAAAGTAACTGAATCAAGCAACCTTTAACTTGATTTTTAAAACGTCAGGGATTGCTTCGAGGAACTTGTCAACAAAATTGGTTATCTCTTGATCAGTTCTGAAATCGCAAACATCATGAAGCTCATACGAAGGAGATTCCGGAAACTTCTTTGCTGTTTTGTACGAAGAACGTTTACTGTCCGGTTTAAAATTTTCCTGACAAAAAATCGACCTATTTATGGGCTTTATGACGAATATTTTTTTGGACTGTAAAACTCCTGTGCTTCTTAACATATAGTAAACGAAAAATATTTACTACACCCACTATAACATCCTGATTCCATCCCTGCTTCCCGGGAGGCCTTGTTTTTTGAAACAATATATTATATAATATCAATATGTAAAAAATAAAAGGAGGACTGCACAAATGCCGTTCATAAATGTCAAAACAAACGTATCTGTTCCTGCTTCCAAGGCTGAGAGCATCAAGTCACAGTTAGGAAGTGCGATCACTGCTATTCCGGGAAAATCCGAAGGCTGGCTTATGGTTGGTATAGACGGTGACAGCACACTTTTCTTCAAGGGAAGTGATGAACCGGCCGCTATGGCAGAGGTAAGTATTTTCGGAAACGCTTCATCGGACGCACTTTCGGATCTCACCGGAAAAATAACAAGTATACTGACAGAACAGCTCGGAGTGCCCGGGAACAGAATCTATGTGAGTTACATGAGCACCGGTAACTGGGGCTGGAACGGAAGTAACTTCTGATCATTATAAAAAAACCGGAGAAAAATTAATCTCCGGTTTTTTTTATAAAAACGGCTTTCAGGTAAGCTCTTCAAGTCCGTTTATATTTTTCAGAATCACCTTGCCGCGTTTCATCTCAACAAGACCTTCAGATGAAAAACGCTTCATCATTCTTGCGACAACTTCGCGTGCTGAGTTTATCTGTACAGCAATCTGTTCATGTGTCATAGGGATTTCTTGGCTGTCTGTACGCTCGTATTCGTCTATGAGGAACGAAGCGAGTCTTTTGTCAAGCTTTTCAAACAATATCTGCTGCATTGTCCACATAGCAGATGAAAATCTTTCTGAAAGAGCCTCGTACATATAGCATCTGACATATATATTGTTTTCCTTGAGCTTTCCGAATACAGATGCGTTTACTATGAGTATTTCGCAGTCTGTTTCGGCGTCCATATTGGTCTCAAAGGTTATCTGACTGATAACGCATGATGATGAAAGAACACATGAGTCGTTCTCGCGGAAGCGGAACAGTGTTATTTCTCTGCCCTCTTCAGACAGTATATACGTTCTGACGCATCCTGACAGTATATAGATCATTCCGAGGCATTGTCTGTCACAGCTGTGTATATGACTGCCGCTGTTGTATTTTCTTATAACGGCATTCTGTGATACGATGTCTTTTTCCTGTGGTGTCAGCTTGTCCCAGTAGGGAAGCATGAAAAGAAAATCCTCGGTCCTTCTGGTTACGCCTTCCATAAACCGTGGAGATTACAGTAAGCGTAAACAGCCTCGACCTCGTCGCCTTCACAAACAGTGAAGCAAGCCTGAGGCTTGTTATCCGGCTGCAGATATCTGAACTGAACGCCCTGCTTTGTCTTTACGCAGATCCATTCGATATAGTGTGCGTCAGTCATCGGATGTTCGGCTGCGCCTACCTTTACACATATAGTGTTGTCCTTTGTTTCATATACCGGAACGTGCTTTTCAGCAGCACCGTCTGTAGTGCCGGGGATAAGCTCTGTCATCTTCTGGCCGCAGCACATAACAGGTACACCTGTTTCCTTTACCTCTGTAATGATTTTTCCGCAATGCTCGCAAACATAAAACTTGCAGTTCATAGCTGAATTCCTCCTTGTTTTTATTTAAAAAATATTTTATTTTTATTCTGTGCTTAAATAATAGCATATATTCTTAAATGTTTCTGTGACCGGGTCACATACAGCGTTTTTTATGATAATATCATAGCATATCGGAAGGTGAGTGTCAAGATAGGATGTTTTTTATAAATATATGAACGCTAAAAAAACTTGACGTTTGCTATAAAAAATCACGCCAGTAACCTATTGACAAAAGAACGCATATATTATATAATAGCACTTAAGATAAATTTCTTTGCACTGCATATCAATATACAGTACAAACTGAGCAGACCTCAGCAGACGCTTTGAGTCGGGTCACATGTGTGACAGTGGATTTTTACACCCACGGGACAGTAGTTACGATTACTGATTCGTGGGTGCTTTTGTATCCCCGTAAAGCAAGTGCCATAGAACTATCTCGGAAAAAAATATGGAGGTAACGATTATGGAAAAAAACAAGAGGGTGCCCATCAGCAACAAGGATTACTTCGAAAAAACAGCTGTCAGGGTTTCGATGGTGAGTATCGTCGGAAATATAATTTTATCAGTGTTCAAGCTCCTGGCGGGATTTGTCGCGCATTCGGGAGCGATGATAAGTGACGCTGTTCATTCGCTGTCAGACGTATTCAGCAGTATCGTTGTGATTATAGGAGTAAGGCTTTCAGCCAAGGAGCCGGATAACGAACATCCCTATGGACATGAACGGCTTGAGTGTGTTGCTGCAATAATTCTGTCCGTTATTCTTTTTATAACAGGCCTGTTTATAGGTGCAGATGCGCTTGAAGCTATTTTTGCGAAAAGCGGAGAAGTGTCTGAGCCGCCTGGAATACTTGCGCTTATTGCTGCTGTGGTTTCGATAGTAGTTAAGGAAGCAATGTTCCATTATACAAAATATTATGCAAGAAAGCTTGACTCAGGAGCGGTCATGGCGGATGCATGGCACCACAGAAGCGATGCATTGTCTTCGATAGGTGCACTTATAGGTATTGCCGGTGCACGAATGGGAGCTCCCATACTTGATCCGGTTGCAGGTCTGGTTATCTGCCTGTTTATAGTGAAGGCGGCGTTTGATATTTTCAAGGATGCTGTTGAAAAAATGGTCGATCGTTCATGTGACGAAAAAACCAAAAAAGAAATCAGTGATTGCGTTTCAGGCTGTGAAGGCGTTTTGAAAATAGACCTTCTCCGCACCCGTGCCTTCGGAAGTAAAATATACGTCGATGTCGAAATATGCGTTGACGGTGAATGCTCCCTCCGTGCTGCTCATTCCATAGCAGAGCAGGTTCACAACGCTATCGAAAGCCGGTATCCTAAGGTAAAGCATGTTATGGTGCATGTAAATCCCGACGAGGAGGACTCCTGAAAATCTACCGCTATAGTCTCTCTTCCCGGTTTATAACCTGTGAATGCCAAAACCATAACTCTGTCTATACACAAAAATAAAACAAAAAACTATTGATTTATTAATATCAGTGTGATATAATATTTTATAGTATGATTAGCTTGAAAGGTCGGATAACTTCCGACCTTTCCTTTATGTATGGAGGTAAACGCTTTTGAAGATTAAAAAGAACGGCAGTACAGAGCTGAAGGTCAAAGAAATAGCGCAGCCTATTGCGGATGAACTCGGACTTACAATATGGGACGTTTCTTATGTCAAGGAGGGTGCCGAATGGTATCTGAGAGTATTTATTGACAAGGAAGACGGAATAGACCTTGATGACTGTGAAGCCATGACAAGACCGCTTAACGAAAAGCTTGACGAGCTTGATCCTGTTTCAGGCAGCTATATACTTGAGGTAGGCTCTGCCGGGCTCGAAAGAGAGCTTGTAAGAGAATCGCACTTTGAGGCGTGTATTGGACTTGATGTCAGAGTGCATCTTATTATTGCAGCTGACGGCGTAAAGGACTACGTGGGTACTCTTGCAGGCTACGATAAAAACTCAGTTAAAATAACAGTTGACGGTGAAGAAAAAGAAGTATCGTTATCTGAAGCAGCATATATTAAATTATACGAAGAATACGATTTTTAATAAAATCCGGAGGTAGATTAAGAAAATGAATAAGGGTTTTTTTGACGCATTGAGAATGCTCGGAGATGAAAACAGTGTATCTGTTGATGTATTGGTGGAAAAGATAAAGTCGGCACTTATGAAGGCTGTAAAAAAATCTTATCCGGATTGTGAAAATATCAACATAAACATAGATCCCGAAGCAAATGTGTTTGAAATAAGCATAATAAAGCTTGTAGTTGATGATGAGCCTCTTGATGACAATGAGATCAATATCGACGTAGCTAAAACGATCGATCCAGGCGCATATGTAGGCGGAATGATTGCTGTACAGATAGACACAGCACAGTTCGGAAGAGCGGCTGCTCAGTCAGCAAAGCAGTCAATAAAGACAGATCTCCGTGAAATCAACCGTGAAAATCTCCTCAGCCAGTTCCAGAGCAAAGAGAACGAGTGCATAAGCGCAAAAATAATACAGATAGAGCCAAGCAGAGAAACAGCTACTCTCCTTTACGACAAGACAGAGCTGTATCTTTTCAAGAAGGATCAGATACCGGGAGAGGTACTTAAGGAAGGACAAACCGTAAAGGTATACATTACAGGAATAGCAGGCAGGGAAAAGAAGCCTGTTATAAAGATCTCAAGAACTCACAAGGATCTTGTAAAGAGACTTTTCGAGCTTGAGGTTCCTGAAATATACGACGGAACTGTTGAAATAAAATCTATTTCCAGAGAAGCCGGCTCAAGAACAAAAATAGCAGTGTTCTCAAAAAATCCCGATGTTGACGCAATCGGTGCATGTATCGGCCCAAAGAGATCAAGAATAACAAATATAGTAGAAGAGCTTAACGGTGAGAAGATAGATATAGTTATCTACAGTGAAAATCCGGAAGAATTTATCGCAAAGTCACTTGCTCCTTCTGAAGTAACAAAGGTAATACTTGACGAAGAAGAACGTTCATGTACAGTTATAGTTCCTGATTCACAGCTTTCACTTGCTATCGGAAACAGAGGACAGAACGCAAAGCTTGCAGCAAAGCTCACAGGCTATAAGATCGATATCAAGCCTGAGTCCGAGGCAGCAAAGGCAGAGCAGGAGTCAGAGGAACAGAGTACGGATGCAGAAGAGGCACCGGTTATCACTGAAGCTCCCGAAGATATCATCGACAGCTCTGAAGAACAGGATACTGATATAGAGCTTCCTGAGGAGTAAGCACTATGGGAGTAAAAAAAATTCCTGAGAGAATGTGCTGTGGCTGCGGACTTATGAAGCCCAAAAAAGAGCTTATAAGGATAGTGAGAGCTGCCGACGGTGAAGTAAGGCTTGATCTTACCGGAAAAATGAACGGCAGGGGCGCATATCTCTGTCCTGACAAAGCATGTCTTGCAAAAGCAAGAAAATCACGACGGATAGAAAAATCCTTTGAATGTTCGATAAGCGATGAGCTTTATGAGGAGTTTGAAAATGAATTATCATGAAAAATTTTTCAACCTTTTCACGATATGTGAAAAATCCGGAAAACTTGTCAAGGGTTTTGATATTTCTAAAGAAGCAGTATCGGACAGAAAAGCTGCATGTATAATGGTTACATCCGATGTTTCAGAAAGAACTTTTAAGGAAGTAAATTTTATGTGCCGGAATTTTCCGGATATTCCGATAATAAAGCTTCCGTTTGATATGAAGGATATAGGAGCAAGTATAGGAAAAAAAGTGGGGGTGATGGCTGTCTGCGACAAAGGCTTTGCAGATAAGCTTGCAGAGTACGCAAAGGCAGCAGCTGATACAGAATAACATCAAACCTATAGCAAACGACAAACTTATACGACGTTTGTTATCGCCGGTATGTACGGCAATATAAATAATAATCGGGAGGTATCTTACACGATGGTAAAAAAGATTAAACTAAGCGATCTTGCCAAGGATCTTAATGTTCCGGGAAATGATATAGCGGATTTGATGGAAAGGATCTCTGATACAAAAAAGAAGCCGTCGTCTGCGCTTACAGAAGAAGAAATAAACATCATTCTTGAGCATTATACGCAGCAGAACCAGGTGGCCAGTTTTGATGCCTACTTTGAACAGAGAAATCACAAGTCAGCCGGTGAAAAGGAAAAGCCGGCAGTAAGCAAGGAAGCAAAAAAACCGGCTGTGGCAAAGAAAGCTTCGCCTGAGCCCGAAGAAAACAAGAAAAAAACTGCTGAACAGAAACAGCAGGAAAAAACAGAAAAGAAAGTCACATTAACAGAAACAGTCGATAAGACAGAAAATAAAAAAACTGATGATAAGAGGGAAGCGGTAAAGAATATGAACCAAAAGAACAATAACAATCCGCCGAAGACAAAAGCCCCGGCACCAATCGAAGAACCGGCAAAGCAGCCGGCAAAGAAACAGAAGGATTTTTCAAGACCTTTACAGCAGAGTAAGCCGAAGCCTGTTCACAAGCCTGAAGAAAAATCAGCTCAGAGAGGTGAAAAAACCAGCCTTAACGCAAACATGGCTGCAGCTTCTCCTGAAAGATCAGTCCGTACTGTTGATACAAGAGGCAGCTATGTAGAGCTTGACAAGTACAACGAAAGATACGAGCAGATAGCTCCTAAGAGCCATACCAAGGATAACTATACAAAGAAACAGAAAATAAACCAGAAGTCAGCACAGAAAAACAAGCATCTTTCCAAAAAGGAAACAGAAACAGAGAAGCTGCGCCGTCTTGAGCTTGAACGTGCAAGAAAGCAGCAGCTCAAGGTTCTTATACCGGACAGAATAGTAGTAAGCGAGCTTGCAACACGTCTTAAGGTAACTGTTTCAGAGGTTATCAAAAAGCTTATGGGTCTTGGTGTAATGGCCTCCATAAACGAAGAGATAGACTTCGATACAGCCGCTCTCATTGCAGATGAACTCGGCGCAAAGGTAGAGAAGGAAGTAATAGTCACTATCGAAGAAAGACTTATCGATGATACGGATTCCGAAGAGGATATGGTTGAAAGAGACCCTGTTGTAGTTGTTATGGGTCACGTTGACCACGGTAAGACATCACTTCTTGACAACATCAGAAAAGCAAACGTTACAGCTTCCGAGGCAGGCGGTATCACACAGCATATAGGTGCATACAAGGTAAGAGTAGGCGAAAAGCACATAACATTCCTTGATACACCTGGTCACGAAGCGTTTACATCAATGAGAGCAAGAGGTGCTTCAGTAACAGACATCGCTATTCTTGTTGTTGCTGCGGACGATGGTATCATGCCTCAGACAGTAGAAGCCATAAACCATGCAAAGGCAGCAAACGTTTCTATCATCGTAGCTATCAACAAGATGGATAAGGAAGCTGCAAATCCTGACAAGGTAAAGCAGGAGCTTACAGAACACGGCCTCGTAATAGAAGAATGGGGCGGAGATATCATCTGTGTTCCTGTATCAGCCAAGACAGGTGAAGGTATCAAGGAGCTTCTTGAAAACGTACTTCTTGTTGCAGAGTTCCGTGAGCTCAAGGCAAACCCGAACAGACTTGCAAAGGGTGCCGTTATCGAAGCAAGACTTGACAAGGGCAGAGGTCCTATTGCAACACTTCTTGTACAGAACGGTACACTCCGTCAGGGTGATATCATCATAGCCGGCACATCTGTAGGACGTGTAAGAGTTATGACAAACGACAAGGGTAAGGAAGTAAAGGTAGCAGGACCGTCTGTACCTGTAGAGATAACAGGTCTTGCTGAGGTTCCGAGTGCAGGTGATACGTTCAACGCAGTAGAGGACGAACGTCTTGCAAGAGAGCTCGTTGAGCAGAGAAAGCACGAGGCTAAGGAAGAACAGTTCAAGTCATTCCAGAAGGTTACTCTTGACAATCTCTTCAGTCAGATTGCAGAGGGAGATATCAAGGAGCTTCCGCTCATTGTAAAGGCTGACGTTCAGGGCTCTGTTGAGGCTGTAAAGCAGTCACTTGAAAAGCTTTCAAACGAAGAGGTAAGAGTAAGAGTTATTCATGGCGGCGTAGGTACGGTGTCAGAGGGTGACGTAATGCTCGCAAACGCTTCAAACGCTATCATAATAGGATTTAACGTAAGACCGGACCCTGTAGTAGCAGAGAGCGCTAAGAGAGACGGAGTAGATATCAGACTTTACAGAATCATCTATGATGCAATAGAAGAAATAGAAACAGCTATGAAGGGTATGCTTGCTCCTAAGTACAGAGAAAACCTCATGGGCCGTATAGAAGTAAGACAGGTATACAAGATTTCAAACGTTGGTGCTATAGCAGGTTCATATATTCTTGATGGTAAGGTTACAAGAGCGTGTGACATAAGAGTTGTAAGAGACGGTATCGTAATAGCTGAAGATAAGATAGACAGTCTCAGACGTTTCAAGGATGACGTTAAGGAAGTTTCAGCAGGCTACGAATGCGGTATAGGACTCGAACGTTTCAACGACATCAAGGAAGGCGATATTTTCGAAGCGTTTATCATGGAAGAATACCGCGAGGACTGATAAAAAAACCGGTAAGTTCAGAAAAGGAGGCCGTGAATTATGGCAAGCTTTAAAGCAGGACGACTCGGAGAAGACATAAAAAGAGAGCTCACCGCAATAATGCGTGAGCTTAAGGATCCGAGAATAGCAGAATTTCTGACAATAGTAAGAGTAGAGCTTTCAAACGATCTGTCTCATTGTAAGGTATATGTTTCAAGCTTTGAAGGAATAGAAAAGGCTCAGCAGTCCGTAAAAGGACTGACGAGCGCTTCAGGCTATATAAAAAGAGAGCTTTTTGCACGTCTTAAGATGCGCAAAAGCCCTGAGCTCAAGTTTATAGCCGATAATTCCATAGAGCGCAGCAGTGAGATAAACAAGATAATAGAAAATTTTGATTATAACGAGTAGGCAGGAGTATGTATGCAGATAAGCTATAAACAAGCGGCGGATATTATAAGGGAAAACGATAACTTTCATATCCTGACTCATCAGAGTCCGGACGGAGATACGCTGGGTTCGGGTTTTGCTCTTTATTTTGCGTTAAGGCAGCTCGGAAAAAAAGCGGCAGTAATATGTCCTGACGGAACAACATCACGTTATGCTTTTCTGAGTGAAGGCTATGAAGAGCCGGAGAGCTTTGAACCGGATTTTGTAATTGCTGCAGATATCGCAGATCCCGGTCTTATGGGCAGTGTAAGGGAAACCTACGAAAAGAGAGTAGGTCTTTGCATAGATCATCACGTTTCAAATGTTTTTTATGCCGAAAAGACTCTTCTCAACGGTGAAGCTTCCGCGGCGTGCGAGGTCATGTACAACCTGCTCAAAGAGCTTGGAGTAAAAACAGACAACAATATAGCAAGATGTCTTTATACCGGTATCGCTACGGATACAGGCTGCTTCAAGTACGGAAACACAACAGCACAGGCGCACAGGATAGTAGCTGAGCTTATAGGATACGATATAGACTTTGCACGTATAAACCGCGAAATGTTTGATATAAAAAGCAGTCAGAGAATAAAGCTTGAACAGCATATACTCAACAATATGGAGGTTTACTTTGACGGAAGATGTGCAGTTCTCGTTATATCCGAGGAGCTCAGGGAAGGGCTTGGTGTTCCTGATGAGGATCTTGATGGTGTTGCCGGACTTCCTTTGCAGGTGCGCGGGATGGAGGTCGCAGTTACTCTCAAGGAAAAGAAGGCAGGAGAGTACAAGATCTCTATGCGTTCGTCAGGCAGGGTAAATGTTTCTGAGATCTGCGGAAGCCTTGGCGGAGGCGGACACAAAAACGCTGCCGGCTGTTCTCTGAAGGGTGATCGTGATGATGTTAAAAACAGCGCGCTCGTTCTTATAGGAAAGGCTCTTGGTGAATAATTTTGAACGGTATACTTTGTATAAACAAGCCTCAGGGTTTTACATCGTTTGATGTTGTTGCAAAGCTCAGAGGAATTCTGAAAACAAGAAAAATAGGACATGCCGGTACGCTCGATCCGATGGCGACCGGCGTGTTGCCTGTCTTTGTCGGAAACGCGACAAAGGCGTGTGACATAATGCCTGACAGCAGCAAGTCATACAGAGCTTCTTTCAGACTCGGAGAACAGACTGATACGCAGGATTCTACAGGTACTGTTCTCAGAACATCTGATGTTGCCTGTACTGAGAAGGATATAGAGAAGCTTCTGCCTTCCTTTACCGGTAAGATTATGCAGATTCCGCCGATGTATTCGGCAGTTTCCGTAAACGGAAAGAGACTTTATGAGCTGGCAAGGCAGGGTATAGAGGTTGAGCGTGAACCGCGCAAAATAACAGTACACTCCCTGACTCTTGAAGAGTATTCAGAGGATAAGCGTGAAGGCGTGTTCTGTGTGGAATGCTCCAAGGGTACATATATCAGAACAATAATCCATGATATAGGAGAAGCGCTTGGATGCGGAGGAGTTATGACCGGACTTGTAAGAATATCGTCAAACGGCTTCGGACTGTCCGAATGTATTACTCTTGATGAGATTCAGAGGTATGCTGATGAAGGCAGAGCCGAAGGTATGCTTATACCTGTTGAGCGTGTTTTTGAAGAGCTTTTGCCGGTGTATCTTGACTCAAAGTGCACTGCGCTTTATAAAAACGGAGTAAAGCTCTATGCGGATAAGATAAAGCTTAAGGAAACTGATCCGTCTGTTCGTTACAGAGTGTTTTCCGACGAAAACAGATTTATGGGACTGGCGTATGTAAAAGACGGCTGTCTGAGAGTTTTTAAAAATTTTTAGCCCGTAAGAAAGGGGCGCTCTACTTGGATAAAAACGATTTTTCCGGAAAGAAAACAGCTGTGGCACTTGGAATGTTTGACGGCGTTCATATAGGTCACAGATCGGTTTTTGAAAGAACAAAAAGCTTTGAAAAAAACGGCTTCAGATCAGCCGTGTTTACTTTTGATACGGAGAGTATAAACCAGAAGCACGGAAAACCCTACAGATATATAATCCCCAACAGCGTAAAGCTTGATATGATAAGGAACGCAGGTATATCAGATATATACTGTTCTGATTTTTCAGAGATCAAGGACCTTGGCGCAGAGGATTTTGTAAAAGACATACTTGTCGGGCGTATGAGTGCCGGAGCTGTTGTATGCGGCCCGGATTTCAGGTTCGGAAAGGGCGCAGAGTGCGGAGTGGAGGAACTGAAAAGATCGGGAGAAAGATACGGGTTTGAACTGAGTATAGTGACTCCTGTCATAAAGGATAGTGAAACAGTTTCTTCGTCTGCAATACGTTCACTTCTTACCGAAGGGAACATAAAAAAAGCAAATTTATTTCTTGGATATGATTACAGAATAAAACAGATCGTTTCTCACGGAAATCATATCGGAAGGACCCTTGACTTCCCTACAATAAACCAGGCGTTCTGCGAAGGACAGCTTGTTCCCGCATACGGAGTTTATTCGTCGCATGTGTTGCTTGACGGAGTAAGCTGCAGCGCTGTTACAAACATAGGGGTCAAGCCTACGGTCACAGACAGCTCAGTGCCTCTGGCGGAAACGCATATAATAGGCTACAGCGGTGATCTTTATGGCAGGACCGTGGAGGTAACTCTTTCGGATTATCTGAGAGGCGAGAAAAAGTTCAGTTCGCTTGACGAATTAAAAAAGCAGATAAAAAAAGATACAGAAACAGCTTTAGGAGGAATAAAAATTGGATAACGAAAATCTTGCGGAGCTTTTGTTTCCGGATATAAAAAACAAACCCTGTTACTATGAAGAAAAATATCCTGAGAGAGAACTGCCTGAAAAGGCTGAGGTTACCCGTATAGGTCCGAGTCCCACAGGCTTTATTCATCTTGGAAATCTTTACAGCGCAATGGCGGGTGAACGTCTTGCCCACAGAAGCGGCGGCGTTTTCTACCTTCGTATAGAGGATACTGATAACAAGCGTAAGGTAGACGGTGCAGTTGAGTCTGTTATTTCATCGCTTGATTACTTTGATATAAGATTTGACGAGGGCGCTGAGGTTGAAAGACAGGCCGGAAGTGTTTCTTACGGACCGTTTTATCAGAGACAGCGTGCTGAGATATACCAGACTTATGTAAAGGAGCTTGTAAGAAAGGGACTTGCTTATCCCTGCTTCTGTAGCGAGGAGGATCTGAACAGTATAAGAAAGGTTCAGACTGACGAAAAGCTCGATATAGGCTACTACGGCAAGTGGGCAAAGTGCCGCTGCCTGAGCTGTGAGGAGGCTGCCGAAAAAATAAAAAGCGGCGCACCGTACAGCATGCGTCTGCGTTCAGCAGGTCAGCCGGGAAATACAATAAAATTCAGAGATGAGATAATGGGTGAGATATCACTTCCGGAAAATATGATGGATGTGGTTATTCTCAAGTCTGACGGAATACCGACATATCATTTTGCACATGCTGTTGACGATCATCTTATGAGAACAACTACTGTTATCAGAGGCTGTGAGTGGCTGCCTTCGGTACCGATACATGTTGAGCTTTTCAATGTTCTCGGATTCAGAAGACCAAAGTATGCTCATACAGCACAGCTTATGAAGATGGAGGACAACAAGAAGAGAAAGCTCTCAAAAAGAAAAGACCCTGAGCTTTCACTTGGTTATTACAGAGAGCTCGGATATCATGCAGAGGCTGTAAGAGTTTATCTTATGACTATTCTTAACTCCAACTTCGAGGAGTGGTATCAGAAAAATCCCGGAGTACCGATAGAGGAGTTCAACTTCTCACTCAAGAAAATGGGCGTTTCCGGTATCCTTTTTGACCTTCAGAAGCTTGATGATATCAGTGCTGATATTATTTCTTCCAAGGAACGTGAAGAGGTTTATGAGTACTTCCTTAACTGGATGAAGACCTATAAGCCTGAATCCGTACCTGTGTATTTTGCTGATCCCGAAAAGATGGGAAGAATCATGGATCTATGCATGGGCGTAGGTCAGAAGAGAAGACGTAAGGATTTTATAAACTGTATTCAGATGTTCGGATTTCTTTCGTACTTCTTCGATGAGATTTTCGAACCGGAGTATGATTTTGAAAAGTATGAAAGTATGACAGAGATAATCAGAGAGTTCAAGGACACCTATGACTACAACGATGATTCTTCTGCATGGTTTTCAAAGCTCAAGCTTATAGCAGACAAGTTCGGATATGCTTCCGATATGAAGGCTTATAAGCAGAATCCGGAGCAGTACAAGGGAAATGTAAGTCATGTTGCGGAGATAATAAGAGTAGCCGTTACCGGAAGAAAAAATACGCCTGATCTCTGGACTATCATGCAGATACTCGGAACAGAAAGCTGCAGCAAACGTCTTGATATGGCTATTGATCATCTTGCGGGATAAGCCGAAGGAGTAAAAAGATGGAAAAGGATTTTAAAAATAAAAAAGCGCAGGAAAGACCGGAATTTCCTAAGAGAGCTGTTATAACAGGCGGTATGCCTTACGGCAACAAGTCGCTTCACTTCGGACATATAGGCGGAGTTTTCGTGTTTGCCGATGTGTATGCAAGATTTTTAAGAGACAGAATAGGTAAGGATAACGTTATCTTTGTATCCGGAACAGACTGCTACGGCTCACCTATTGCTGAGGGCTACAGAAAGCTTGTTGAAGCAGGTGAGTTTGAGGGCACAATAAAGGATTTTGTAGAGCGCAATCATCTCAGACAGAAGAAAACTCTTGATGATTATGATATCAGCACTGATCTCTTTGCCGCTTCAGGTCTCGGACGTGCTTCTGAGATCCACAACGAGGTTTCGGAAAAAGTAATAAAGAAGCTCTATGAAAACGGACATCTTTCCAAGATAACCACATCACAGTTTTTTGATGAAAAGGCAGGCGTTTTTCTCAACGGACGTCAGGTTGTCGGAAAGTGCCCTGTAGAAGGCTGCTGCTCGGAAAAGGGATATGCAGACGAGTGTGATCTCGGTCATCAGTATATGCCGGAAAACCTTATAAATCCGAAAAGCACACTGACAGGTGATACACCTGTTATGAAGGAGGTCGTAAACTGGTACTTTAATCTTACAGAGTTTAACGATCTTCTCAAGGAGTATATCGACAGAGTAAAAAGACAGAAAAACGTAAGACCTCTTGTCGTAAAAACTATTGATGAATTTCTTAAGCCTCCTGTTATCTATATCAAGAAGGACTTCCTTGAACAGTATGAGAGTGTGAAGGCAGGTATGCCGGAGCACGAATATCTTGAAGAACCCAAGAAGCCTTCGTTTACGATAGTATTCGGAAAGCTTTCTGACTGTGACGAGGCTTGCAGGATTCTTACCGAAGCCGGCGTCAGATACAGAACAGGCAAGACTCTTGTTCCGTTCAGACTTACCGGAAATATCGAATGGGGTGTTCCGGCACCTGTGCTTGAGGGTGAAAAGGACCTCACCATATGGGTATGGCCTGAATCTCTCTGGGCACCTATATCATTTACTCAGGCATGCCTTGAGCAGAAGGGCTGTGACAGAAGCGACTGGAAGAAGTTCTGGTGCTCTAAGGATTCACAGGTTTATCAGTTTATAGGTCAGGACAATATTTATTTTTACGGTATAGCTGAGATGGCGATGGCTATTGCTTCTCAGGGAAAGGATTCTCTTAAGTCCGATCCGGATGACGGAGATCTTCAGCTGCCGATACTTATGGCAAACAACCACATTCTGTTCCTTGACAAGAAGGCAAGCAGCAGCAGTGCAGTAAAGCCTCCTATGGCAGATGAGCTTCTCGAATATTATACAGCCGAGCAGCTCAGAATGCACTATCTCGGACTGGGTCTCGGTCAGAGAAGCGTAAGCTTCCAGCCTAAGCCGCTTAATCCTGACGCTGCTCCTGATGATGCAGATCCGGTTCTCAAGGACGGTTTCCTGCTTTCAAACGTATTCAACAGAATTATCCGTACATGCTTCTATACAGTTCAGAAGCATTATGACGGAATGATGCCTGTAGGAGAGGTGGACGCCGATATACTCGAAGCAGCGAAAAAAGCTGTTCTTGATTATGAACGCTTCATGTACAGGTTTGAGTTCCATCAGGCTACCTACGTACTTGATACCTATATCAGAAAAGCAAGCAAGTATATGGTTAAAAATCTCGGTGACGCTGATAAAAAGGAAGATGATGATCTCAGAAGAAAAACTCTTATCAACGTTTTCCATATGATAAGAACTGCTTCCGTACTTCTTCATCCTATGGCTCCAAGAGGAACAGAGATGCTTCTTTCTTATCTGCAGCTTGATGAGAGCTTCTGGAGCTGGGACAGAATATTTGATACGATGGGCAGCTTTACAGGCGGCAGTGATCACAAGCTCGCGTTTCTTGAACCAAGAGTGGATTTCTTCAAGCGTCATCCAAGTCAGTTTGCACAGGCAGAGGATGAAACTTAAAAATCAGGCTATTATCATTTTTTTATCACATATATCTGATAGAATTGTACTCAAAATAACAATGCTCCGTTTGAGGGGATGCTGATAGGGGTTCCGTTTTGTATACTGACAGTATTGGTTTTCTGTTTTATCAGGCTCTGATGTACAGAGCTGCAGCAAGGCAGGAAGCCGGTTCTGTGCTGTATATGTTTCTGCGGATATATCTTTGTCAGCGTTTTTCTGTCTGAACGGGGCTATATATATGTTTTGAAGGAGGTAAACCCAAAGTGATTGAAGTTAAAAACTTATGCAAGCACTATGGCGACAAAAAAGCTGTCGATAATATTTCTTTTGAAGTAAAAGACGGCGAAATACTCGGATTTCTTGGCCCTAACGGTGCCGGAAAATCAACAACGATGAACATGATTACCGGCTATATATCCTCAACGTCCGGTCAGGCAGTGATAAACGGCGTGGATATCATGGAAAACCCTAAAAAAGCGAAGTCATATATAGGATACCTTCCCGAAATACCGCCTATCTATGTTGATATGACGGTGTCAGGATATCTTAACTTTGTTTATGATCTCAAGAAGTGTAAGCTGCCGAGAAACAAGCATCTTCAGGATGTTTATGATCTAGTCAAGATAACCGATGTGAAGGACAGAATAATAAAAAATCTTTCCAAGGGTTATAAGCAGCGTGTCGGACTTGCGCAGGCTCTCATCGGAAATCCTCCTGTACTTATACTTGACGAGCCTACGGTAGGACTTGACCCTAAGCAGATCATTGAGATAAGAACTCTTATAAAGCGTCTTGGAAAAAATCACACAGTTATTCTGTCCTCACATATACTGTCTGAGATACAGGCTGTGTGTGACAGGATTGTTATCATAAACAAGGGTAAGCTTGTAGCTGACGGAACTGCAGATGAGCTTTCCAGAAGCATGACAAACGATCACAAGATGATAGCTCAGATCGAAGGTCCGAGAGAGGAAATATACAAGGCCATAAGAACTATGCCTGATGTTGTTTCTGTTATTGCTGATATGCAGAGAGGCGAAAACATCTATGACTATGAGATAGAAGCAAAGCCCGGTGCAGATATAAGAAAGCCGCTCAACAAGCTCATAATGGAGAGAGGCTGGTATCTCCTTATGCTTCAGCCTAATATGCTCACACTTGAGGATGTCTTCCTGAAGATTATCACAGGAGAACATGAGATGCGTGAAGCTCTGAGCGAACAGGAAAAACAGAAGGTTGCAGCAGCAGTTGACGCAAACGAAAAGGTAAACGAAGCAGCAAAGCAGCTCAGAGAAGTGCTTGAAGGAATGGACGCTGAAAAGAAGAAAGCCTTAAGCGAACAGAATGCGGCAGATGAGTCAGAAAAAACCGAAGAAAAATCAGATGAAAAAGAAGGAGATGACGAATAATGGGAGCAATTTACAGACGTGAAATGGGAGCGTTTTTCAGCTCTGCCATAGCGTATATTTTTCTTGGAGTCTTTTATATGATCGCAGGATTTTTCTTTGTTAATTCTACGATAATGTATGCTACAACAGATCTTTCAGGTGCATTTGGTTCTGTTTTTCTTATTCTTATTTTTCTCATACCGCTTATGACAATGAAGCTGTTTTCAGAGGAAAAGAGACAGAAAACAGAACAGGGGCTTCTTACTGCTCCTATAGGAATCACCTCAATAGTACTCGGAAAATATTTTGCGGCGCTTACTCTTTATACAATGGGTATTTCGATATTTCTTGTTTTTGCGCTCATAATTGAATTTTTCGGTGGTGTTGCATGGGCAACAGTTCTTTCAAACTTTGTAGCGATTTTCTTCCTTGGTGCTGCGTTTATAGCAGTTACCCTGTTTGTTTCAGCTCTTACGGAAAACCAGATTATTTCTGCTATAGTAGGATTTTTATCACTTCTCGTTCTTTATCTTATGGATTCGATAGCAGCTTCGATAAACGTAACGTTTATAGCAGATATTCTTAAGACACTTTCATTTTACTCAAGATACAACGAATTTGTAACAGGACTCTTCAATCTTTCAAGCGTTATTTTCTTCATAAGCGTTGCTGTTATATTCAATTTCCTTTCAGTAAGAGTATTTGAAAAACGCCGCTGGAGCTAAGGAGGTAAAACAATGAGTGAAAAAGAAAAAGAAATACAGAGCTCAGCTCAGGCTGACAAGGCTCAGAAAAAAGAGAAGTCCGGCAAGAAGAAGGAAAAGAAACCTTTTAATACAAGAAAACTGAAGTACGGTTCTCTTGCAACTGCTGTAACAGTGCTGTTCGTTGCTGCAGTCGTACTTCTCAATATATTTACTACACAGCTTACAGACAGATTCGGACTCAAGGTGGACACTACCAAGGAGCAGATCTTTGAGATATCCCAGGAAACTATAGATTATCTTCAGACTATTGAAGAGGATATCGAGATAGCTGTCATGGCTGATGAAGAAACTCTTGATAACGGAAGTATTTATTACAAGCTTGTCAAGGAGGTTACTGAAAAGTATGCCATAAACAGTGACAGAATAAAGCTTTCCTTTTATGATACTGAAAAAAATCCCGAGATCGTGACAAAGTATTCGACATATACATCTGATACTATCGGTATGGGTAAGATAGTTGTTTTCTGTAACGGAAGAATCAAAGTCCTTGCTATGTCGGATCTTTATGAAACATCTATGGATTATCAGACCTATTCGCAGACTATCACAGCAATAACTGCTGAGCAGGTGCTCACATCTGCTGTTATGTTCGTAGCAGATCCTAATCCGCCGTCAATCGCAATACTCAACTGTCAGCAGTCTGACACAGTTGCTATTTCTGTTTCACAGCTTGAAACCATTCTTGCTGACAACGGTTATGTAGTAGATATCGTAGATCCTCTTACTCAGGATATAAGCAGTGACTATTCTATGGTTATCCTTGCAGGACCTTATTCAGATCTGACAGAAACAGTTATCGAGAAGATTGACAGTTACCTCTATAACGAAGGCAAGCTCGGAAAGAACCTTTTCTACCTTGCAAACTTCGATCAGCGTGAAACGCCTAATCTTGATGCGTTCCTTGAAGAATGGGGTATCAGCATCGGAGAGGGTTATGTAAGCAGCGTAAACACAGCCGAAATGTTAAAGGTCGGTATAGCAGGACTTCAGAACTATTATTCTGTTCCGCAGGCAATTATTTCTGAAGGCAGCGAGAGCCTTGTGAAGTCCACAGAGCTTCCTATAGCTATGCCGATGTCCCGTCCTATATCACTTCTCTTTGATACAAGTGATGACAGAGAGACAGAGGTTATTCTGACTACTTCACCTTCATCGATAGTCATAACCAAGGATACTACAAACGAAAACATGTCATCTCTTCCGCAGTCAGAGCAGAACGTTTTTGTAAGAGGAAGCAAGCACATATATGAAGGTGCTGAGCAGATCTCAAGCAACGTTCTTGTAGGTGGTTCAGCCTTTATTCTTGACAGCTACATCACAAGCACAAACGCTCTCAACAACCAGGAGTTTGCGGTAAATCTTCTCAACAGATATACAGGCAAGGATGAGGGAATCACTATTCTTTCCAAGAGCCTCCAGCTTGATAACATCAATATATCTGAGAAAGCTGCGCGTGGTATATCAATAGTTGTTCAGATCGTTATCCCGATGATAATTGCAGCGATAGGACTTTCCGTATATTTAAGGAGAAAAAACAGATGAGCAGTACAGTAAAGGGTCTTATAGCGGGAATAGCCGCAGTCATTCTTCTTGGCGGCGGCATCGCCGCAATGAAGCTTACAGAGCCAAAGCCGGAGACTGCAGACAGCTCATCTGCTGCAGATGAAAGCGTTCCGCTCAAAATCTACGAAGGCGACTATAACGATATAAAAACATTAAGCGTAAAAAATAAAAACGGCGGATACACACTGAAAAGAACCTACAGGGCAGCTTCAGCTGAGGAACAGAGCCGTTTTGAGATAGCAGAGCTTGAAAACGTAAAGCTTGATGCTATACTGCTCTCAGAGTTTGCTCCGAACGCTGCGACGCTCACAGCTTCGAAGCTCATAGAAGAAAACTGTCAGGACTTTTCAAGGTTCGGGCTTGACCTGCCTGAAACTGAAGTAACAATAGCTTTTGACGGCGAAAACAAGCAGGATATTACGCTGCTTGTCGGAAACGATACGCCGTCGGGGGACGTGTATGTACGTCTTAAGGATTCTGATACAGTGTATTCGGCAGCATCTTCATTTATAAAGTCGTATTCATATGAGAAGGAGTATTTTGTTTCCCGTGTAGTTCTTGAAGAACCGGCTGAAGAGGATTTTCCGATAGTCAGCAGTATAAAAGTTCATAGAACTGATCTTGAGCACGATATAGTGCTTGAGTATGCAGGGGAGTCCGAGTCCGGCGGAACGACAGCGACTCATGTTATGACTTCTCCGGTAAACGCATATCTTGATATAAGTGATTCGGTAAACTATACTCACGGGCTTTTCGGGCTTTCAGCTGATAGTGTTCTGAGTATAGCTCCTACAGAGGAAGAACGCAGCTTTGCAGGAATAGATGAACCTTTGTGTACTGTTGTCATGAAGGTCGAAGACGGAACGGAGTATGTTCTCCGCATAGGCAACAGGTACGATAAGGACGGAAGCGGACAGGAATGCTATATCGGATATTTTGAAGGTACAGATATACTGTGGCTCTTTAACGCTGATTCCGTGCCATGGGTGACTATGAAGCCGGAGGACGCAATGTCGTCACTGGTGTTCGGCTCATATATCTATGATCTTTCTTCTCTTGAAGTTACTTCAGATAGCAGGACTGCAAAGTTTTCCTTTGAGGGAAGCTCTGCTGATGACTATAAGGTAAAGCTTGACGGAAATGATTATGATCTTGAAAGATACAAGCAGTTTTATCAGGCTCTTATAAAGGCTCCTGCAGAAGAAATATGTCTTACAGATGAGGGCATAGGCCGACTGATGGCTTCTGTTGTTCTGTCATATAACAACGGAAAGGAAAAGGAAACAGTTGAGTTCTACGAAACTGATGAAAACAAGGTAATAATAAAGAAAAACGGAGTAACAAGCTTCAGGTGCCGTTCTTCGTTTGTCGAAAAAGCTCTGATTCCTAACATTCTTAAGCTTCAGGGAAATGAGGAGTTTGTAACGAACTGGTAGGGTATTGTCGAATATTGTACCCAAATAAGCAGGGTTATCAAAAAATATATTTGTGCGACTTGCCAAATGAATGTATTTATGTTATAATATATTATGAATGCGGTTAGCGCAAGGTAGAGAAAGGGGAATATAATTATGAATGAGACAACACAAGAGAAAATCAAATTTTTTACTTATAAGGGGCTTCAGCTGGTAAGATGCGGTGATGTTCTGTATTATGGAAATATGACAGATGATTATGTAACGATGATACAGGTTTTATCAAAGCAGAAGACAGGAAATCTCGACGTTGCAGATAAGGTAAAGGTTTATCTTATGTCTACAGACAACAAGCTCAATCCTATGGATGCTATAAAGAAAACAAGTGAGAAAAACGGCCTGTATGACGCTCTTGACCTTGCAGGTGCATGGCTTGAAAGAGCAAAGCGTGAAGGTGCATAAGTAAAAAATAAAGCAAACGAAAAAATACCGCAAAAGACATACTGAGATGTCTTTTGCGGTATTCTGCTTTTTGTGTAAAAATAAAAAACACATCAGATGCATAATGCATGTGATGTGTTTTTGCGTTATATAAAGCTGTTTAGCGGGCTCGAACCGCCGACCTCTTCCTTACCAAGGAAGTGCTCTGCCTGCTGAGCTAAAACAGCACCAAATAACTATCTAATTATAATATAAAAACAGTTATTTGTCAATAGTAATTTTTGTAAAAGCTCGTGTGTGTCAGAAACTGACGTTTTTAAGCAAGTCCGAAGTCGATGTTTCCGCTGTTTACATTAGCGGCTGTACATTTTACTTTTACAGTATCACCAAGTGAAAATTTCTTTCCTGATCTTTCTCCTGTAAGCGATATAAGACCATCGTATTCATAAACATCATCTTCAAGCGTGTTTATATGAACAAGCCCCTCTACTGTGTTCGGAAGCTCTACATAAAACCCGAAATCCGTTACCGACGAAATTATTCCCTCAAAATCATCTCCAAGATGCTTTTTCATGAATTCAGCCATATAGCATGCCTCGCAGTCACGTTCGAGCTTTACGGCTGTTATTTCGGTTGAGGTCGAGCGTTCAGACGCATTTCTTACAAAAGCCTCGTATCTTTTGGTGAGGTTATCCTGTGAGTTGCCTGATACGATATCTGTCAGTATACGATGTATCGCAAGATCAGGATAACGCCTTATCGGGGAAGTGAAGTGTGAATAATCCTTGAGCGCAAGCCCGAAGTGTCCGACAGGATCGGGAGAATATTTTGCCTTGGCCATTGATCTTAGCAGGATGTTGTTTATAACAGGGAATTTTTCGTTTTCTCTGTTTTTGTTGAGTATTTCAGCAAAGTGTGCAGGCTTCACAGATGAAAAATGAGGATAGTCTATATTCATACGTGTAAGAAAATCTCTCATGTCCGCTAATTTTTCAAGTGACGGATCCTCATGAATACGGTATACAAACGGTATAGAAGAGGTTCTTGCAAGATTTGCAGCGCATTGATTTGCAAGAAGCATAAACTCCTCTATTATCTGTTCGCTTTTTCCTCTGGTACGCGGAACAACGTCAACGCATATGTCGTTTTCGTCTATGATAAGCTTGCTTTCAGCAGTTTCAAGCTGAGGAGCGCCTCTTTGTTCACGGTTTGCCATCAGTATATCTGCAAGCTCATTCATTATAAGGATGTTTTCTTTTACGCTGCGGTACTTGTCAGCTATAGCTTCAGAGGCAGTGCCGTCAAGTATGCTGTTTATTTCGGAATATACGCCCTTTATAGCGGAGCTTATGACTGACTTGCTGAACTTATAGCTTTTTATTCCGGCGTTGCTGTCAAGCTCTATGAAGCATGAAAAAGCAAGTCTGTCTTCACCGGGGTTCAGAGAGCATATACCGTTTGAAAGCTCCTTCGGAAGCATCGGTATAACACGGTCCGCATAGTAAAGGCTTGTTCCTCTTGTGAGAGCCTCCTTGTCAAGCGGAGACTGTGCCCTTACATAATGAGATACATCGGCAATATGAACTCCGAGAAGGTATCCGCTGCCATTCCTGCTTATCGAGATAGCGTCGTCAAGGTCTTTTGATTCGGCGCTGTCTATAGTAAATATTATTTCGTTTCTGAGGTCGAGTCTGTTTTTAAGATCATGTTCTGTTACGCCGCTCTCGGAAATTTTTATGGCTTCCTCTGCTGCTTCCTTCGGAAATTCAGTTGATATACCGCTTGCGGTTATAAGCGCCATAGCACAGCCTGAGGCTTTTTCTGCGCTTCCGAACGAAGCTACGACTGCTGCTTTGTGTGCCGAGTGGCTTGTTCCTCTTGATATTATTTCGGCAATAACCTTGTCGCCCGGCTTTGCTCCGCAATTGTTTTCAACTATACGCACAGCAGTTCTGGACATAGTATCGGGTACGATAAAAAGCTGTCCGTATTCTGTCTGAAGCACTCCTGAGATGGTTGCTTTCGCCTGCTCCAGTATGGAAAGCACCTCTCCTTCGGGATTTCCCGTTCTTGAGTGTATGAGTGAGGCGAGTACTCTGTCACCCGGCATTGAGCCCATGAGAAATTTTCCCGGAACAAAAACCTCAGTTTTGTCATCTTCTCTTTCGATAAAGCCGAAGGTTTTGCTTATTCTTTTTACGGTTGCCGGAAAATACCCCATACGTGCGCACAGAACATATCCTTTTTTCTGGTCAAATACAGCACCGTCATATCGCAGTTCTTCAAGAGCCTGCTTGAAAATATCGCTTTCGCTTTTTTTGCATTTTGTTTTTGCTATTATATCGTTTCGGGTCATTGTCTTCTTGCCGGCCTGATTGAGGACAAGAAGTATCTTGTTTTTGTAGTAGCCTACGGAATGTCTGGAATTAGCCATGTCTGTATCTCCTTTCCGGATATAAAAATAATCCTGCACATCGGTAAAACCTCTTTTTTTAAGAAGATGCATTACCAACGGGCAGGATAAAAAAATGTTTATTAGTTGAAGAAAAGCGGTACTATGTTTAAAGCGAGTGTGAGTACAAAAAATACAATAAGGCTGTACTTTGTAGCTTTCAAGAGCTTAGCTTCTTTTGTTCTGCCTTCGTTCTTTCCGTAGAATGAATCGGAAGAAGCGCCTGTTATAGCAGAAGTCATACCGTTCTGAGCCTTGCTGTCCTGACTGAGACAAAGGATTATTATGAAAAGACAGCAAATAAGCAGAATAATTCCCATAACTATCTCTGCGGTGGTCATGTAATACCCTCCTTGTTTAAATAATATTATAAGTAATATCTAATTTATTATAACATAGCATAAAAATAAAAGCAATAGCAATTTTGAATAAAGTTTCTTACAATAATAAACCTATGCTTTTTTTGTCATCTTTGAGCTGAACACGTCTGCGACCTCGGTTATTGAGATGTAAGCGGTTTTATCATTGTCGTGTACAATGCTGCGGAGAGTTCCAACCTGATATCTGTTTATTACAACGTATACCATGGTTTTGGGTTTTCCGGAATAATACCCGGTTGCTTCGATTACTGTCATTCCGCATTCGAATTTTTCAGATATCGCGCTGCAAACTGCGTCAGGTTCGGAGGTGATTATAGTTGCAGCCTTTGCTCTGTCAAAGCCTTCCACTATGAAGTCTACAGTTTTAAGTGCTGCGCAGTAGGTTATAATAGAATACAGCGGAAGAATCCAGCTTTTTATGACGATACCACATGTAATATAAAGTATTACGTTATATATCATAACAAAAGTACCGACGGTTATTCCGAGTTTCTTTGCAAAAATAACAGCCATTACTTCTATGCCGTCCATTGCTCCGCCAAATCTTATTGCAAGACCGCTTCCCGTTCCAGAAATAAGCCCTCCGAACAGTGCACACAGCAGAAGATCCGAGCCGGCAAGAGGAGAGGCTATGCTTACATCTATCGGCAGAACATCGGTTATTATCCATGCCATTACAGAATATATCGTAACTGTATATACTGCGTATACAGTAAATGTCTTACCCTGCCTTTTCAGTCCGTATAACAGCAGCGGGACGTTGAGTATGATAAGAAATACAGAAAGCGTCATAAACTCCGGAGTGATCTGTGACAGAAGTATGGCAGTACCTGATATACCGCTGTCATAAAGCTTTACCGGTGCAAGAAACAGAGTAACTCCGAAAGCGTTTACTATGCCGGCTATAGTCAGAAAAAATAAGTCCTTTAGTGTTTTCAGCGTGAAAAAAGAACTTTTTTCTACGTTTGTTTGTTTCAATTTTTAGTCCACCTTTTTTATGATTTTCAGTCTGTAGTGTCATATATATGCAAAGTTTTTGATAAATTTATCTGTATTCACTATATCAGATGATAGTGAACGTCAAAACAAATCAGACTTTAACTATAAAATAAGGAGAGTACACTTTATGTGCATTACTCTCCGAAAAATCAATATGACTACCTGATATGGCATTGTCCGTATCAGGTAAAGAGCCGGAGCATATATCTCCCTCTCAGACTGTTTTAAGGAAACACTGAAAATACGAAAGCTTAGTGTATAAATCAGTACTTCCTTAAAAATTATATCATATGCTTTCTGCGCTTGTCAATACGATATCACCGGGCAAAATGCGTAAAAAACTAAAAAGGGGGCGTAAACTGACGCCCCCCAAAAAATTATAATTAACAAATATATTATGGTTATCTCTGCTCACAGATGAGCTTTATAGCAGTTCTTTCCTCTCCGTCAATCACGATATTGGTGAAGGCAGGGATACAGATAAGATCAACTCCTATAGGAGCAAGATAACCACGTGCTATAGCGATGGCCTTTATAGCCTGATTTGCAGCACCGGCACCTACAGCCTGAACTTCAACAGCCTTCTTTTCTCTTATAACACCTGCTATTGCACCAGCTACGGAATTTGGCGAAGAATGTGATGAAACTTTTAAAATTTCCAAAGTGAAAACCTCCTAAGTAAAATTACGTTAATTAGTGTGTAAAGATATCGCCCGGTTGCAACTACATTATACATTAATGGTAGAGCAATTGCAACACTTGCCGTAAATTTTTGTTAATATTATCTTATAACCAACCTGGTGATTTTAGTGCATATGCCGAGTTTAGTATCTGTTTGCAGAATAACACCATTGAGAAATGCCGGGTTTGTGGATTCTCTGAAGAAAACAGGTGTCTTGAAGCGCTGTTTTCTTATTGCGTCCTCTGTGGAGACTCCGAGTACGGATAACTCCGGACCGGTCATTCCGACATCTGTTATATATCCGGTGTGACCGTCAAGTATTATTTCGTCTGCGGTCTGTACGTGAGTATGTGTACCGAGAACGGCAGTGACTCTTCCTGAAAGATAATGTCCCATGCTTTTTTTCTCGGAGCTTGCTTCTGCGTGGAAGTCAACTATTATGTTCGGAGTGTCTATTTCTTCGAGAATCCTGTCAGCTGCTGCAAAAGGATTATCGAGAGCCTCCATATATACTGTTCCCATAAGGTTGACAACAGCAAGGGAAAAACGTCCGAAGTCAAAGATCCCATAGCCGTGTCCGATACACCCTTCAGGGTAGTTTGCCGGACGGATTATGTGAGGATTATCGAATATTCCCATGGCCTCCTTGCGCCTGAAGGCGTGATTTCCTGTGGTTATGATATCAACGCCGCAGCTTAGTAGCTCGTCTGCCGAAGCCTTGGTAATGCCGTTTCCGGGAGCGGAATTTTCTCCGTTTGCTATCGTTATATCAATATCGTATTCTTTTTTTATTTTAAAAAGATTTTTTCTTATGAAGTCACAGCCGGATTTTCCGACAACGTCTCCGATAAATAATAAATTCATATGTGTAGGCTTTCTCCGTTCATAAATAAGTATAAGGAAACACCGGATAAATTACGCTCATAAGCCCTGTACACATCTTGCCGGCGTATATTTTCCGTGTTCACTATAATATTATCACAGTGCAATAAATGTGTCAACTATGTGCGGTACTTGTATTCCTTGCGTCTTTATGATATAATTTAAGAAATTACTTATAGGCAGACATTTTCATCAGACGAGCCGGCAAAAAACTATAGTGAACGAAAAAAATATTTTTGCGTTTACTATATGATCTGCTCTCATCTGTTATACTTATAAAAAAATATATATTAGAGGAGATGTATAAAATATGATAACTCTGGAAAACCATATCGGAAAAATAACAATATCAAACAGATATCTTACCGATCTGATACGGAACACCGTTGCAGAATGCTTCGGAGTTGCTGATATGAATGCTGTATCTTTTATTGATGACGTCTGTTCATTTTTCAGAAAAGACAAATCCGCCGGAAACGGTGTAATTGTAAGAGTAAAGGATAACAGACTGATAATAAACCTTCACATATCAGTTATATACGGAACAAATATCCCGGCAGTTGTCAGCAGCATAAAACATGAACTTATGTATACAGTTAAGGAGGCTACAGGAATAGACGTGGCCCGGATAAATATTTCTGTTGACAATATAACAGAATAAATTTTTTAAGGAGTTGTTATAGTGATAAGCGGAAAACTTTTCAGAGATGCAGTAATAAATGCTGCAATTTGTTTGGAAAGCAAAAAAAAGCAGGTTGACGAGCTCAACGTTTATCCTGTACCGGATGGCGATACGGGTACAAATATGTCAATGACAATAAACGCAGCCAAAAACGAGCTGCTTCTTCTCGGAGACGAGGTTACAATATCAAAAGCGGCAGATACAGCTGCTTCAGCAATGCTCAGAGGAGCAAGAGGAAACTCAGGAGTTATTCTTTCAATAGTTTTCAGAGGATTTTCCAAGGGATTCAAGGAGCTTTCAAAAGCTGACTGCGGACATTTTGCAAACGCTCTCGAGCTTGGTGCAGACGCAGCATATAAGGCAGTTATGAAACCGTCTGAGGGAACTATACTTACTGTTGCGAGGGTATCGGCGCAGGCGGCGCAGAAGGTCCATAATTCAACAAACGAGCTTTCTTTGTTCTGGAGAGCGGTATGCGACGCTGCCTCTGATGTGCTTGCAAAAACTCCGGATATGCTTCCTATTTTAAAAAAATCCGGAGTAGTTGACGCAGGCGGTCAGGGTCTCCTCATAATCTTTGAAGCGATGCTCGAAATATTCAACGGCGGAAAGGTAAGGGACGGCTCTGTACAGAGCGATGCATCTGTCAGCGTGGCTGCTGCCGACGAGGATGCGGATATAAGATTTACTTACTGCACAGAATGCATAATAACAAAATCCCATGACTGTAAGGATCCTGCTTCGCTCAGGGCATATCTTGAAACAATAGGTGACTGCGTGCTTGTTGTTGATGATGAAGAAATAATAAAAGTTCATGTTCATACCAATAACCCCGGAAAAGTGCTCGAAAGGGCTCTTGACTATGGCTTCATAAATCTCCCTAAGATAGAAAATATGAAGCTTCAGCATGACGGCAAGAAAAAAGAACTCATGCAGAAAAGTGCGCGTAAGTCAGTCGAAAGAACAAAGCCTGAGAAAAAGTACGGTTTTGTTGCTGTTGCTGCAGGTCACGGCGTGGAGGCTCTTTTCAAGGATCTTGGCGCGGACTGCATAGTTTCGGGCGGTCAGACCATGAATCCGTCTACAGAGGATATACTTGACGCAGTTTACAGTACTCCTGCCGAAACTGTTTTCATACTTCCGAACAACAAGAATATAATCATGGCAGCAGAGCAGGTTGTAAAGTTTGCGGACAGAGGAGTGTGCGTACTTCAGACAAGAACTATTCCGCAGGGTATATCTGCAATGCTTGCGTTTGATGAATCTGCGGATATTTCCGATAACAAGGTAGCTATGACAAGGGCCTTTGAAAAAGTATCTACCGGTCTTGTCACATTTGCAGCAAGAGATACCGAGTTTGACGGAAAATCCATCAAAAAGGGTGAGATAATCGCACTTGACAACAACCGGCTTGCGTTTACAGATAAGGATATGAACAAGGTAGTGCTTAAGCTTGTAAAGAAGCTTATAAACAGTGATACTTCGTTTGTTACTCTTATATACGGGGCTGATGTTACAGATGAAAACGCAGAAAAAATGCAGAAGCTTATTTCTCAGAAGCTCAGTGATAAGATAGAGGTTACGCTGATAAACGGCGGTCAGCCTGTTTATTACTATATTATTTCTGTAGAATGATAGAGGAGAATATCATTTCAGTATGACCGATATATTTAAACCCATAACAATCCTGAAAGGGGTTGCTTCAAAACGTGCCGGGCTTTATGAAAAGCTCGGTATATTTACACCCTTTGATCTTCTTTATCATATACCAAGAAGCTATATAGACTACAGCCGTCCTGTCCCGGTCAGCGAAGCTGTAACAGGAGAAAACAACGTAATAAAGGGAACTGTTATAAAAAAATTCCCTGAGCAGCGTATAAGGCAGGGCCTTACTCTTTACAAAACCGTGGTTACAGACGGAACAAACCCCTTTACTGTAGTTTTCTATAATAACGTATATACTTTTGACGCTCTTTGCGAAGGTGAAGAATATATTTTTTACGGTAAGGTTACCGGAAATCTTCTCTCACGGGAGATGAATTCTCCGAAGTATATACCGGCCGGCTCGGATGTAACGCTGTGCTCGGTCTATCGTCTTACCGCAGGGCTTACAAACACTATGCTCCGCACCAATATATCCGAATCACTGAGGATTCTCAGGGCTGAGCCGCTGGAGTTTCTTCCTGAAGATATTATAGGGGAAAATGATCTGTGCAGTCTTATGTATGCAATAAAAAACATTCATTTTCCCGAAAACCATGATGCAATGCTGTCCGCAAGAAAACGGCTTGCGTTTGATGAGCTTCTGAATCTTCAGCTTGGTATGCGCATGCTTCGTCAGCGAAATTCAGCTTCTGAGGCGGGTTTTGTTATGTCTCCTGATGTTTCTGTTGATGAATTCAGACAGGGTCTTCCGTTTGAAATGACAAACGCACAGAAAAAAGCATCTGACGAAATAATAAAAAATATGTGCGGAGAGCATCCGATGAACCGTCTTCTTCAGGGTGATGTAGGAAGCGGCAAAACCGCTGTTGCAGCTGCGGCATGTTTCTTTGCGGTAAAAAACAACTGTCAGTGCGCTCTTATGGCTCCCACAGAAATACTTGCAAATCAGCACTTCAGAACTCTGAGCGGGTTTTTGCTTCCGTTTGATATAAAAGTGTGCATGCTCACAGGCTCCATGACTGCCAAACAGAAAAACATAATAAAAGCTGCTATAGCGGCCGGTGAATATGATGTTGTGGTAGGTACGCATGCGGTTATACAGAAGGATGTTGAGTTTAAAAGGCTTGCGCTCGTAATAACCGATGAGCAGCACCGCTTCGGAGTAGCACAGAGGAACGCTCTTGCAATGAAGGGCGACAGACCTCACCGGCTTGTTATGTCAGCAACTCCGATTCCTCGTACACTGGCTATGATGATATACGGTGATCTTGATATAAGTATAATAAACGAGCTTCCGTGCGGAAGAATCCCGATAGAAACATATGCTGTTACCGGAGGATATCGTGAACGAGCGTACGAGTTTATACGCAAGCATGTTTATGCAGGCAGGCAGGCGTATATCGTATGTCCGGTCATAGACCAGAGTGAAACTGAGTTGAAGTCAGCAGTAGAATACCGCGAAAACATTGCTCTAAACGTTTTCCCCGAATACAGCGTCGGACTTCTTCATGGAAAAATGACTGCGCAGGAAAAAGATACAGTTATGAATGATTTTAAAGAGGGGCGCACTGATATTCTCGTATCAACTACTGTTGTGGAAGTCGGAGTCGATGTTCCGAATGCTGTTGTAATGATGATAGAGGACGCCGACCGTTTCGGATTGTCACAGCTTCATCAGCTGCGCGGACGTGTCGGAAGAGGAAAAGAAAAGAGTTACTGTATACTTGTTACCGAAAACCACAGCGAAGAAGCGAAAAAACGTCTCAAAATAATAAGCTCACTTACCGATGGCTTCAGAATATCCGAAGAAGATCTGAAGCTCAGAGGTCCGGGGGATTTTTTCGGGAACAAACAGCACGGTCTTCCTGACCTTAAGATAGCGGATATTGCTGCAGATTCAGAGATGCTTTCTCTGGTAGCAGGTATAGCTGAAAAAATAATTTCTTCCGATCCTGAGCTTATGCTTCCTGAACATAAAGGACTCAGAGGAGAGGTCATGAGACTTTTTTCGTCAGCTCCCGACTGATTTGTTAGCAAAGTTCCACAGATGTACAAGCGTATTCGGGAAAAACAAATACAAAATCAACAAACTGAAATTTTTTTTAAAAAAGCTGTTGACATAACGCTTGTAATATGATAAAATAAATATCGTCGCCAGAGAGGAAACGGAAACGACTCCTCAATGAAGACGAGATGGGAGCATAGCTCAGCTGGGAGAGCATCTGCCTTACAAGCAGAGGGTCATAGGTTCGAGCCCTATTGTTCCCACCAATGGCCTGGTAGTTCAGTTGGTTAGAACGCCGCCCTGTCACGGCGGAGGTCGTGGGTTCGAGTCCCATTCAGGTCGCTCGCTGAAAAGCGAAAATGCCTCTGTAGCTCAGTCGGTAGAGCAGGGGACTGAAAATCCCCGTGTCGATGGTTCGATTCCGTCCGGAGGCATCAGAATATGCGGATTTAGCTCATCTGGTAGAGCGCCACCTTGCCAAGGTGGAGGTAGCGAGTTCGAGCCTCGTAATCCGCTTATTTTTATAATCAAACTTTGAAGGTCTGGTTCAGACCTTCTTTTGTTATACACTGACAAAACATCAAAAAGTTTGTCGGTTCTTTTTTTATCTGAAAGGAGAAATATATGTCATCTGACGAGGGGTGTCTATTAGGACTGCTGTTGTTTTTTATGCTGTTGAGGGCGTTTTATTCCGCCTGCGAGCATACGATTGTAGAAGCGAACGATTCTAAGATAAAGGAACTTGCTGAGCATGATGAAGAATACAGGAGACTACGGGATTTTCTGTCGGCTCCGACAAAGATACTGAACGCTTTTTCAGTTCATAAGGTGTTTTCTTCGCTGTGTATAGGCGCGGTTCTGGTGTACCTTATGCTCAGTCTGTTCGGGACCTCCGGTTGGCTGTGTCTGCTTGGAAGTGCTGCGGGTGCAGTGGTTGCTGCGATAGTAGTTTCGGTTTTTTGTGACGCCTTTCCGAAGCGTATGGTCGGAAAAAACGTAACAGAAAAATCAGCGCTTGGCATGATGCCTTTTGTAAGAGCGCTTATGATTCTGCTGTTTCCGCTTTCCGCTGTGATAAACGCTCTTTCGTATGTGCTTGGCAAGTTGTTCGGGTTTTCTGCCCAGACGCCGCTTGATGTTGTCACTGAAGAAGAAATACTCATGATGGTGGATGCGGGGAACGAAACAGGTGTGATAGAAGAGAGTCAGCGTGAAATGATAAACAACATCTTTGAGTTCGGAGATGTCAAGGTTTCAGAAATAATGACGCACAGAACGGATATAATCGGTCTTGATATTGAGGATAAGATAAGCGATATAATCTATCTGGCAATAAACAAGGGCTTTTCAAGAATGCCTGTTTACGAAGGCTCTATCGACAAAATCATCGGTATAATATATGTAAAGGATTTTCTGTGCCTTGTCGGCTGCGAAAAACCTGAGGAGTTCTCTATAAAGGATTTTATGAGAGAAGCGTTATATATACCTGCCTCGAACAAGTGTGACGAGGTTTTTGAGATAATGACCAAGAAAAAAGTTCAGATGGCAGTACTTGTTGATGAATACGGCGGAACAGCCGGTATAGTTACTATGGAAGATATTCTTGAGGAGATAGTCGGAAATATTCAGGATGAGTATGATGAAGAAGAACAGGATATAACCGAGATATCCGAGGATACATATATCATATCCGGAGCAGCTGATCCGGAGGATGTTATGTCTGTGCTTCATGTTAAAACTCCGGGATCCGGAGAGTATGATACAATGAATGCTATGATTGTCGATCTTCTCGGACGTATTCCTACCGAATACGAAACACCGGTTGTTTCATATGAGAATATAGAATTTACAGTGATGCTTACTGAAGAAAACTGGATTTCGAAAATAAAAGCTGTTGTAAAGTCAAAAGAAATCCGGCAAGAAGCAGAATAATAAACAATAAAGCCGCATTCCGCAAGGAGCGGCTTTATTGTTTGGGAAACATACCTACAAAAAAGTCGATAAACCGACGGGAATATATTGAAAGTTCACAGATTTGATTTTTTTCAGAATTTTCTATTGACATAACATGTGCTCCGTGATATAATAATAAAGCTGTCTGACACGGAAACAATGAGTCAGAGAGTTATCGACATCAAAAAACTTTAAAAAATATTTTAAAAAAGTATTGACAACAAAGTGCTGATGTGATATAATATAAAAGTTGTCTGATGACAACCGAGTATCTTGAAAATTGAACAATGCACTATAACAAAACCCTTGAAGATTCTTTGAGAGTAGATGCTCTTGAGAATTAATTAAGAGAAGTCAAGCAGAGACTAAAAAAACTGCAAGCTAAGTATTCTGAAAAAGAGTACAGGAAAGATATCAAAGCTTAAGGGCTTTAATATACAAACTTTATAAAGAGTTT
>SVNR01000014.1 GCA_015066815.1 Ruminococcus sp.
AAGCGTTAGGCAAGAAGCTGGCTTCCGATGTGTTTGAAAGCTATTCTGCCGGTACGGAAACAAAGCCCCAAATCAACCAGGATGCTGTCCGGCTGATGAAGCAGTTGCATGGAATTGACATGGAAGCAACCCAGCACAGCAAGCTCCTGTCTGGCATCCCGGAGGTAGATGTGGTCATCACTATGGGCTGCAATGTCCAGTGTCCGTTCCTGCCTTGTTCCCATCGGGAGGACTGGGGCCTGGAAGATCCCAGTGGAAAAGAAGATAAGGCATTTCTGGAAACCATTCGCTTGATCGAAGAAAAAGTGCTGGATCTGCGTAATCGTCTGGCATAGAGTATTCATGCCTGTCATTATATGGTTTCATTCCCACGGTTAGTGTTTCAAATCCAAGTGAAACCTTTTGAAACCCTATGAAACCGTATCATTTTTATCAACTGTTGCCAAGCTTAAAACCGCGTATTTACAAGAAACATCGTAAATACGTGGTTTTCTTTATGCTTTTAATTTTAAAACAAGGCATAAAAAGTTAAAAAACAGAGGTCAAAAACGTGGTTTTGAAAATAAAAAGGACACGACAGGGACTTAAAAAGACGCTGTTTATTTATTGTTTTCTATCAGCGAATCAAAGTATTCATTTATTTTTTCATCTTGTTTTTCACGTTCTGAAGACAGTGTATGCTGATATACAGATTTGAGTACGTTTGTAGTACTCCGGTTAATTTTCAAAGTAAACGCAACACCTTCAAAGTAAATGCAAGAGTGTTGCGTTTACTTTGAAAATTCGCTAAATCCTTGTGAAAAGTGGTGGAGTTTTCTGCAGTGTTGATTATGGGAAAATTTTGTGGTATAATTATAGTTACATCTTAACCCAAAATATCAAATTAAAAAAGGAGAGATTTATATTGAAGAAAAAATCCAAAAGACTGGCGGCATTACTGACGTCAGCGGCAATGATGTTTTCGTTTTTCGGGGAGTATCCTAGCGGAACATTCGACATCGACTGGAGTTTGTCAGTAAGTGCTGCAAATAATTTGAAAACAAAAATTGATACAGGAGCGTCTGTAACACTCAAAGACAGCGACAATAATGGTTTCTACGATATCAATAATGCAGATGAGCTTTATGCTTTTGCAGCTATTGTAAATGGAGGCAACGATATTAATGCAGAGCTTAAAAACGACATTTCGGTTGACTCTTCACGTGGCTGGACACCAATTGGTCCTTCTATAGCAGATGCATATTCAGGCACGTTTGAGGGTAATGGAAAAAAAATCAGTGGAATTAATATTACTTTAAACCTACACCAAAACGAAGGCCTACCTGTCGGAATTTTTGCATGTTTACGTGACGGTACGATTCAGAATTTAACATTTGCAGATGGAAATATTAATGTGCGAGGTGGAACGGATGTATCTGTCGGGGGTATATGCGGCCGTAACGAAGGCAGAATTATAAATTGCACAAATTCCTCAACGATAACAGGTCAAGAAAATGTTGGTGGTATATGCGGTGAGAACAATGATCTGAGCAGTTATGTATTAAATTGCCGTAATACAGGTACTATAACAGCTGTAGATAACGCCGAGGGTTGCGGAGGCGGCATTTGTGGAAGAACTTGGAATTTTGTAGGTCCAATTGTCAATTGTTATAATTCTGGTAAAATATCTTCTTCAGCTTATGCCGGTGGTATAATTGCTGAAAGTGCTTTTGGCGGAATTATAAATTGCTATAATACCGGTGATGTAGAATCAACCGGAGGAAATCTATGTGGTGGTATAGTTGCTGAAAGTACGCTTGAGAGAATTTTTAATTGTTATAATACAGGTACTGTAACATCAACAGGCAGTGCCACTGCTCCTATAGTAAAAGATATTACTCCAGGTGACTTTCAATCTGAAGCTATCAACTGCTATTATCTTTCGGATAGCGAAATCGATGACATTGACGGAACAAGTTTTATGACAGCTGATGACTTTAAAAACGGATCAGTCGCATACAAGCTTCATAATCAAAGTCTGGAACTAAGCTCCACTTATAAATTCAACGGTGATATATGGGGGCAGAGAGTCGGTGCTGATGCATCCCCTGTATTTAATGGACTTTTTGTATACAAGTATTTACATAACGGAGCAGATTTTTATTCAAACGGAAATACTGAGGCAGTATACAATAATGGTGTATATGAAATAAGCAGTGCAGAACAGCTGCGTTGGTTTGTTGACCTGGTAAACACAAGCAATTCAAAGGATATAGATGGAAAGCTTACAGCTGATATAGATTTATCAGGTGTAAACTGGACACAGATAAGCAGTTATGCAGGTACGTTTGACGGTAATGGATACACGATTAATAATCTGTGTAAAAATGCTGGTTTAGCAGACGGCAGCAGATGCGGATTGATTCAGACATTGGAATCAGGTGGTACAGTTACAAATCTTACAATATCAGGAGCAGAATTGTGGTCTTCTCACAGTGCAGGTGCAATTGCAGCTGTAAACAACGGTACAATTTCAAAGTGTATTGTAAAAGATTCAACGATACAGCTTGGAGCGAGTCATGGTCTTGCGGCGATAGCAGGAACAAATAATGGAACTGTTACGAATTGCGGAGTAGTGAATTGTTTCTTGCAGAGAAGATGGGGAGCCGCAAATGTCAGCGGTTATGCAATAGGTGCTGTTGTAGAGGATAACAGTGGTACAGTAAGCAACTGTTTCAGTTATGGATGTAAATTCAGCAATTCGCCTAACTTATTTGCAATTGTTGAAAGCGGTAACGCACCTGTTAATTGCTATTACTACACAAATGCCATAGTTTCAGATACAGTAGCAACAGCAAAGACAGCCGGCCAGTTTGCGTCGGGTGAGGTTGCGTATCTCTTAAACGGTGATCAGACAGCGATTGTATGGGGACAGAAAATCGGCACAGACGATTACCCTGTTTTAAATGGTGATAAGGTTTACAGAAATGAAAATCTTAACTGCAACGGTTCAGGTAAAGAACCTGCTTCATACAACTATTTGAATGAAGAAATGGAAAATGTTGCGGACGCACACATTTTTACAGTAGATTCAAACGGCTTCTGTACGAAATGTGGTGCATGTGAACAGCCTGAGCATAAAGACGGCGTTTATCAGATTTCAAATGCAGGAGAGCTTTACTGGTTTGCAGAATATGTAAGAGCAGGAAATGTTTCTGTAAATGCTGTACTTATGAATGATATTTCAGTAAACGGCACAAAGAAACAGACAAATGTTTCAGGCTACAATGGTAAAGACAGCGTTTCATGGCGTCAGTGGATACCAATCGGTAAAGATCATAACAACAAATACATTGGTACATTCGACGGTAATAATTTCACAATCAGCGGACTTTATTTCAATGATACAAATCAGCAATATGTGGGACTTTTCGGTTACACAGGCAGCGATGCAGAAATAAAGAATGTTGGTGTTATAAATTCATATTTTAAGGGAGAATATTTTGTCGGCGGCGTGTGCGGTTGGAACCAAGGTGGCAAAATCACAAACTGCTGCAATACAGGTACCATTACCGGAAGTGATAGTATCGGGGGTATTAGCGGTTATAACACGGAAAAAGGTACAATCACAAATTGTTATAACACAGGAAATATTAGCGGATATTTAAATGTTGGCGGTATTTGTGGTTTGAACCGTCAAGAAACGGCAATAACAAACTGTTATAATGCTACAGGCAGTGTCAGTGGAACTGAAAAGGTTGGCGGTATATGTGGTACAAACTGGAACAAAATTGAAAACTGCTATAACACAGGTACTATTATTTATAACGGAACAAAAGATTATCCTACTATCGGCAACTTGTGTGGTTACGCCTATAGTGGTCTAATCAAAAACTGCTATTATAAAAATAATGATGGAAAAGTAGTTGGCTTCAATTACGACACTACTTTAACTAATGTTCTTTTTAAAACAGAAGATGAATTTAAAAGCGGCGAGGTTGCATATCTTCTTGGCAATGCCTGGGGACAGACGCTCACAGGAGAAAACGTTCAGACATATCCTGTTTTAAATGGTGCAAAGGTTTATGGTGGAAATGACGCCTGCGGAGCATATTATTCAAACAAGACTCATGAAAGTATTGAAAACGGCTTATGTACAGCATGCGGCAAAGGTTATCAGGAACCGACACAGGACGCAAACGGCGTATATCAGATTTCAAATGCAGCAAATCTTTTGTGGTTTGCTAAATATGTAAATAATGGTGAGAAAAGTTCCAATGCGGTATTGATAGATAATATTGATATGACAGATTTGGAATGGACACCGATTTGTCAGACAGACTTGTATTATAATGGGTATGGTGATGATTTGGGTTATAGTGGAACTTTTGACGGACAAGGTTATGTAATCCGTAATCTGAGAGTAAATGGTCCAAATGGTAATGCAGCTTCTGCCGGATTGTTTGGTACGGTAAGCGGAACAATCAAAAATCTTGGTATGGAGAGCTTTAACTTTCAAGATAGTGGTATAGATGTGCGTGCAGGTGCAATTGTAGGTCAGCTTATCAAGAGTGGTAAAGTTTCGAATTGCTATGTGAAAGATTCAACTGTAAATGCGACCAATCATGTTGGAGGTGCTATTGCAGGTTGTGTATATGAAGGCAGGGTGGAAAACTGTTATGTATTAGATACAACAGTTTCCGGAGAACGTGTTGGTACTGTTGTAGGTGATGCGTGTGCAGATGGTAATGATGGAAATGGTACTGATAGACCGGGCTACGTAATCAAATGCTATACAAATGCTACAAATCTAACAAGTGGAAGACAAAATAATGATACAGATGGTAGTGGTAATAAATATATTGATAACAACCTAACAGATGTTACAAAACAACAATTTGCAAGCGGTGAGATTGCATATCTCTTGAATGGTTCTTCAAGCGAAAATGTGACTTGGTATCAGACATTAGGAACGGATGCATATCCTGTTCTTAATGGTGAACATGGTACGGTATACTCTGTATATAAGTGTGATGGAACAACATCAGCCGGATATAGTAATAAGAATAAGAATGAGCCTCACATAGATGAAAACTGTGATGAATACTGTGATATTTGTAATGCTATTTATGATGGTATCGGAGCGCACCTTGCAGGTTATAGTGTAAGCCTGAACGGCAGTATTGGTGTTAACTTCCATATGGATTTAACTCAGGATGTGCTGGAAGATAATGAAGCGTATATGTTATTTACATTGCCAAATGGTACTGCTCAGAAGGTAATGGTAAGTGACGCAAAAGCTAAAGAATCAACTGTTATAGAAGGAAAAACATACTACATATTTACTTGTAATGTTGCAGCTAAGGAAATGACAGATACGATCCAGGCTCAATTGATTACTTCGGATGGTTCCAAAACACAAGTTTATGAGTACTCCGTAAGAGAATATGCGGACAGAATATTGGAAGGTAGTTACGATGATAAGACCAAAGAGCTTGTGAAGGCAATGTTGCATTACGGTGCATACTCTCAGAAATGGTTTGATTATAATACAACCAATCTGGCAAATGAAGGGTTAGATACTTTGTATTTATCATCCGTGACAGCAAGTAGTTTGACTGAGTATCAGTCTGTTAAGAGCTATAATGATAAAGTTGGTTCATTTACAACAGCATACCTGACGCTTGAATCAGATACAGCAATTAACCTTAAATTCAAGTCGGCAGATGGTGTGGATGTTGAGGACTTAACATTTACGGTAAATGGAAATCCTATATCACCTGTTAAGAGTGGAGATGTTTATTTAATAACACTGACAGGAATACAGGCATCCGCTTTAGATACAATGTATGAGTTTGTGGTTGCTGACGGAGAAGGTAATGAATCTCGCATTTCATATAGTGCCATGTCATACACATACGCTGTAGCAAATAGTGAAATGGATCAGAAGTTAAAGGATGTAACAGCTGCTTTGAGAATATTTAATCTTAGAGCGAATGATAAATTCGAATAATAGATAAAGGAGTGAAAATGATGAAAGAAGTGTATGAAACACCGGAAATGGAAGTAGTAGAGTTCGAAACAGAGGACATTATTACAACGAGTGGTGTTGGGGATAACGATTTGCCTGAAATTGACTTATAGTCCTGGGGCTAATATCACAGAAACTTTGGGCATCGCAATGCGATGCCTGAAGTTTTAGAAAGAGGAATTATATGAAGAAGAAAGCAATTATTATGAGATGTTCATTAGCATTTATATTATCTGTTATTGCATGCTGTATGTCAGGCTGTAGAGATGAAGGTTCAGACAAAAGTACAAGTGAAAGTACATCAATACAGGATATTACAACAGCAAGCGAAGAAATATGTACTGATACAATAGTTGATAATGATTCTGACAGCAGAATTTCTGATGCAGTAGGTAAAAACACCAGCACTATGACAACAACCACAATAAAAACAAAAAATAATGGCACAATAGAAACTACAGAAGCAAGTATTGAGAAAAATCAATCGGTTACAACAAGCATTAAACAACAGCCGAATATCATTACAACAGAAAGTATTGGTAATACAACAACTATAAGTCAGACGGAAACAACTGTTTCTACCACACGCCAAACGGAAACAACTGTAATGCCTACTGAAAGCAAAGTAGAAATCATTCCTGAACAAGATGTAAATGAACTTCCGTTTGTTCCTGTGTTTTAGTAAAAAGGATAATGGAAATGAATAATTTCAAAATCAGATTGGCAGATAAGATAATAGAAATATCAGCCATACATAAATATATTGCAGATTATTGTAAGGAATATATTTCAACAGGAATTTCTGATTTTTCAGTTCAGGTCACACAATCAGATATAAACTTTGAAAGAGAAAAATCAAAGCAAGAGGATATAAAGGAGAATATCCCTGTTCGTCATTTCAGTGATGATTACCTTGAAACACTGGCTGTTTATCGGAAAATTGCTGATGAAATGCTTGGATATAATACCATTCTCTTTCACGGCTCGGTTGTTTCAGTAGATAACATTGGTTATCTGTTTACTGCAAAAAGTGGTACAGGCAAGTCTACTCATACAAAACTGTGGAGAAAGCTTTTCAAAGAACGAGCTATTATGGTAAATGATGATAAGCCGCTTTTAAGAGTTACAGAAAACGGAGTTACTGCATACGGAACACCTTAGAATGATTTATTCGCTATCGATTGCTTATATCTAATGCATCCCTATCAATTATTGACTTTTCCGCAAAAATAGTGTATAATAATAACAAAAAGTATCAAGGGAGGTTTCATCTATGATACAGCCGAGAACTGTTGTAAATACGCTGCTGCATGAAAAGAAAAGAAAAATCAGCGGCGGATTTTATCACAGACTGCAGGTAGATTTTGCGTACAATTCCAATCATATCGAAGGCAGTCGCCTGACACACGAACAGACACGATATATCTTTGAAACTCACACTGTAGATGGAACAGCCCATGTCAATGATATACTGGAAGCCGCTAATCATTTCAAGTGCATTGATTATGTAATTGATACCGTCAATGAACCCATTACAGAAGCATATATCAAGCATCTGCACAGACTTCTGAAAAATGGACTGATTGAAGATGACTATGATAATGTTGTTATCGGAGACTATAAAAAGTATCCCAATGAAGTCGGACAGATCAGTACCGTTCATCCGAAGGAGGTGGCTTTCCATATGGAAAAGCTCATCGGTGAATTCTCTTCAAGGAAACAGATTGATCTGTATGATGTAGCAGAATTTCATGCGGAATTTGAAAGAATCCATCCATTTTACGATGGCAACGGAAGAATCGGCAGACTGCTTATACTCAAGATGTGTCTGGCAAACGACATCGTTCCTTTCTACATCAATGATGAAAGCAAGATGTTCTACTACATGGGACTGAAAGAATGGCAGGTGGATCATAAATCAGAACGTCTGCTTGATGTCTTCCTTTCAATGCAGGATGATATGAAGTGCTTCCTTGATTATTTTGAAATCAAATATGATAAAACAGAGCTTCGGGCACGGGATTTCATTGAGAAGCATACCTGATCATCCTGATAAGATATTCTGAATATGTGAATGCGGTGATAACGCACTTGATATTGTATATAAAAATTTTTGGGATGCAAACGCCCTGCCGACTATGAAAAGCCGGCAGGGCATTGCTTATTGATTTAGTAATTTACGCTTCATCAGGCAAAGATCAAGTATATTCAATCGTTCATCTTTGCAAAGGTCGCCTGCTTTCCGGTCAGAAATTGATGCATTCGGTACAGCAAGTAGCCACTTCTGCAAAGCAACAACATCGGAAACATTGAATACTCCGTCTGCATTTACATCGCCTTCTGAAGTACGAGGTGTCCATTCGGATATTGCTTTCATAGACGGAGTCCATGAAGGTCGGATTTCTCCCTGTTTCAGTGGAATGCAAGCTACAGAAATTGTTGTATCCTTGGTGTTTGTCAGATGGACAGCGAGTTTTCTGTAATTACTGTTGTCCGTTTGATTTGGTACGACAGGAGATGTTGGCAGGGATTCGGCGTTCATCACAGTGAATTTACCATCATCACTGATAATTTCTACCCACATTTTCTCCGAATCGACGGTAACAACAGCACTTCTGCCGTCCTTACTAACCTCGATCTGTCCCTTGGTGTGAGCAAACCAGTATACTTCACCGGGAACATTAAGAGAGATTTCGTCCTGAATGACAACGCATTCCTTGTCCTTTATCATTTTCAGTCCACGAACAACGCTTTCTGCACCACTTGACTTATATGCGTCAGTTAAATCAGTGACAGCATAGGCCTCATTGCCTCCGCTGAAACTGCTTATAAGGCATTCTGCACCTTCCTGTTGATCAAGCTCTTCAGATGGATTTATTACAAGTGTATTATGACCTTCAGCTCTTATTCGGTAAGAATATTGGCGATTCGGAAGTTCATACTGCTCATTTCCAAGATCGGTAAAAAATCTTGTGCCGTTTGACTCGATATAGAATGAACCTAAATCGTAGTGACCGTGATACTTATAGTTGTTTGTGCCGACATGAAGCGCCGCAACGACCCCGCTTTCATTCCATGTGTTTCTGAAGCTGGCATTTGATGCTCCGACCTTTCCCCAGTCAGTAGGACTGTATTCGATGGAATCAGGAATCTTATCTTCATCAATCCACAGAAGATCAAGATAATTAAAACTATTGTTTGGTATTTTTGCAATACGAGTGGCAGCTATATCGTATGAGTTAAAATAATCACCTAACCATAGAAGAACTGCCCAGCCTGTGTCACGACTGTCACCGTCGTCGCCGAAGCTGAAGGATTTTGATGTGTTGGAACTCATATATCGGATAAAATCAACAGATTTACGAAGTCCTTCAAAATCAGCAAGACCGTAATCAGTTCCTGTGGCACTTGTCAGCGAGGAGGAATATAAGCCAAGATAATATGTGGCATAATCCCAATAGCCTAATCCTTCACTATATGTTCCGTCTTTTGCACTGTAGGCACGGCGTACAAAAGAATATGACTCCTTATAAGCATAGGTAAGGACCTCAGAAGCGATGTTTCTTGCATCGGTTTCATCTCCGATTGCAAGCGCTGCCATGTTCATACTTCCATTGCAGACAAGTTTCCAGTTATCTCCCGGATAATCCTGATACCAGCGGTAAGTACGGGTTCGTGGCTTGTCCTCATAATCCTCCATGACCTGAGTGAGTCCTTTTTCAATCAGATTTTCTCTGATGAATAGCCTTTGATCATCATTCATCCAATGATAGAGCCAGTCATAACCGAGTGCAAAGGCTGTACTCATTTCAGCGGTATCAAGAAAATGACTTGGATTCCAATCCTTAAAACTACATGCCGATTCAAGCTCTTCATAGCATCGCTGAGCATATTTTTCATCTCCGAAAACATTGTATGCCATAGCAAGTGCAGCAACACGTCTCTGTATTCTTTTCGATGTTTCAAGAAGACGAATTCCGTCAGGAATTTCATATTGTGATACAGGCTGATTAAGGAGTCTGTCCGCTTCATTGCGAAGCTTAGTAAGAAGAATGCCTGTTACTGAGTCGTTTCCGATATTTGCTTTCAGTTTTTCAAATTTCTCATCAGACATGATGATACGTGGATGAGTGTACATTCCGTTCTTTTCAATTATATCACTGATAACCTGTTTACCGTCAATAAATTCACCTTGATTTTCCGTTGCGGAACTGACTGAACCGATATCCTCCGCAAATGAATGGGCCGTCATTATGTTGATTATCATGACCATAACAAGCAGAATGCTTAATAGCTGTTTTTTCATAACCTTACCTCCTGAATAATGATATAGTATATATTTCCATGGCTTGTCTTTACCTTATTCATAAACTGACAACTCCTTACTGTTTTCTATTGTTTCTATTATAAATATGGTGGGTTAAAGTTGTCAAGTATTATTATAATATATCAATTAACTAAAGAATGTATTTAAAGCACATGATTAGTGTCATCTTGTTTTTGTGAACCTGATGTGATATAATAGCTTTATAACTACGAACAAAGGAAGTGTTTTCTATATGCCGAAGGTATTTAATGTTACCGGCAACTGTAACCCTAAACAGCACTACATGGTTGATCTGACAAGCAGACTCGAAGTCATAAAGGGTATGATCGATGCCGGACAGTATATCACCATAAACAGAGCAAGACAGTATGGAAAAACTACCACGCTCATGGCATTGGAAGAGTTCCTTGCAGATGAATACTATGTGCTGAATATGGACTTTCAGTTTGAAATGAGCAGTTCTACGTTTAAGGATGAAAACAGTTTTGCCTGCGCATTTGCAAAAGCATTTATTTTTCTTCTGAAAAATATTCCTGTTACAAAGGAAATTAAAAACGCACTGAATGAATTAAAAAGCGAAATAAGTGACAGCTTGGGGTTGGTAGATCTTTTTAGACAGCTCAGTGAGGTTTGCAAAGCTGCCGATAAACCAATAGTTCTTTTTATAGATGAAGTAGATCAGGCATCAAACAATCAGGTTTTTCTTGACTTTCTTGCACAGTTAAGAGGTGCATATATCCGCAGAGATAAGTTTCCGACGTTTCAGTCTGTGATACTTGCAGGTGTTCATGACATCAGAAATCTTCAATTGAAAATCAGACCGGATTCTGTACATAAGCATAACAGTCCATGGAATATCGCTAATGCACTTGAGATTGATATGAGCTTTTCTCCTGATGATATTGCAGGAATGCTAAGTGAATATGAGTCTGATTATCATACAGGTATGGATATCAAAACAATGTCAGAGCTGATCTATGACAACACTTCAGGATATCCTGTTCTTGTTTCAATGTTTGGAAAAATACTTTCCGAACAGCTTACAAAACTATCTGATTTTCCAAGCCTGACATCATCGTGGACACGAGAAGGATTTTTGAAGGCTAAAAAACTTATGCAAGAGAAACGCATGCCGTTATTTGAATCTCTGATTAATAAGCTTGAAACAAACGACAGGCTCAGAAATCTGATTTATCGTGTATTGTTTAACGGTGAAAGAATATCATTCAACATTTATGATGCGACGATAAACGAAGCGGTTATGTATGGTTTTCTGAAAAATGCTGATGGTATCGTTTCTGTTTCCAACAGGATTTTTCAGGATACGCTGTATGAATGGTTTTTATCCCAGGAACTATGCTGAGCTTCAACTTTAACAAGAACAAAGAAATAGGAACACATACTATACAGCTTGGCGATAAGACTATTTTTGAAGCGGTTGTCTGAACTGTCGATATGCTTTGGTTTAATGAAAATAAAATCAATCAAAAAGGAGCTTGTTATGAATAATACCAAAATAATTGCAAAAAGCAAAATAACTGATAAAGCGTTTATAATCATGATTTCTGTTGCGTTTTCTGTAATCCTTCCACAGATTTTTCATGCTATAGGCGCGGTTTCCGGAGCAGGTGCGTCAGTAGGAAGTATGCTGCTTCCGATGCATGTACCTGTATTATTTGCCGGCTTTGTATGCGGTCCTGTAGCTGGACTTGTTGCCGGAATATTAAGTCCTGTTCTGAGTTTTGCAATTTCCGGAATGCCGTCAGCAGTTCTTGTTCCGTTTATGATGGCGGAACTTAGCGTTTATGGATTTGTAGCAGGAAAACTATCATCTGCAAAGACGAACGCTTTTTTTTCATTGATTATTACGCAGTTTTCAGGAAAAATAGCGAGAGCTGTTATGGTTATAGCAGCTGTATATGTTCTGAACAGTACTTGTGTTTCTGTAGACTCCATAAAAGCTTTTATGATCACCGGAATTCCGGGTATGGTATTACAGTGGATTCTGTTTGCTGTTTTTTCTGAAAGTATAAAAGAAATGAGAAAGAAATATGAGTGATATTCTGAAAGCAAAAGAACTTCTTTACGAAGGTGATTTTACATGTGTGTTGTGTAATAATGATATCGTATATGTCAGTAAGGAAAAAGGTATTTCACCTATGCTTGATTTTATTATGGATGGTGTTGAGCTTGTAGGATTTTCGGCAGCTGATAAAGTAGTAGGGAAGGCAGCGGCAATGCTGTTTGCAAAAGCAGGAGTAAGAGAGGTTTATGGCGAAGTGATGAGTAAGGAAGGCATTGCTTTTCTGGAAAGTCATGATATAGCTTATTCATATCAGGTGCTTGCAGAGAATATTATCAACAGAAAGGGCGATGGGATTTGTCCTATGGAAAATGAAGTTGAAAATATCAATGATACAGATATCGCATATGATTTACTTATCAAAAAACGTAATGAATTAAGAGGAGTGTGAATATGAAAAAATTAGGTTTTGGCTGCATGAGACTGCCTGTTCTGGATGCAGATAATCAGAAAAGCTTTGACATAGAACAAATCTGTAAAATGGTTGATTCATTTCTGGAAAAGGGATTTGTTTATTTTGATACAGCATATATGTATCATGATTTTGCAAGCGAAAACGTTATGAAAGAGGTTCTGGTTGATCGTCACAGCCGAGAGAGCTTTATGCTTGCTACTAAGCTTCCTACGATGTTTCTTAAAGAAAAAGAAGATATGGAGCGTATATTTAATGAACAGTTAGAAAAAACAGGAGCAGGGTATTTTGATTATTATTTGCTTCACTGTCTGAATACTAAAAACTACGAAACAACAGAGAGGCTTGACGCATTTGGCTTTGCTATGAAGAAAAAGTCGGAGGGTAAGATAAAAAAGCTTGGTTTTTCATTTCACGACAGTGCAGAGCTGCTTGATAAGATCCTTACAGATCATCCCGAAACTGAATTTGTCCAGCTGCAGATAAACTATCTGGATTGGGAAAACGATACAGTTCAGTCACGCAAATGTTACGAGGTAGCTTTAAGACACAATAAGGAGATTATTGTAATGGAACCTGTAAAAGGTGGGACACTTGCAAATGTTCCTTTGCAGGCAGAGAAGCTGTTCAGAAGCCATCAGCCGGAAATGTCAGTTCCGTCATGGGCTATCAGATTTGCTGCAAGTCTTGATAATGTTTCACTGGTGCTTAGCGGAATGAGTAATATACAGCAGCTTGAAGACAACATGAGTTATATGAAGAATTTTATACCGCTTACGGATGAAGAAAACTCTGTATGTATGACTGTTGCAGATATAATCAATATGAAAATCTCCATTCCATGTACATCGTGCAGATACTGTACAGAGGGATGTCCGATGAATATACCGATTCCGGATTATTTTGAGCTTTACAATGCAGAAATGCAGGAAATAGAAAAAAGCTTTACTGTTCAGGGTACATACTACGATAATCTTATTCTCAGATACGGAAAAGCTTCGGATTGCATATCATGTGGTCAATGTACAGAGCATTGTCCGCAGCATCTTGATATTCCGGATTATTTGAAAAAGGTAGCAGAAGTTTTTGAAAACTGAAAAATAAAAAAATCTGCACTTACTGCAGAGTTATACGCGTTACATAAGGATCCCATATACTGAAGTCAGAATCAGTATATGGGATTTACAAGTATGTTTGAAAACTATAATCGCCAAAAAAGAAATGGAGTGATTGTTATGCCGCCAATGGGAGGCCCCAGAAGACAAAGCTTTTTAACCGAAGAAGAAAAGAAAAACCGTCCTAAAGTTACAAAAGGTCTCTTAAAACGTATCTTTTCCTATCTTAAACCTTACTGGAAACAGATGCTTGTGGTGATGACTGCAATTGTCGTTTCATCAGTTCTTAATCTCATGCCGTCTGTACTGACAGGTAAGATTATTGATGAAGGACTTGTCGGGCGGAATATGCAGAAGCTTGTTTTTTTCATCGTTCTTTCTTTGATTGTTACACTGGGTGCCAATCTTATCGGTGTGCTTGAAAGCTACATGAATACCTGGATAGCACAGCATATCACTTATGATATGCGCAACAGAATGTATCTTCATCTGCAAAAAATGCCTCATCGTTTTTTCACTTCAAATAACCAGGGGGATATCATTACCCGAATGACAAGTGATATTTCCGGTGTACAGCAGATTATTACAAATACGCTTACAAGCATTCTTTCCAACTCTATTACGCTGATCGCGGCTTTGATAGTGATGTTTCAGCAAAGCTGGGTGATGGCACTGGTTGGGATAGTTGTCATTCCTTTGTTTATTATTCCGACACGTAGTGCAGGTAAAACCCGCTGGTCAATTACAACAGAATCTCAGGCCTGCAGTGATGAGATCAACGGTATACTTAATGAAACCATGTCAGTGAGCGGTCAGTTGCTGGTCAAGCTTTTCGGAATGGAAAGATCAGAGTACCTTAAGTATGAAGAAGCCAACAGTCGTATGGTAAAGCTGAATATCCGTGAGAGCATGGCCGGCCGTTGGTTTCGTGTAGCGCTAAGTACATTTTCCGGAATAGGCCCTATGCTGTTGTATCTTGCCGGAGGTATTCTTATGATGCAGTCTGACAGCAGTCTTACGGTTGGCGACATCACTGTACTGGTGGCGTTGCTTGGAAAAATGTATGGTCCTGTAAATCAGCTGCTGAATATACAGGTCGATTGGATCCGCTCAATGGCAATGTTTACACGTATCTTTGAATACTATGATATGCCTGTTGAAATAGCATCTCCTGCCGATGCTGTTGTTCCTGCTGAGCCTGCCAAAGGTGAAGTACAATTCAAAAACGTGGGCTTTTACTACGAAAAAGACCGTCAGATTCTTTCGGACATAAACTTTTCACTTGAGAGTGGTAAATGTATTGCAGTTGTAGGGCCATCAGGTTCAGGTAAGAGTACTCTGGTCAATCTTATCCCAAGACTGTGGGATGTTACTGCAGGAACAGTCAGCTTTGACAACGTTGATGTTCGTCAGCTTGACCTTGCTTATCTGCGTAAAAACATTGGTATTGTCAGTCAGGAAACTTATCTTTTCAATGGTACTATACGGCAGAACCTGCTTTATGCAAAGCCGGATGCAACAGAGGAAGAACTGATAGATGCGTGTAAAAAAGCAAACATCTATGATTTTATTGAAGGTCAGGAGACAGGACTTGATACTGTAGTAGGAAATCGTGGACTGAAGCTTTCGGGCGGAGAAAAACAGCGTATTTCAATTGCAAGAGTTCTTCTCAAGGATCCTGCGCTTATGATTTTTGATGAGGCTACTTCAGCACTTGACTCTATTTCGGAGCAAAAGATACAGGATGCTATTGAACCACTGATAGCATCGCGCACAAGTATTCTTATTGCTCACAGACTTTCTACAATTCTTGCTGCCGATGAGATCCTTGTTATAAACAATGGTATAATTGCAGAACGTGGAACTCATTCTGAACTGATCGCAATGGACGGTGTATATGCGCAGTTATATGAAACTCAGTTTTGCAGGACAGATAGTAATCGTTCCGAATCCTTTGAGTATACTGAAGGGGAAAAATAATTGATAGGATATTATTTCCTGAACAAATGAAATACTTGTGGAACGAATTGAAATATGATATAATTTCATTGTGTATAAGCTTATTACGGGAGCTTTGAAATGATTACAGGTGGGCCGATAAGCCCCTATAAAAAACAGTAAAATTATACAAAGCTTACAGCGAAAAGAAAGTGAACCCCTTATGATAAAAGATATTATAAAAACCGGAATGATCACATGTATGACGGTTCTGGCATTGGCAGGTGTTATACCGCATCAGATAACTGATGCCAGTGAATACATGGAAGAAGAAAATTATAATGAACTATATAGTCCTGTGAAAATAAACGAAACAAATTTTCCTGATGGTGTTTTTCGCAAATATATAGATGAAAACTTTGATAAAACAGATGATGATACTCTGACAGGCGATGAGATTGCAGAGATTACGACTATTCAGGTAAAGGGAATGGGAATAGCTGCGCTCATAGGAATAGAACATTTTCCTTTGCTTGAAACCTTAGAATGTGAAAATAATCTGCTTACCGGAATAGATGTAAGTAAAAACACAAATCTTTCGGATTTTAAATTTGGCAGAAATAAAATAAAAGAGATAGATCTGAGTAAAAACACAAGGCTTTACAGGCTGTCATGTGCTTCAAACATGTTGACTGAGCTTGATCTGAGTAACAATAAATCTATTATATTTCTTAATTGCTCTTCAAACACTCTTACCCATCTTGATCTTAGTGAAAATGAGCGCCTGACCGAAGTACAATGTTACAACAATAAGATTTCACGGCTTGATATAAGTAAGTGTACAAGTCTTGAAAAACTGAACTGCATGAAAAATGAACTTATAACACTTGATGCAAGAAACAGTAAACAGTTGAGTTTTATAAAATGTGAGCAGAATCTGCTTGAAGACTTTAAGATTGCAGGATGCGATAAACTGATAGAAATTTTTTGTGAAAAAAATCAGATCAAGGAACTGGATCTGACCGGATGTACAAAACTTTACAGACTGTATTGCAATCAGAATAAAATTGAGAATCTTATTTTTTCAGGCAATGATAATCTTTTAAAAGTAGAGTGTCAGGATAATTGTCTCGAAGAGCTGGATATAAGAAACTGCAAATCTATTCTTAATCTGTTCTGTGGAAGAAACAAGCTTAAAAAAATTCGCGTAGACGGATGTTCAACGCTGCAGAGACTGGCATGCAATCAAAATGAACTTGAAGAAATTAACCTGAACGGATGCGTTAAATTATTTGACCTTAGTGTCGGAAAAAATAAATTAACTACAATTGATGTAAGTGATTGTCCGATGATTAACTCTATAGGTTTTTCCGATAATAATATTATGCATGTTGATTTTTCAGACAAAAAACTCCTCAAAAATCTGAATGCTGATGGCAATTACCGTAAAATCACTCTCGTCGGCGGAAGGTTTGACATGAAGAGCATATCAGAGGATTTTGATATGAACAGAACAAGAAACTGGACAAATGCCGAAGTAGACGGAAGTATAATTACAGTATCTGATCCGGCTAAGGAAGTTACATACGAGTATGATGTGCACAGATATGATCCGTATAATACATACAGCGAGATTTTCACTCTTATTCCTGTCGATAATCAACCGGTAGTTTCAGATGCGGATATACGTGTTCATCCAAAGCCAAGAAGGCTCTATTATAACGGAACAGATCAGGAGCTTGTTGAAAAGGGTATTGCAACAAAAGGAGTATTTATGTATTCACTCTATGAAGACGGTGAATACTCGGAAAAAATACCAACAGCAGTTGATGAGGGGATATATAATGTATGGTATTATGTAAAAACTTCGGATATATATTTTTCAGACAGCAAAAAATGCTGTGTTGAAGCAGTTATATTACCTGAAGCCAAGGGCGATATAAATGCTGATAGAAAAATAAATACACTTGACCTGATACTTTTAAAAAGATATCTGCTTTGCGTTGATAAGAGGTCACTAAAAAATATGACACAGGCTGATACAAGCGGAGACGGAAGAATAAATGTACTTGATCTGTTTGTTCTGAAAAAATTTATTATCAGTAGCGAGTATTTTTATGGGTTGACATAGTTAGCGAATGTGCAAGGCTATAACAAAAGCTAATCGAAAAATTAAAAAACAAGCGCATTGCCTGTCAGAACGCAGGCAATGCGCTTGTTTTTTATAAATTAAGTTCTTACATAACTATGGTCTGCTTCCTATAAGAATATCATCACCGTTCATAACAACGATGTTTTCAGCGTTTCCGCATGAATGATCATTTGCGGTATTAAAATCAGACCAGTCGGTTTTGCTTATGCGTATCTGAAGCTTAAGACTTTCGTTTGTTGCTATTTCTGACTTGTCAGTAGAAGAAATAGTACATACTGTATCAGCGTTTTCACCTGTTGCTTCAGAAAATTCACCTTTTACTCCGGTTATTGATTTGTAGCTTGAAGGTGAGGCTATAGCTGAGTTATCGCAGTACATATTAAGGTTTCCGGAACCTGCGTTTTCGGCAGTAAAATAGTACAGGACATTCAGATCGTTTACAGCAACAGGGGAGTCACTGAGATTTGTTATATTTATTTCAAAAGTCAGTGTATTGGTGTTCCCGGATGTGTTTTCCTGTTTCAGCTCAACTTTTAACTTGTCGTTTTCGTTTGAAGCTTTTTTGTTTTTCTTATTGGTTTCAGTGGTTACTGTCTGGCTTTCGGTATTATCGTCCTGTTTGTTTTCAGTATCATCTTTATCCGGCTTTTTGTTTTCGGTTTTTTTCGGCTTTTCAGCTGTTCTGCCGTCAGGTTCGCTTCCGAAAACAAGAGTGTCACCGTCATAAAGTGCCGAATGTACTGCCTCGGTAAGTGAGCTTCCGTTTGAGCCCTCAACATCAGTATATGAAAAATCATTTGACGGATCCCATGTGCCGCCGTTGTTTTTTATACGGAACTGAACTTCTTTTTTATAGGCACTCTGACCGCCCGGATATACTTTTACACCTGAAAAATCTATAGAAACATAGTATATATGGTTTTCTTCATTCCATGGCACAAGTGATGCCGATACCTCATCCTGTGTATAATTCATGGTTATTTCTATATCATCACACGAACCACCTGCCGAGTAAATCTCTGAAAGATCAACGAAATATCTCAGTTCAAGCTCGTCTGTTACTCTTGCAGGCCAGCTTGTCATATTGTATATCATGGCTTTTATTTCGGTAAAATCATTTCCACTTGCGTTTACAGTGTTTTCTACATATAATTCGTTTCTGTCCGGAACTTCAACAGCTCCGAAGTCAACAAGTGTTTTTCCGCCGTATTTGTTATAGAGTTTTGCAAGAGCACCGACAAATCCGGCGTTATAATCGCATGCTACTTCGTTTGTAGTGTAGTTGGTTATGACGTCTTCATATCCGTCTGAACTGTCCGGACCGCCTACGAGTGCGCCATAGAGAGTGTGAGCCTGAGTTTCAGGATTATTGAGGTTATCAGACCATGATGAATGAGCAGTTCTGTGATGAGGGTTCTGTGGTGGATTTTCACCAAAGCCTACTACAAAGCTTCTTCCTGTACTTCCGAGCGCATAGTTTACCTGTGAAACTGTAAAATCCCAGTATTTTTTGCTTTTTGATTTTGTGCATTCATCTGACTGACTATATATGGCGGAAAGAAATGCAGTTGTAGTAGCATATCTGAGGGAACCCCACTGATCAAGCCATGCAAGACCGTCTGGGGTGTAGTTTATCTGTTCGCCGTTACAACCGTCAGTCCAGAAATCAAGATGGTTTTCTATTATCGCTGAATACTTTTTGTCTCCGGTTTCCTGTGAAAGCAGCAGACAAGTTCCCATATATACATCATCCCAGCAATGAGCCCATTTGTAGTTTCCTTCGGCCTGAGATAAGTATTCTTCTGATTTTTTCAGATAGTCTTTGTCGTCTGTGGCAATATACAGCCATATACCTGCCCAGGCAAGCTCATCATAAAAACCGCTCCATGAGTTATAAAAACCGTTGGCCGCTGTATAGCCCTCGTCACTTTTGGTTTTTTCTGCAAAATCATATAAGGAGACGGCGTGTTCAAGACATTTTTTTGAATACTTACTGTCGGTTTTATCAAATACTACACTGCAGGCTGCAAGTGAGGCTGCGGCTTCAGCAACAGCTGTAGAGCCGGGATTTTCTTTGTCAACCTTGAAAGCAGGACGATCCATCTGCATTACTTCGCAGGCACCCCACCACGCATGATCGAGATTTCCGTCGCCTACCTGATAATAATACACATCGTCTTCCGGATGACATTTGATCAGATAGTCATTTACCCATTTTATATTATCGAGTATGTATGGGAGCTGTTCACTTTCTTCATAGCTTTCGGAATCTTCATACACAGACCACGCAAGCATCGTACCGGTGTATGCCATAGGGAGATTGAATTTTACATTATCACCGGCGTCATAAAATCCTCCTGTAAGATCGAGTCCGACATCGCTTCCGTCACCAAGTCCGGAGTCGCCGCGCCAGTTGCATCTTACGTTTTCCGGTAGATCACCTGAACGCTGCATATCATAGAAAAGTATGGCTTTTTGAAGAGCTTCTCCGTAATTAAAATCTCCCGTTCCTTTTCGTCCTGTATATTTGTCAGCGTCCTCAGAAAGATTTCCTGTGTTTAGAGATTTGTCTGTATGAAGAGGCGTAAAATCATTTTTCTTATCTTCATTTTTGTTTTCTGAGTTTTCTGTATTTTCTGTGTCAGTGTTTTTATTATCATCTTCAGATGATTTTTCATCCGACGCAGAGCTTCCGGTTGAGTTGTTTGTTTTTGTATTTTCTTTTTTATTATCTGATATTGCAAATATTGCCGTACCCAGAACAGCTAAAACAGAGATAGTAATAATGATTTCTTTTATCTTGTTTTTTTTCTTGTTGTTTTCGTTCAAAAAAGCACACATCCTTAAAATTATTGTGAACGTCAAAATATACTTTTCGTTCACTATAGTAAAAATACTGTTTGCATTTATTATAATTTTATCACATCATGGTTATGAAGGTCAAGGTTTCAGGAGAGTGTTGTTACAAATTTTTCATAATGTGTATGTCCGGGATGCAAAACCCCCGATTATATTAGGTCGGTACTCATATAGAAATTTTAGGGCAACTATTATATAAAGCCCTATACAGCGAGCTAAGAAACGCAGCAGACAGACGCTTCTGCAATTTGGTTATGATAACGCTCAACCACTGAAGATTTCCTTTCTTATAGCTGATATCTTGCTTTTTCGACTAAATTATGTTACAATATGTATATACTTACTATTTAGTTCGGAGGTGGCAATGTATGAGTAAACCCGGTAATATACCTGGATGTAACTGTGCAATGAATCCATCCGGTTTTCCCACATACTTTGGCTCCGGTTTCATCGAAATTAACCACAGTTTCTTTAAGTATACGTTCTTTGATTGTAGCGAGATTAGGCTGAATTCTTTTGCTGAAACGTGATACCATCGCGATAATTATATACTTATTATACTACTAAAAAGATATCATTTCTATCAGAGATTTTAACAAGATATTATCAATTGTACTATGTTGAAAAACTTTTGATTCTTTCAGAAGAGTTTATTCTCATTAACAGTTACAAAAATAAATTTTATACACTTGATTATTAGGAGTAATTATGATACAGGACATTTACCCAAGTAAACTTGACAACAGTTTTGAGAACTGCATACTGAGCGCTCAGGATTATCTTCTTTTCTTTGACAATGAAGGTAGGATTCTATCAAGAATTGAAAACGGCTGTCTCAGCTTTAATACAGGCATAGAGAATTACGAGGCTATATATCTATTTTCTGTCGATGATAAGCGATATTTTCTATCAGTAGATAAGCATAGCTGCATATCAGACGAATACGAATTCCGCACTATAAGAGAACTTCGTGATAAATGTACTGGAAAAGAGCTTTTTATCGCATTCACAGCATATCACCTATGGAAATGGTACACCGACAATAGATATTGCGGAAAGTGTGGTAAAGAACTTACCTATGATACTACAGAAAGAGCGTTATACTGTTGTGAATGTAATAACAAGATTTATCCTCGAATTAACCCTGCTGTTATAGTCGGGGTTACAAAGTGCGATAGTTTACTTATTACACGCTATAAACATGGATATGCTCATAACGCACTTGTTGCCGGATTTACAGAGATAGGTGAAACTCTTGAGCAAACGGTTGAGCGTGAAGTAATGGAAGAAACAGGTGTTAAGGTTAAGAATATCCGATATTACAAATCTCAGCCTTGGGGAATGGCTCAGGACATACTTATCGGCTTTTTCTGCGATGCGTATGATGACTGCGAAATACATATGGATGAAAATGAGCTGAAATATGCTCAGTGGGTAAAGCGTGAAGATATTGTTTTGCAGCCTAATAATCTAAGCCTGACTAATGAGATGATGAGAGTTTTTAAGGAAAACAAAATCAACACCACACAGAATGAAACTTATAAAAAATAATATAGTAGACGAAAGGTGATTATTTATGGAATGGATTGTTGTTACAATCATCGTAATTATAGTGGTATCTATCGCCTGTGTTTTATGGGCGATGCAACTTTCAAAGCATACATATCAATGCAAGAGTTGCTCAAAAGAATTTACAACCAACTGGAAAAGACTTCTTTTTGCGATTCATTCTGATGATTGCTATGAAATAAAATGTCCGTTTTGCAATCAAAAAGGATGTATCCTGAAATCGGGCGAAAAAAACACTTAAATTCTTAACGCTAAAGCAATATACTCAGGATGATATAGGTTCTGAAAACAATGGAGAATATCAGATGCATCATACAAGAATGCTTGTGCCTGCTTTTCAGCTTTCTGTCTGATACTTCCAGTCTATAATACCACCAAACTCTCTGATATACGTATATCCGAGCTTTTCAAGAATTTCTGAAGCATTTTTGCTTCTTCGTCCGCTTCGACAGTAAACAAGTATCAGCTGATTTTTGTCTGTAAGTATTTTTTCAGCCTTTTCTTCAATTTCGTAATCAGGAATAAGAATTGCTCCGGGAATATGCTTTTCATCAAATTCTTCCTGTGTACGAACATCAAGGATAATATAGTTTTCCTGAGTATCCATAAGTTCCTTGGCTTCTTCCTGAGAGATATTCATATAAGCGGCACCTCCTGTTTCTTTGTTGCTTTTATTATCACCGCAGGATGCGGAAAATATAAGCGTCATAACACATATGATTATTATCAGAATCTTCTTCATGGGAAACTCCTTGTGTATCGGGTATCTTCAAAACAAAATCAAATTTATTTTGACGTTCACTATAATTGCTTTTTTAAGGTAAATATGTTATAATCAGTTTTGTATCCGGATATGCACTGCTGAGCCTGAAAGTACATAAAACCGGTAGAGTTTTCAGCTTAGTATAAAACCAAATCTATGGAGGAAAACAAACATGATCAGAGAACTTGTACATGACCCTCTTTTTCTTGCAAGAAAATCAGAAAATGCTTCAAAGGAAGATTTGCAGACTGCACAGGATCTGCTGGATACTCTGACAGCACATAAAGAAGAATGTGTTGGTATGGCAGCAAATATGATTGGTGTCTGCAAACGTATTATTGTTTTTCTTGATTCGAGCGGAAAAAAGATAACTTATACTGTTATGTTAAACCCTGAGATCATTAAGAAAGATAATATGTACGATACCAGGGAAGGCTGCCTTTCACTTCTTGGTGAACCGAGAAAATGCACACGCTACAAGTCGATAAAGGTAAAGTATCAGACAACAGAAATGCAGACCCGTATAAAAACCTATACAGGTCAGACAGCGCAGATTATTCAGCATGAAGTGGATCACTGCGATGGAATATTGATCTGAGCTGTTGCTCTTCTTTTTCTACCTTGCTCCAGTCAACGACCATGTGAAGCTCGGTTTTGAAAATGAGATCCAATCAGATACGAGTACTACGCCCATTTCCTTCTCTGAAGGGGTGGGCGATATTCATTTCTACATACTTTTCTACGATCTCATCAAAAGTAGACTGTGGCATTTTGTCAATGCTCTCAAGAGCTTTTTTCTTTTCAAGTGCCATATTGCATCTCCGGGGGTAATGAGCTATTTGTTTTTTCAAAGCTATATGAATCTATATTTTTATAAAATATATTGTAGCATAATCTTTGTAAAATTTCAAGGATTGATAGGGCGGGGATAGGAAAAAGAAAAATCCGGCAAACCTGTTAGTTTACCGGATTTTTTACTGGCGGAGACGGCGAGATTCGAACTCGCGGGGGATTGCTCCCTAACTGATTTCGAGTCAGCCCCGTTATGACCACTTCGATACGTCTCCGTTTATAAAATGTTATGCAGTACCCACATAACAAACTTATTATAACATAAAAAGAATAATAAATCAATACTTTTTTTGAAAATATAGTAAATAAAAAAATTTTTTTTCGTTTACTATATTTTCTGAAGTTATGTAATATGTTTGACTTTTCTGCCATATATTATTATCACAAGATAATAAATGGGTGGGATAATACTTGAATGAGAAAACAATAACCGATTATCGTGAACGAGCAGTAGTTTTAGGGGAATACATACTTCAGAACAATACAACTGTAAGAGCGGCAGCAAAATATTTTTCTATATCAAAATCAACTGTACATAAAGATGTCGCAGAGAGACTTCCGGGAATTCAGCCGCAGCTTTATAAGTTGGTAAAAGAAGTGCTTGAAAAAAACAAAAAGGAGAGGCATATCAGAGGCGGTATGGCTACAAAAAGAAAATATGAACAGTTAGCGATACAACATGAAAAAATCAAATCTGATTGAAAAATATCTGCTTCTGTGATATAATTTTTATATAGAATTTTTTGATCTTGAAAAGGAATTATATATGGAAAAAGATTTAAGACTTGATGTGTATTGCGGAGATGTTCTGGAGGAAATGAAAAAAATCGATGACGAATCGATAGATCTTATTGTCACCGATCCTCCATATAACTTAAATAAAAACTACGGTAATACACATGATACGCTTGAGTTTGCTGAATATCTTGAATTTTCTAAAAACTGGCTCAAAGAGGCTGACAGAGTGCTGAAGCCAAACGGAACTATATATATTTTTATGGGAATGAGATATATATCATATATCTATAACATTCTTGACAGTGAGCTGAAATATCATTTTAATTCATGGATTGTGTGGTATTATACACAAGGAATAGGAAAAACGATCGGTTTCAGTCCGCGGCATGATGATATACTTATGTTTACTAAAAGCAAGAAGTTTACTTTTAACCTTGATGATATAAGAGTACCTCAAAAATATTATCGGTCTGTAAACAATATGAGAGGGGCAAATCCGGGAAACGTATGGGAGTTTTCTCATATGCATTATTGCAGTAAGCACAGGCTTTCACATCCTACACAGAAGCCAGAGGGGCTTTATGAGCGAATAATACTTGCAAGCTCAAACGAAGGCGATACAGTTCTTGATCCGTTTGTAGGTTCGGGAACAGCTCTGAGAGTATGTCAGAACACAGGAAGAAACTGCATCGGCATAGATATAAACCCGGAATACATAAAAATGTGTCAGGACAGACTTATAAGACCGTTTGTAGGGTTTGATTCAATAGACGAACGAATGACCCGTATCCCTAATGACCTCAACGATCCGGATATCAGAGAACAGTATATCCGCAATCATGTTGAATGGTTCCTTAAAAACCACAAGGATGTTATTCCTGAATTTATGAAAAAAGTCAGAGAAAAATACGGAGAAAAAATGGCGGCTGATAATCAGCTTGATATTCTTGACGAAATAGAATATGGCTGTGAAAAAATAAAATAACTTCAGTAAAAACGTATGGTTTTGATATATCAGACACGACTCAATTAAAAAACAAAAAAGCAGTGATCCTTTACAGAAGTCACTGCTTTTTTACGGAGGAAAAAACAATGATATTACGTATGCCTGAATACTGCAGGGATTTTCGCTGTACAGCAGAAAAATGTAAGGATAACTGCTGCATAGGCTGGGAAATCGATATAGACGAAAAAAGCTATGAGTTCTATATGAATACAGAAGGTGAGTTCGGAAAAAAACTGCGTGAAAACATATCCGGAAATACACCTGCTGTTTTTAAGCTTTGTGATGATGAACGCTGTCCTTTTTTGAACAATAAAAATCTGTGTGAAATATTTATAAATCTCGGAGAGGACAAGCTTTGCGATATATGCACAGAGCACCCGAGATACTATGAATGGTTTTCTCAGATAAAAGAAGGCGGAATAGGTCTTGGCTGTGAGGAAAGTGCACGGATAATCTTATCACAGGATAAGCGTTTTTCATACGATGAAACCGTGATAGAAGATGAATCATGCGACGAATATGATAATGATCTCTATATATGCCTTGAAAAAGCAAGAGGGATGATGATAGAGTATCTTCAGGACAGAAAGTATCCGATCTTAAACCGTATAAGTGACGTTCTGTTTTTTTCACACAGGCTTCAGGAAAATACAGATAACGGAATATTTGAGATTCCTGAAATATCTCACAAAAACGATGCTTTAAAACCGGATATCAAAAAACTCCTTAACTTCTTTTGCAGCCTTGAGGTTCTTGATAAGAACAGAGTACCTTATCTAAAAAAATGTGAGCAGTGCTTTGATAAGGTATGCGCAATAGAAGAGGAGTTTTCTGAAAAGCATCCCGAAAAGGAAAAATATCTTGAAAACATAGCAGTTTATTTTATCTGGAGATATTTTTTAAAGGGAGTGTTTGATGGGGAGTTTTTTTCAAGAGTTTTTCTTATGTGGGTAAGCTGTACGGTTATAGATTATCTTGCCGGATGTATATATGCTGAAAAAGGCAGTATATCATCAGATGATTTTTTGATGGTGGCAAAGGATTATTCCAAAGAAACGGAATACTGCGAAGAAAATATCGAAAGAATTCTTGATGAAGCGTATAACAGTGACTGGTGGGAATCAGAATTCTAATTTGTTTATTTCGCTTAGATATTTTCCGGCTGCAATTTCGCTGCTTCGTGCTATTACATATTCTACGGATGATTGAGATGAAACTCGTATATAGAGAAACGCTGAATCATCCGGTTTTTTTATTCTGATTATTTTTTTTAGAGTTTTTTGTATCGGCATTTTATTTTCAGCGGCTTCAGGCAAATCTGAATAATACAGTTCTATTCGTGAAACGTCCGCTTCAGTGTACTGGATCCATTCTTTGTCATGTACGGACTCTCTGCTGATATCACAGATGAATAATCCGTCTTCTGAGTGACCGAGATAGTAATTGAAAATAATTTCGTCGTTTTCAGTGTTTGGCGATATTACTTTTATACGGGAGCCGACGCGACCCTTTATAAGACCGTATGCGACACCTGTTTTGCCGGTAGGCGCAGAGAGGTCGCCGGGTATGGTTCCTATGCCGTTCTGGGATTGTATAATAGCCGCTTCGTCTGTTCCGAGAGACGGGTATATACGGAATAATTCAAAAACAGGAGTTTCGTTTGTAGTATGCGAATACATATCGGTATACTTATAAAAGAGTTTTTTAAGAACAGGACATTTTCCGGAATTGCCTGCGAGAAAAATCTCCATGCCTTTTGACTCTTTGATTTTTTTCAGGGAGAAGGTGTTTTTCAGTAAAATAAAGAACTGGCGTACACCTTGCTCTATGCGCTGTTCGAGTATCTCGTTAAGATTGATAAAAATACCGAGATTTTCGTTATAGATGTCAAGCATAAAATCCTTGAGAAGATTTCCTGAGTTGTCAAAAAGATCTACCTTTATGTATCCTTTTTCTATCTGTCTGATTACCTCTTCGGCTTTTTCATCAACCGGATAGTTCGCAGCCGACAGATAGCTTCCGCCGATGTTTTCCCAGTAAGGTCTCAGCTTTTCCATGAGCTGTTTTGTGTTTCGTTTAGCCTTCTGAGAATCAGAAATAAGTGTTTCAGAGCCAAGGAAGTAATCACAGCCGTGAGGTATGGTAAACTCTATTCCTTTAAAATCATACTTGTCGTCTCTTCTGAGAAGTCTGCTGTAATTTGCCTTGAAAATCTCATATGCGAGAAGCTCGAGCAGGTTTTCTCCTCCGAGATACCGGTCTCCTCCTGAAGAAATATGGGTCACAACATAGTCAAACTTTTTCTTTTCAGTATTATCTGCTCTTTTGTATGTGCCGAAGCTGAAGTCGGTAGTTCCTCCGCCAAAATCAAACACACCATAAATAAATTCTTCAGAATCCTTCGGCTTGATACCGAATTCATCAAAAGCGGTGATAGCATAAGCTACAGGCTCGCTTACTCCGTTTTTTACAGAAAAGATATCCATGCAGTTTTCATCTTCCTGAACAGAAACAGGAAGTGATTTTTTTATGCCTTTATAGAAGCTATTGAGAATCTTTTCTTTTAGTTCCTTTTCATATGTGATAGGGAAGGAAAGAAGGTATTCGAGATAGATTCCGTTGCGGATGTTGTTTATATACAGTCCGAGGTAGTAAGCATATATTTCTATAGGGTCAAACTTGTTCTGGTTATCTGAATTGTATGGCGCAAGCTGGTATTCGTTATCACACTGATCCTTTATGGTTACTATATGGTTTTTGTCTGTGTCTGCACACCATTGCTTGAGATCGTAAAAGTAAGAATAAAAGTCATCGGAAATATTGCTTGAAGTCATGTTCTTATAGGCGGTGTGTGATATGGTTATATCTGCCCATTCGGTTTCCGGACGGCCGTCACGTTTATTGTATGCTCTGATAAAATTTTCGAGATTTTTTATTTCCATGACTGTAGGGTTTTCATACTGTTCCGGTTTTATCTGTGCACTCATAGTGCCTATGCCTATTCGCATCGGCATAATCCTGTCGTTGCCGTTCTGATATACAACTATGGTGCTTTTGGTTCCGAAGTCGATTCCTACAATACCGTCTTCTTTTATATCAGCAACGGGATTTCGTGCGACAAGATTCAGGTCTGTTTTGATTTTTACCTGGTTTCCGCTGTTTCCCTCGTCCTGCCACAGCTCCCACATACCCTGATTGGGATCGGACAGACGTTTTTCATCGTATTCTTCAATTTCGGCACGTACCTTGTCACCGCAAAGTATCTTTTTTATATAGCTTTTCTTAAAATCATCTTCTATGGGAACGATACTGTTCAGTGTATATTCTTTAAGATCGTTTGTAAAGGATGATATTTCAAAATTAATTCCAAAAATCTCGTTGATCTTATCTTCAAGAACATCATTTTCAAATTTTTCGGTAAAATAAAGCAGATTGTTTTTTATGTCAATATATTCTGCTGCATATAGCTCAGTCAGAACATTAAGAAAAGCCTTGTTGTCTGCAGAAATATCTTCAGGGACAAGTCTGAATACTATGAAGTTTTCCATAGCTGAGTTATGTCTTAACTCATACACAGGAATCTTTACTCCATAACCCCAGCTGCAGTTTTTGCAGTTGTTATACAGGCTTTTGTAACAGCATGATCTGTTGCCATGACTGTTAAGACATTCGTAGCCTTCGTCGTTTTTGGTCTTATATCTTACAACACAGTGATTGTCTCCGCCGTTGGTGAACCAGACGTTATCAACGAACAGAGGGTTTGAGCTTCTGCTCAGAAAGAAAAGATCATAGGCCTCGTCTTCTGATATAATACGCCCTTCAAGATCGTCGAACATATTGTTGAAGCCACTGTCGTTTACGATAGAGCACTTGAATGAAGTTATATCAGGAATAAGAATCCTGTGTTTATGTATATAGTAAACATCCTTGCCTTCAAGTTTTACCCAGTCTGAGTTTATATTATAAAGCTCTTCGTTAAGCTTTTCTGCATATTCGTTGAGCTTGTCTGCTGCTTCTGTGATTTTGTTTTTGCATTGTTTTTTTGCGAGTTTATCGAAGAAATCATCATCGACCCATATTTCGTTTGTGCTTTTTGTATACACAAAGTCACCTCCAAATCGACTATATCATTAAATCATATACATTTTTATTTTACTATACTCATGCAGATTTGTCAAGAATGACTGATGTTGGTTTATGGTAATTTTACATTATGACGATCTGTTTTTTCGTAACGTATTCGTACTTGCAGGCATAGTATATTATTAAAACCTGATATGTATATGGGAATTAAGGGGGATAATATACTTTGAGCTATGTACTTATGGCTCTCATAGCAACTCTTTTTACATGGGGAATCACAGCTGCGGGAGCTTCACTTGTGTTTATTTTTAAAAAATCAAATAAAAACTTTATGGATGCTATGCTTGGTTTTGCCGGCGGTGTTATGATAGCAGCATCGTTCTGGTCATTACTGTCGCCGTCAATAGAAATGTCAGAAGAGCTTGGGATAAACGCAATAGCAGTTGCACTGACAGGTTTTGTCGGCGGGGGATTGCTGCTTTTTTCAGGTGATAAGTTGTTCTGCAGATTAGAAAAAGCGAATCCGAAACGCATATATTCAGAAAAAAACAGCAGTATCAAAAGACGTCTTATGCTGTTGTTTTCTATAACGCTTCATAATATACCGGAAGGTCTTGCTATTGGTGTGGCGTTCGGGTCACTTTCGTATGAAAACGACAGCTCTGCATATGCAGGCGCGTGTTTGTTGGCTCTCGGGATAGGACTTCAGAATTTTCCGGAAGGAACCGCTGTGAGTCTGCCGCTCAGACGAGATGGAATGTCAAGAAAAAAATCTTTTTTTTATGGTCAGCTCAGCGGGATCGTAGAGCCTGTTGCAGGAGTGCTCGGAGCTTTGCTTGTTACAAAAATGAGGATGCTCCTGCCGTTCATGCTTGCTTTTGCTGCAGGCGCAATGATCTATGTAGTTGTCGAAGAGATTATTCCGGAAAGTCAGACAAACGAAAAAAAAGACAGAATGGCATTGTTTACTATAATAGGTTTTTCTGTTATGATGGTGCTTGATATAGCACTCGGATAAGATAAGGGAAACGCCGGACATAGTACATTCACTATAATCACTGCTTTCTTAAAAAGCTTTCCGGAAAAATGCATGTGACATTTTCCGGAAAGCTTTTATAGCGAACGAAAAATTCTTTTCGTTCGCTATATTTTTTAACCTAACTCTATCATTTTGTCGATGCTTTTTTTTGCAAGTGATATTGTTTGTTCATCAAGAGTGATTTCTTCTCCGCCGTTTCCGTTTACAGAATTATACACATCCATAAGTGTTGTGCATTTCATATGGCTGCATATGAGATCTATAGACAGAGGGTAGAATTTTTTATCGGGACACAGGTATTGGAGATGCTCTGCAATACTTATTTCGGTACCTATTATAAATTCTTTGTGTGTGGATTTTTGTGCAAAATCCATTATGGCTGTTGTTGAGCCGACAAAATCAGCTTTTTCTGTAACCTTTTCAATACACTCAGGATGCACAAGAAGAAGTGCGTCAGGATGAAGCTTTTTAGCAGTCTCGACGTCACTTTCGGTTACTCTTGAATGATAAGGACATCCTCCGTTAAGCAGTTTTATATTCTTTTCCGGAAGCTGCTTTGCAACATATGAACCGAGATTGCAGTCGGGGATAAAAAGTATGTTTTTGTTATCAGTGTTTTTTACTATTTTTACAGCTGATGCTGAAGTAACACATACGTCACAGATCGTTTTCAGTTCTGCAGTTGTGTTTATGTATGCAACAACAGCGTAGTCAGGATGCTCTTTTTTGATACTGCTGATGTATTCCTTGTCCATCTGTTCAGCCATCGGACAACCGGCATGAGGGTTTGCAAGAATAACCTTTTTTTCAGGGGATAATATTTTTACAGTCTCTGCCATAAATCTTACTCCGCACATTATGACGGTGTCGGCATCTGTCTTTTCAGCCATAACGCTTAACTGATATGAGTCTCCGGTAAAATCAGCAACCTCGAGTATTTCAGCAGCCTGATAGCTGTGTGCAAGAATACAGATGTTTTTTTCTTTTTTCAATCGGATTATTTCGTCCTGTATATTTCTTATCATCTTTTTTACCTCACTTAAGTATCAGACTTTTTCAAAGACAAGCTTTTTGAAAAAATCTCCGCGTTCTTCAAAGTTTTTAAAATCATTGTAGCTTGCAGCAGCAGGTGACATAACACAGGACATGCCTTTTTTTGTAACGGATTTTGCAAGCTTTACAGCGCCGTCAAGCTTTTCTGTAAAATACAGCTTTTCAAGAAATTTTTTATCAGTATAAGTGCTTTTTAATTCTTCCATGATTCTTTTGCCTGAATCAGACATAAGAATTATGTTTGAAACGCTGCAGTCCGAGAGAAAGACCTCAAGCTCAGTATAGTCAATGCCTCTGTCCATTCCACCTATAAGAAGGGTATCTACATCGTTAAGACTTAAAACAGCCTGTATAGCAGCAGCACATATGGTCGATATGGAGTCATCATAATACCTGACTCCGTCAACTGTCCCTATATACTCGAGACGGTGCGGAAGCGGGGCATATGTGCATACGCTTTTCATGATATCATTGTCGTTTATACCGAGTAAACTGCATACAGCATATGCTATGCCGATGTTGTAGCAGTTATGAATTCCGGCAAGCTTAATTTTATCTGTAGGAATGATTACAGGTTTTCCGTTATATAAAACAGTGTTTTCTGAGATAAAAATATCTGCTGTTTTGTTTTTTAAGGATGCTGTTATTATTTTTGAACGGCATTTGTCAGGAGACGGCTTGATATCTTCGTTACAAAAAAGGATATCATCTTCGTTCTGATGTCTGTATATATTCTCCTTTGCAGCAGTGTATTTTTCAAAGGTTCCGTAGTGGTCAAGATGCTCCTCAAAGAGATTGAGGTGTATGGCAACAGACGGTGAGAAACGTATGTTTTCAAGCTGATGACACGAAAGCTCAAACACGACTTTTGTGTTTTCGTGAATGTTTTCTATTACATCAAAGCACGGGATTCCGATATTTCCTGTAAGAACACAGTCTGCGTTGTTTTCGGAAAGTATATGATAGATTAGTGTTGTTGTAGTGCTTTTTCCTTTTGTACCTGTTATACCTATCACGTTTGATGAGTATCTTTCAAGAAAGATTTCGGTCTGTGAGGTTATGGTACATCTGTACGAGTCAAACGGTTTGTTGAGTACAACTCCGGGACTTTTGAAAACTATATCGTATTCATCAAGTGTGTCTTGATATCCGTCGCCGGTTATAAGCTTTATGTTTTCAGGAAGAGTGTCGTTTACCGGATTTTTGTCAGAAACCGTGACCGAACGGAAAACGCCTGCTTCGAGTATTCTCTTCAGGGTGGATTTTCCTTCTCTTCCATAACCCAGTATAAGTACGTTTTGGTTTCCGGTGTATTTTTTTAATAATTCTATCATAATAAAACTTCCTCGTTAGTCATAGCATTTTGTTTTTATGATTTTTACAAAAAAATCAGGCAGGTTGTTTACGTCATTGAAGTAGCTATGAAGTGGATTTTGTTTGTTTTCATACTCTTTATAGTTATCTGTTGTTTTATAGTATTCAAACAAAAACGGCAGCTTGTGATTTTCTTTTTCAAGGTTTTTTATAGCTTGTGTTATAGCAAAGTTTATTTCTTCTCTGCTTCCGACGCATTCGAATGGTTTTTCATCAGATATTCCGATAAGACCGTCAAACATTTCACGCATATCTTCTCTGTCGGCCATAGGATTTCCGAGGATATCGCAGAGCTTTTCATACGGAATAAACGGAGAAAGAATAAGAAATACAAAAAGACATTTTGAGCAGTTTCCGCACCAGACGTCTGTTTTGCTTCCTGCGTTACAGCTGCGGAATATTTTGTGATAAGGTTCAAGCTTTGCAAAATATTTTGCGATCTGAAACTCGCTCAGAGGACGCAGCAGGCTGAAGTAGAAAACACCTGAACCGATGTATTCTTTTTCATATTCTGCAAAGTCGTTTTCAAACTCAAAGCTTTTTGAGTACTGATGGTTTACATCAGAGTTTTTGACTGTGCTTTCGTTTGCGCTTGCTTCGTTTGACAGTACAACATATTTTTTGTTGTTGATATATGCCGCAATAACCGCTGAAAAAGCAACAATAGCGGAAAACGGTGTATGACCGTTCAAAAAGCCCTCTGAATTAAGTCTTAGCATGTTTTTGTCAAGTGTTCTGTTGGCAAGGATTATTTTGTCATCAGAAAATCCGGCTGTGTACGCAGACTGATATATGGAGTTTCTGCGGTTAATAAGATAACAGCAGTTTTTATCGTGTGTTTCCTTTAAAAGCTCCAGTGTGACAATAGAATCCTTTCCACCGCCGACAGGTATCAGACAGCCCTCAAGACTGCGGGATGTATCTGAACCCTCGTATACAATATTATCAGCTGTGGAGATTTGCATAAAGCTGTCAAAGTCAGTGTTTATCCCGTTTCGGTAGAAAAACTCTCCCAGTCCGTTAAAATACTGTGTTTTCCACCAACGAATCTGTTTTTCATCAAGTGTTCCGCAAAGAACCGATACTCTTGGTGAACATGTTATTTTCCAGTAGCTTACAAGCTCCACCATACCAAGAGAAAAAACAAGCTTCTGAAGCTTTATATCATCAGTGATGTTTTCGGGAGAGCATTTTTTTATTTTCCACTCAGGAGAAAACGACGATAGTCCCTTTATTTCAAAGTTATAGCGTATATTTATTGTTTCACTGTTTTCAGTAAGCTCATAGCTGTTAAAAACAAACTCCGGATACTGATTTCTGAATTTTATAAAATCTGACAATGTATAGAACACCTCGTTATGTTAAAGAATTTTCCGGTTTATGATCGCCTCGTTCCATAGAAACAGTGTATCCTATGGAGCTGATTTTTTTTCTGAGTTTTAAAAGTGCCTGGGCAGATTCTTCACCGGAATATAGTTTGTTTTGATATATTTCATATTTTTTTCTGCAGTCTTGTGGTGACAGATTTGGCATTACGACATTTGCACCGGCTTTTATTCCTCTTTCTCTGCCGTCATCAAGCATAGTTCCGAGAGCGGTTGTTGCCGGAATAAGTGCGTCAGGAAACATAAGACGAACTAACGCTATGATTCTTAATGTAAGCTGTACGCTTCCGTTTTCATAATTACCAAAAGGAGTGTTTTTATGAGAAATGAAGGGACCTATGCCTATCATTTCGGGGTTAAGGGTTTTAAGAAATCTTATATCACTTATGATGTTTCCGGTTTTCTGAAAAGGAGATCCGACCATGAAGCCTGCTCCTGTCTGAAAGCCTATTTTTTTAAGGTCAAAAAGGCATTTTTTTCTGTTATCAGGATCCATGCTCTGAGGATGAAGCAGTCTGTAATGATCGTTATCAGCTGTTTCATGGCGCAGAAGATACCTGTCAGCGCCTGCTTCAAAAAACCTGGAATATGAAAGATAGCTTTTTTCGCCGAGAGAAAGCGTTACTGCACATCCTGAAAAGGAGGCTTTTATATCGGAAATTATACTGCATACAACATCATCGTTATAGTATATATCCTCTCCGCCCTGAAGCACAAAAGTTCTGAATCCGAGTGAGTAACCGGTTTCACAGCATTTAAGGATCTCGTCAGGGAGAAGTCTGTAGCGTTCAACAAGGCTGTTTTCTGCACGTATTCCGCAATAATAGCAGTTGTTTTTGCAGTAGTTTGAGATTTCTATCAGTCCTCGTACATACACGCTGTTTCCGTAGTGTTTTTTTCTTACGATGTCTGCTTTTTCGAAAAGATAATCATCATATTCTGCAGACGTTATCAGGTCAGTAAGTTCCTTATCGGAGATATCGTGATTTTTAAAAAGCTTATCGATTGTATTATACATTATAAATATAAAACCTTTTTGTAAGATTTAGACCTCTTTTATTTTGAGTCCAAGTAAAATTATAACATGAAATAATATATATTTCAATGGTATAAAAATTTTTTTGAAGTTTATTGCTTGCAGAATTATATGTTAATTATCATAAAACAACAGTAAACACTAAAATAAGAGATATATTTTTCAAAGAAAACTTATTATATTATGGGCTGTTATCAAGTATGTGTTTATATAAATTTGTTTTTTGTTCTATTTTTACAAAAAAACAACTAAACATTTAAAAATATACTTCGAAAATAATAAAATGACGAAAGTTTTAATTTTATATTGCGAATCAGGAATTTTTTTGATATAATATGTTAGGTGCAAGGAAAGATTTTGTAAAAACATTTTTTTAGTAGAGCAGGAGGAAAAGATAATTTCAAAAAAGGCATTTTTATTTCAAGGCGTAGGGGGTAACTTAGAAAAAATATTATCGTCTTTGCAGCCCGAAGAATCAGAAATACTGTATGAGTATGCACATATAGCTTCAGAATATGCGGGTATGGACCTTGTGGGCTTTATAAAAGGCACGGTTTCCCTTGACGGACTTGACAGGACATTTGCAGAGTGGATTATTACAGGATTGTGTGACTGTACAGTTTTTGATATACTGAAGAAAAACAATATATATCCGGATTATATTGCCGGATACAGTTTGGGGCTTAACAATGCCTGTTACTGTTCAGGAGCTATAACGCTTGAGGATTCGGTAACAATACTCAAGGGCGTTATTTCAAGTATCAGACGGGTTCTGGATTCAGACATACGATATGGTATGGGAGTCATAATAGGACTCGAGCTTCAGACAGTTCTCGGGCTGATAGACAGGTATTCTTCGTTTGAAAGAGTTACTGTATCATCTGTAAATACAGATACTTTTATTACTTTGTCCGGAGTGCTTGACGATGTGAATATAATTCTCGGAAAAGCTTTCGAGGAGGGGGCTATAAAGCTTATACCGCTTGATGTTCCTTGCGCTTTTCACAGCAGTCTTATGAGCGATTTTTCGTCGGACTATTTTAAAAACATAACAAAATTCAAGTACAGAGATATAACAGTACCTATTGTTTCTGTTTACGATCAGAAAATACTTACATCTGCTGAAGATATATTAAAAGAACAGCAGAGAAATTTTCTTGAATGTATGAAATGGAAGAATACTATCAGATACCTCGAAACTCAGGGAGTAGATGAATTCTGGGATATGAGTGTTCTATCGGCAATGAAAAAATCATCGCATTTATCAGAGCCGCAGTCAAAGTTTAAAACAATAAAATCAATCAGAAAATCAGGAGGAAAATAAAAAATGAGAGAAATTACAGCAGAAATCAGAGCAGAAATACAGGACATGATTTTAGATTATTATGCAGAGGAATGTGAAATTGACAGAGAAGAGATAAGCATGGATTCAGATCCGCAGGATGATCTTGGCGGAGATTCTCTTATGTTTGTTGAGCTCATCGAAATGGCTTCCGAAAAATACGACATGGATGTAAAGCTTCAGAGTGTAGGTAAGTACCTTCTCAAAGCTCCGCTCAACACAATGAATGATGTTGTAGATGTATTCTGCAAGATATATCAGTACGGCAACGAGATAATCAATCTTTAATAAGGTCTGCCATGTCAAAGATAACATCAAATATTTCCACACTCGAAATAAACAACGATATTGCAGTAATAACAATTGAAAACGGCAAGCAGAATCTTCTTAGCATTCCTGAGTTTATAGAGCTTGATGTGCTTTCAGAAAGCCTCAGAAAAAATCCTCAGGTTAAGGCACTTATCATAACAGGCTCAGGAAGGAATTTTTCCTATGGTGCAGATGTATCTCTTTTTGACACAGAAGATGGCAGTTCGCTGATAGGTGAAAGACTTTATAAAGCAAGGAAGCTGCTCAATTATATAGAGCAGCTTCCGATAGTTACTGCCGCTGCTATAAACGGCGGCTGCTTCGGAGGAGGCCTTGAGGTGGCTTTGAGCTGTCAGTTCAGGATAGCATCAAAAAAATCAATTCTAGGTCTTCCTGAAACATCTATCGGAGTTATACCCGGAATGAGCGGAATAGAACGTCTTACCCGTCTTATAGGAAAAAACAAGGCTATAGCTATGGTGCTTAGCGGAGAGATGCTGTCATCATCAGATGCTTTTGAGAGAGGGATCGTCGATATGCTCTCTGAGGATAAGAACAGCTTTGAAGATACAGTAAAGTTTGTACGCAGTCTTACAGACGACAGGACTGCCGCACAGATAAGAGCCGTAACAGAGATTGCAAACAGAGCGTCAGATTCAGTTTTACCGGATATATCTGATGATTCCTTTGTAAAAATCCTTTCAGAAAGAGCAAAAAACGAAAATGAATAGTGTTTTTAAGTTAAAGGTGCGAAGCTATGAGCTTGACTCCTTTGGCCACGTTAACAACGCTGTATATCTGCGTTATGCTGAAGAGGCAAAGTGGGATTTTTTATCAGAGCTTTCGCTTCTCGGAGCTCTGGAAGAAAAAGGTCTGTTTCCGGTAATTCTTGAAAGCAATATCAGATATATGCATGAGCTTCGCAGAAATGATCTTGTGCGAATAGAAACAGTCTGGAGTACAAAAGGAAAAATATTGAACTTTGAACATATGATGTACAATGAATCAGACAATGACACAAGAGCATGCAGAATAAAGGGGAAAATGATTTTTGCAGACAGCAGCAGAATCATACATGATATCCCTGAAGAATTAATTAACTATATGGAGAAACAAAAAAATTGAATATAACCAAAAAGACAAATTACGTTATTATAGACGGGATTGATGATTTTTCGTTTATCCCCGGGCTGATCGGAGAACTGAAAAACACAGGTTCTGATGAAGGTGTATATGCAATTGTTTTTAACGTATGCAGAGAATTTTCATTGACCTCCGTTCAGAAGGAGAAGCTTCTTGAGCTTCCGTATATTACAGTGCTTTACAGTTCTGATTTTTCTGGTATGTCGTTGGAAAACATGATGTTTTTTGATATCAGAATGTCAGAACGTCCTTTTTTGCCGCAGTCTTCTGAGTCAGAGACCGCAGATATGGCAAGATTTGAAATGCTTTTCGGAAGGAAAAGAACATATGAGTTTAAAAACTCCGCTTGCAGCGGAGAGCCCTCTGCTGACGGATACGGCATAGTAAAGGTTGTTCCCGAAAATGGATATGAAGCATATATGGACAGGCTTTTCAAAGAAAAATCCGAATCTCAGACAGACATTATAACAAAAGCACTGATATCCTTCAGACAACGTGGAAAACAGGCTTGCTCCGATGAGGAATCAGCAGGTTTTTATAATCTTATAAAGGAAAGAGCCGGGGAGTAGTATACATATCATGATTGAGAACGAAATTTTTTTTAAAACAGAAGAAAGAGAGAATATATTATTTCTCGAAATGAACGCTCCCGAGAACAATCTTATGACCGATGTGTTTCTGAAGAGCTTTGTAAATAAAGTCGAAGAAATATCACGTCTTGCAAAAGAAAGAAACGATATAAAAGGACTTATCATATACGGAAGCGGCAGACACTTTAGTGTAGGCGCAGATGTTCCGTCGCTTATTTCAAGAACCGGAGACGAGCTTGAAGAGATAGCAAAAACAGGTGATATTCCTCAGGGCTTCAGAAGACAGAAGTCCGCATTTACCTGCCTTGATTCGTTTGATTTTCCTGTGGTAAGTGTAGTCAAGGGCTTTTGTATAGGTTCGGGATGCGAGATAGCAATAAACACAAACATACGCATATGTGAGCCGACTGCAAGACTGGGACAGCCCGAATCAACCTTTGGTATACTTCCGGCGCTCGGTGGAATAGCGCAGACAGCACAGGTTTGCGGTCTTTCAGAAGCGATAGATATAGTGCTTTCAGGAGATCTTTTCAATTCTGCACGTGCATATGACACAGGCTGGGCAGACATAGTGTGTGAGAAAAAGCAGGGAATCGATATTGCTGTAAAGCTTATACAGTTTATAGACAGACACGAAAAAGCTTTTTTACCTGAAAACGCATATGAGTTTGTTGCTGATTTTTTGAAAAACGGAGATAACGTATGAGCACAATAAAAAAGATCGGTATTATTGGATACGGAAAAATGGGCAGGGATATTTTTTCAGCTATGCATGCGAAAATGACAGACGCTGAATTTACAGTTATACTGAGGCATGATGCCGAAACCGAAACGGCGCAGGTGCTTAAGGAACTTGACAAATCCCTGAGAAGAAAAAGAATAAGCGAAGATATATACAAAAAAAGAAAAGAAAACTTTGTTTTTACCGATGATCTTAACAGACTTGAAGACAGTGATCTCATAATTGAGACTGTTACTGAAAACGAAAGCATAAAAAAGTCCCTGTTTGGTCAGCTTGAAAAAATAACTCGTGATGACTGTGTTTTTGCAACAAATACATCATCGCTCAGAACAGAGGATGTTTTTTCTGATTGTGACAGCAGCCGGGATACTATGGGTCTTCATTTTTTTTATCCGATCAAGTTAAGCTCTGCAATAGAGCTTAATAACTGCAAAAACAAATCTATAGCACTTCAGATATCTGAGGCACTTGATAAAAAAAGTGTGTTTTTTGAAGGCGAATACAGCTGTTATCTTAACCAGTTTATATCATTTGCGGTATCTTATGGTATAATAATTGCTGAAAAGAACAAAATCAGTATAGAGCAGCTTATGGATATAATAAATGATATTTTCCCTGTTCATAAGCTTTTCGGAATGGTTGATTCTATAGGCTTATGCCTTCTGACATCCGGAAAAACCGAATACAACGTGAGAAGAATAAAAGATATTCTTGACAAGGGAAGAGAAAAAATGGCGTTCTGGATAAGCGAAGGATGCCAGGATAAGCCCGGACATTTTCTTGATTTTATAACAGAATATGAAAAAAACATAGAGAAAAAGTCTGTTGACGAGGAGCTTATCAGAAAAAGCTTTCTGATGCTGCTTATGAACGAAGCGGTAAAAGCAGCAGAAGAAAACGACAAGAATATTGTTCCGGTATTGAATGATGTTCTTGGTATGTCTGAAAGCTTTGAAGAGATTTTTTCAAGGTACGGATATGATGCTATCGACGCTGCACTTGATGAGGCAGAGCTTCTTAGCGGAACAAAAGTCCTGATCCGTGCAGACAAAGATTCATATAAAAACATTTTTGAAAATTGATGATGTTTTCAGAAGGAGATCATGATTATGAAAAAAATAGTTGTAACCGGTATGGGTGCGATAACCTCTATCGGAAACAGTGTTGATGAATACTGGAATAACCTTATTGCAGGAAAGTGCGGCGTGAAAAATATTACACGAGTACCTGTTGATGAACATGATACGGTCGTTGCAGCTGAAGTAGATGATACATACGAAACACTTGTAAAGAAGTTCTGGAATAAGCGTCAGCTGAATGCAACAACAAAAGCGGTAAGAGTGGCGCTCGCTTCAGCGGGAGAGGCTGTTGAGAACAGTAAGATAAACTTTGAAGAGTGCGACAAGACAAGAGTAGGCGTAGTTTATGGTGTTGTAGGAAACTCATATTATAGTGAGCTTGAGAACGAGCTTAATATCGTTCTTAAGGAAATGCCGAGCACTGTGGCTGCACTCGTTTCAATGAAGTACGGTCTTAACGGCGCATCGTTCAATCTTTCATCAGCGTGTTCGTCATCAGGATATGCAATCGCTGTTGCTGCTCAGTTTATCGAATCAGGAATGTATGATGTAGTAGTAGTCGGAGGTTTGTCTTCGATGATATCTCATCGTATGCTTAAAGGGTTTAATCAGCTTCTTGCTTTGTCTACAAACCCTGACGCAAAGACTGCATGCCGTCCTTTTACTCAGAACAGAGATGGTTTTATAATAGGAGAAGGTGCAGGAACACTTGTTCTCGAATCAGAGGCACATGCTAAAAAAAGAAACGCAGATATTATATGCAGTCTTGAAGGATATGCTATGTTCAGTGAATCCTCAAATCTTACTGCACCTCTTGCAGACGGCGAAGGAATGGCTGCAGTTATGAATATGGCGCTTGAAAAAGCAGGAATGGGCGTAGATGATATTGATTATATAAACGCTCACGGTACATCTACAATACTTAACGACAAGTATGAAACAATGGCTATCAAGAAGGTTTTTGGAGAAAAAGCATATAGTATACCTGTTTCCTCCACAAAGTCAGCCATAGGTCATGCACTTGGCGGTGCAAGTGTTCTTGAAGCAATAGCTGCAATAAAAGCTATCGAAACAGGTACGCTCCCGCCGACTGTAAATTTTGATGTTCCTGATCCGGAGCTTGATCTTGATTATGTTCCGAACAACGCAAGAAAAGCAGATATTGAAACAGCAATGTCAAACTCGTTTGCTTTTGGCGGTCAGAACACAGCACTTATTTTTAAAAAATACAGAGGTGTTTAAAAAAATGCCTATTTGTCAGATAAAAACCAACTATATAGCTGATGAAGCTCTGAAAAAAGAGTTTGTCGGAGAACTTACTGCATCACTTGCAAGAATACTTAAAAAACCTGAGCCGGCTATTATGATCATGCTCTCCGAAGAGTATATGGTCATGAATTATAAAACAGATACGACGGTATTTGCGGAGTTCCGATATATTATGGATTTTGCCGGAGCAGAAGAAAAGAAGCAGTTTCTTGAAGCTTTTTCAGATGAGATGCTGAAGCTTTTCATAAAGTATTTTAAAGTGGATCCGTATAGAGTCTATATGCAGTTTACAGAAATGTCGCGCGATGGCGCATGGAGATATATTGAAAAATAATTGAAAGGGAAAAATAAAAATGAAATGGCCTCTTAGAAACTTATTAAATCCTGTTGTTACACGATCACTGCTCTATGGAGCAAATTCGTTTGATGTTGAGTATGTTCTCAAAAAAATAGACGCAATAAAAACAATGAGCGGAAAAGAAGTAAAGCGTGTATGGTTTGAAGAATGGGAAAACAAAGCTTCAAAATATCTTGAATATGCTCAGAATGCAGAAAACAAAGGCTTTGACATATCAGCTGAAAAGTATTATGAGCTTGTAGCACAGTGCTATTATGCTTCATATATGATAAACACAGATGATATAGACAAGAAGAAGGAAGTATACAAGAATCTCGAAAAATATTATAAAAAATCAATAGCCTTCCGCAGAACCAAGGTAGAGTACGTTGAGATCCCTGTACCTGAACTTGGTGATATAAAGCTGCCGGCATACATACACTATCCTGATGACGGAAACGGTACTTCATATCCGTGCGCTGTAACATATTCAGGTGTAGGCAGCTGCAAAGAAGAACTTGAGATACTTGCAAGTCCTCTCATTGAACGAGGAGTAGCAGTTATAGCGGTTGATATGCCCGGAACAGGTGCAGCACTTTTTGATTTTGATGCAAAGTGCAATGGTGTACATATTGAAGCTGCAATAAAGGCAATAAACAGCTTTGCTGAGAAAAAGGAAAATATAGATCCTTCGAGAATAGCTAATTACGGTCTTTGTATGGGCGGCGGATATGCTTTTCATGCTTCAACACTTAGAAAAGAAACAAAGTGCTGTGTAAGTCTTTTCCCGCTGTTTACAAACATAGCTGATATGGGCTCTGTTCCGGTATGGATGAAAAAAGGAAAGTGGGTATTGTATCAGCATGGAACAGCAGATGCTGATGATTATTACGGCGGAATGAAGGTTCTCGAAAAGGGTGAACTGAGCTGTGATTTCCTTCTTGTACACAGCGCTGATGATAACTGGATGGATACAGACGCTTCGCTTTCACTGCTTGATAACGCAAAGGGATACAAGGAATGCCTTCAGGTAGAGGATAAGCCGGCTTATGTATCAGAAGAAACTATAATGCATGCTATGCCTGTAGGTGAGCAGTACCATTGGGTTAAGCATATAGCATCTGATTTTATTGCAGAGAGACTTCTGAAGTGAGGAACGGTATATGAGAAGAAACTTTTTTAATGATTATGCCGGGACAGCGTCTACAAACCCTGATAAGGTTTTACTTCGTATAGATGACAGGGAACTCACTTACGGTGAGTTTATGAAAAAAACTGCTTTTATAGCATCCGGAATGAAAAAATACGGTATCTGTCCAAATGATAAAGTCGGCATAATAATGCCGAACAGTATCGAGTGGTATATTGTTTTCTGGTCAGCTGTAAGACTCGGTGCACAGCCGGTTCCTATAGATCCGCAGAGTGGTGTTCTTGAGCTTTCAAGACTTATACCGGCAACCAACGTAAAGATATGCTTTGCAGCAACAAAGTACAGAGCGAATTCTATACTTGACGCTGTACGTGGTGTTTCAGATGAAAACATGACTTCTGAAAAAATAATATTTTTCGGAAGTGAATGCGGACTCTCAGGAAGACTTGTATCCTCAGATAGTTTTTTTGCTGACTGTACAGATGACTTTGATGATATATATATCCCTGAAGATGATCATATTATGTCTCTTGCATGTACGTCCGGAAGTACAGGCGCTCCGAAGATACTTTCTGTTCCGTACTATGGATTTTATGATGCTGCTTATGACATGGGAAGCTATCTTGAGTTTAACGAAAAAGATGTCATGATGATAGGCATGACTCTCTATCATCAGGGTGGCTTCGGTATGGGACTTCAGAATACTATACAAGGCGGAACTGTAATGTACCAGCCTCAGTTCAACGCTGATTCATTCCTTGAAACTGTTCAGAAATATAAAGTATCTGTTATTCAGCTGACATCAACACTTGCCAAGGTGCTTCTGTCTGTTCCGGATTTTGAAAAATACGATCTTTCAAGTATAAAAACCTGTTATTTTGCAGGAGAAGTACTGCCTAAGGAAATTGCTGATGTTTTTGTAAACAAGCTAAATATAAGAGTAATAAATGTAATCGGCTCGTCTGAAACAGCTACAATGGTTGTATGGGACTCAGATAAGGATAACGGCACTGATCCGAGCGATTTCAGAAAGCTTCCGTTTACTGATTTTAAGATACTTGACAGTGAGGGAAATGAGATTGAAAACGACGAGGTCGGAGAGCTTTGCATCAACACCACAGCTGTTATATCCGATTATTATGGAAATCCGGAGCTTTCTGCAGAAAAAATAATTACAGACGAGGATTCAAAGCGCTGGTTCAGAACCGGAGATCTTGTACGGAGAATACCTGACGGTAAAATAAGATTTGCAGGTAGAAGCAAACGTATAATAAAACGCGGTGGAAATCTTGTTCATGCAGAAGAAGTCGAGTCGTGTCTCCTTACATATGAAAAGATTGCTGCAGTTGCGGTAACCGATGAGCCGCATCCGGTTATCGGTCAGCAGATAGTTGCATATATTCAGACAAAAGAAAACATTAAGGTTACACGAGGAGAACTTGCAAGATATTTTGACGGTAAGCTTTCGGCTTACAAGGTTCCCGATAAAGTTGTTATTGTCGAAGAAATACCGAAAGACATCGGAAAAATACAATTCAAATACCTTAGAGAAAAGAAAGTTGGAAAATAATTATGAATAATATTTCATGGGAAGAGTTTACAAACGAGGTTGCTGATTATGTTGGAACAGATGCCTCAGAGATAACAAGAGAAACTGATATCTATGAGGATCTTTGTCTTGATTCGCTTGGTATTTTCGGACTTGGTACACAGCTTACAGAGTTTTTTGGTCTGACTGTACCGCTGTCTACAGTTGCAGTAGTAACAAAGATCGGCGATATGTTTGATATTCTTAACGAACAGGGAGTAAGGACAGATGCCTGAGATGAAGCTTTGTTTTGTTCCTCATGCCGGCGGATCCGCTCTTGGGTATACAAACTTCAAAAAGTATCTTGATCCATCTATAAAGCCTGTTCCTATCGAGCTTGCAGGAAGAGGCAAACGTCTTTCGGAAGAGTGCTTTGTAGATATCCATAAGTGTACAGAGGATCTGTTTGAGAAGAACAAGGAGATTTTCGAAGAAGGAAATTATGCTTTTTTCGGCCACAGTCTCGGAACGATAGTTTCGTATGAGTTGGCTAAACTTATCCGGAAAAATAACTATCCTGAGCCGGTTCATATGTTTTTTTCTGGAAGATGTGCACCACATTCAAAAGTAAGCTCCATGGTGAGCGGAACATCAAAGCTTAACGATAAGGATTTTTTAAAAGCTTTTTCTGTTTATGGAGCTATTCCTGATATAGTTATGAACAATCCCGAAATAATGAATATGATTCTTCCGATAATGCGTTCAGATGTTACTATGGCTGATGCATATGTAGAAAATACACGTCAGCCTCAGCTAAAATGTGATATTACAGTGCTCTACGGACGTAACGATATGATATATGCCGGACAGGATATAAATATATGGGAAGAATGTACTTCCGGAAAATGTACGGCTTACGGTTTTAAAGGTGATCATTTTTATTATAATACACCCGAAAACAAAGAAAAGCTGTGTGATATCATAAATAAAACCTTGTTGAATAGATAAATATATAAAAGCAGGCGTATGCCTGCTTTTATAGTAAACGGTAAGGTTATTTGCAGTTTACTGTCAGCCGGTGAGAAAGTCAATAAAAACAGATCTATTATAGTGAATGTAAAAACATATTTTGCGTTCACATAATATTTCAGGCAGAACGGAGGTAGTTTCGTGAAGATAGTTTTATGTGCAGTTAACGCAAAATACATTCATACAAACATCGCAGTACGTCTGATCAGAGGATATTGCAGGAACAGGATAGACTCAGAGATATCAGTTTCGGAATTTACAATAAATAACCACACTGAAGATATTGTTCAGGAGCTCTACAGACAAAAGCCGGATATTCTTGCGTTTTCATGCTATATCTGGAATATAGAAATAATCAAAAAAGTAAGTACCATAATAAAGCTTATGCTTCCTTATATACGTATTATTTTCGGAGGTCCTGAAGTATCATATAATTCCTGTAGTATCCTTGATTCTTTTGCTTCATGCGATCTGATCGTTGCAGGAGAAGGAGAAAACAGCTCGTATCAGCTTTTTTACGCTCTTGAAAACAATCTTCCTTTTACGGATATACCGGGAATAGCTTATAGAAACGAAAACGGAAAGTCAACAGTAAATCCATGTGCCATGCCTCTGGATATGGCAGAGCTTCCGTTTCCGTATGATAGCCGGGAAGAAACAGAGAACAGGATATGTTATTATGAGGCATCTCGCGGATGTCCGTTCAGATGCAGTTATTGTCTTTCGTCAATAGAAAAAGGCGTCCGTTTTGCTTCGATTGAAAAAGTAAAAAAAGAACTCAGGATGTTTTTGGATTATGGTGCAAAACAGGTGAAGTTTGTAGACAGAACGTTTAACGCCAACAACAGATTTGCGGCCGAAATAATAAAGTTTATTATGGAAAACGATAACGGTTATACAAACTTTCATTTTGAAATAGCCGCGGAAATATTTTCAGACGAGCTTACAGAGCTTATACAGAAAGCACGAAAGGGCCTGTTTCAACTGGAAATAGGAGTTCAGTCCACAAACGAAGAAACGCTGACCGCTATACAGAGGACAGGAGCTTTTGACAGGATTTCGGAAGTGACAAGAAAAATAAAAGGAGCAGGGAACACTCATGTTCATCTTGATCTGATAGCAGGGCTTCCCTTTGAAGATATCGGAAGCTTCAGAAAATCCTTTAACGATGTTCATCTTCTGTATCCGAATCAGCTTCAGCTTGGTTTTTTAAAAGTACTTCATGGAAGTGCAATGGAAAACTCATGCGATAAACACAAAATAATATATTCTCCGTTTCCGCCTTATGAAGTTCTGTATACCCGGTGGCTGTCGGCAGACGATATACTGTATCTGAAAAAAATCGAGGAAATGGTGGAAACTTATTATAACAGTAATCGTTTTACAAACTCTCTTACATATCTCGGAAAGTATTCCGTAGATCCGTTTGATATGTATGACAGACTTGCAAACAACAGGAGCAAGGTTTTCACTGAAAACATATCTCATAACAAGAACGATACTTACAGGTTTCTGATAGACAGTGCTGTTAGTTTTGAAGGTGCAGATGCGGAGCTTTTCAGATGGATAGTAAAGTTTGATTATATCATTCATGAAAAACCGAAGGGAACACCTGACTGGACTCAGCCTGTACTTAATCTGCTTAACAAGGATGAAATATATGAGCTTACTGTAAGAAAAAATATTTTTGAAGAAAAGTTTTCAGGTTTTACCGAACTCAAGGGAAAAGAAGCGCTAAATGTTACACATATTGAGAAAATGCCGTTTAATCCTGTTACGTATGAGAAAGAAGATGTTATGATTTTTATAAACTACAACGAGCGGGATATATGGAAAAATGCATTCTATAAAATCGAAAAAGTGAATTACAGTGAACGTCAGAATAAATCTTAATTTCACTGTAAAATAAAGGAGTCAGAAGATCATGATAAAAACCATAATTTTTAATATTCTGTTTTTAGGAATACCGCTTGCTTTAATTGTGCTTTTTGTTGTCAGTCTTTGTCGGTACAAATCTGCCGTAAAACAGAATAAGAAAGTTCCGGGTGCGTTTTCAGACGAGGAAATAAAAAAGAGAAGGACGATTCTGACTGTTTTTTCAGTGATTGCAGGTATAATTGCTGTCATTGTTATAGGTTTAATTGCGCTCATGTTTATGGCAGTTGCTTTTATGTGAGGTACTGTATGAAGGATCGTACATTTTATGTCATACTTTTTTCGGTTATAGGTATATGTCTTGCGCTTACCATAGCACATTTTATCTATGTGATATACGCTTATCAGCATTGTTCCATAATCTATTTTATAGCAAAGGAGCTGTGGGGATAGATGAAGCTCTGTAAGCAGATCATAGTTATTTTTAGTGTCGTTTTTTTATTTGCGATGTTTAATTTCAGTATATACAGATTGATAACCTGCAGACTTTCCAATAATTTTAGCGGAGCTACAAAAGCACAGATGATCGATGTCAGAAGCTATCTTCCGCATTCAGAGAAATCAGATCTTCCAAAAGTTAAGACAACACTGAAGATGACAGAAAATCTTCCGGTGCTGGATGGTGCCGCGGCTCTGGTTCCTGTGTATGCTTCTGTAATCGACAACGTTTATCCTGAAGGCTGTGTTACTTATGAAGGCGGAGAGTTTTCCGACGATAATTATTATGGAGAAAACTTTGCTTCAGATAGTGCAATGCAGTATAAAAACACTGTCCGTGGATATCAGGCTATTGTAGATGGCTCGACCGATATTCTGTTTTGCGCAGGTCCATCTGCAGAACAGAAACGTTATGCTGAGGATAAGGGTGTGGAACTGGTATATGTTCCTATAGGTCTTGAGGGATTTGTTTTCTTTGTTAATGAAAAAAATCCTGTAGATGATCTTACAGCGGAACAGATACGAAAGATATATGCCTGTGAGTATACCAACTGGTCAGAGGTGGGCGGTGCCAACCGAATCATCAATCCTGTTACAAGGCTGAAGGGCAGTGGAAGTCAGACTACTTTTGAAGCTTTTATGGATGATTATAAGATAGGATTAAAGTCTCCGCTTGCAGTTACAGGTGCATCGATCGGTTTTTCATTTCGTTATTATATGGATGGTATTGTAGAAAACAATGCAGTAAAGATGATTTCTCTCAACGGTGTATATCCCAGTGCTGAAAACATCAGAAACCGCAGTTATCCTGTAGTCGCACAGTTCTATGCTATTTATAGAGCTGACAATGATAATGAAAACATTCCTGTTCTGATTGATTGGCTTTTGTCTGATGAGGGACAGATGCTTATTGAAGAAACAGGATATGTGAGAATAAGATGAAACATATCGATAGAATATCAGAAAAGAATGAAGTTATTGCGATTTTTGGAAGCTTCAGAAATAAAAAACAGTAAATTTTCAGTAACTGTCCTTAATAACCTCTCCGTTTCAATTCTTTTTTTGCAGTGCTCCTAAAAAGGTGCTGTCAGTGAAGTGAAGCGGAGAGATGTTTTTTTTGAAAATTTTTTTCCAAACCACTTGATTTTATTTTCAACCTATGATATAATACTTTAAAGAGATAAAGTGTTACACTTTAAACGGTAAAAGTGCAAAGCTTTAAACTACTAAAGCAAATATTCGTTTATATTCAGAATAGGAGAATTTATCATGAAGGAAATTTCTAAGCTTTTAAACTACAGAGAGAGTATCAGAGTTGTTGACGCGACTCTTCGTGACGGTGGACTTGTAAATGACTTTTATTTTGAGGATGATTTTGTAAAGAAGCTTTATAATACAAATATAGAAGCAGGCGTTGACTATATGGAGCTCGGATACAGAGCTTCAAAAAAGGTGTTTGACGAATCAAAGTTCGGAAAGTGGAAGTTCTGCAGCGATGACCATATAAGAGAAATAGTAGGGGAAAACAACACAGACCTCAAGCTTGCTATCATGGCTGATATCGGCAGACATGACAAGGATGACTTTGATCAGCGTGTAAACTCACCTGTTGATCTTGTAAGAGTTGCTGCATATATTCATCAGATGCCTGAAGCTATAGATATGATAGAGGACGCTGCGAAAAAAGGTTATGAAACAAGCTGCAATATTATGGCTATTTCAAACGCACAAAAAGAAGACATCGAGGTAGCTCTTGATATGCTCGTACAGACTCCTGTTGATTGCATCTATATTGTTGACAGCTTCGGTTCGTTATTCCCTGAACAAATCGCAAGAATAGCAGATCTGTATGTGAACGTAGCTGAAAAGCACAACAAAAAAGTAGGAATACATGCTCATAACAACCAGCAGCTTGCTTTTGCAAATACAGTTGAAGCCTGCGGTGATAATGTAGACTGGCTCGACGCTACATATCTTTCGATGGGCCGTGGTGCAGGCAACTGTGCTATGGAGCTTCTTCTCGGATTCCTCAAAAACCCTAAATACAACATCTATCCTGTATACAAGTTTATAGAACAGGAGATGGTAAAGCTTAAGGAGAGCGACTGTAAGTGGGGTTATGATCTTCAGTACCTTATGACAGCTCAGTTAAGCCAGCATCCGAGAACTGCTATTCAGTTCACCAAGGATGGAAGAAAGGACTATGCAGAGTTTTACAAAGAAATCATTGGCTAATATATAGTACGTCAGAATAAATCTGACTTTATAGTAACAGATCAATAAAAAAGAACAACTGCTTTTCATCAGAAACTGCAGTTGTTCTTTTTTGTTTTTATTCGTTTGATCCATATCCGGGGTTTTTCAGACGCAGCTCAAACTCGTGATGAGGGAGTGGCTTGTCGAAAAAGTAGCCCTGTACTATATTGCATTCTGCGTTTTTCAGGAAGTTGAGCTGTTTCTTGTTTTCTATTCCTTCACAGATTACGGTGCGATCAAGATCGTTTATCATCTTTATAATGTTTTCAAGCAGCTTTTCCTGATGAGCGTCATCCGGATCGCTTTGTTTAAGGAATGATTTGTCGATCTTAACAACGTCAACGTTTATATCCTTGAGCATTGAGAGTGAAGAATAGCCTGTTCCAAAATCATCTATAGATGTATGGATATGTGCATCATTCATCTTGTTGACAAACAGTGTAAGAGCGTTGTAGTTGCTGTATCCTGAGGACTCTGTGAGCTCTATTTCAAGAAGATCCGGATCTACGTTGTACTTGTTCACTGTTTCAAGTACTTTTTCTGCAAACTCAGGGTTAGCAAGATGAACCTTTGAGAAGTTTGACGATATACGAACCGGAGTGATTCCTTTTTGCTGCCATTCACATATATGCTTGCACACAGTTTCAAAAACATAAAAATCAAGCTCAGCGATATTGTTTTCCTTTTCAAGCACAGAAATGAATTCTGACGGAGGTATTATTTTTCCGTTTTTAATCCAACGGACAAGAGCCTCTGCGCCACATAGAGTGTTTGTTTCTATATTTACCTTAGGCTGATAAAACACAACAAATTCATTTACTCCGAGAGCACGATGAAAATCAGATAGTATTCTTGTAGTCTGAAGAATAGATTCGTGCATACTCTTTTCAAATTTTATGGAGTCTCCTGAAATAGAGTTGTATGAGGATTTTAGCGCCATGGAGGTGTAGTCGAGAACTTCTCTGATAGTGTCGTTTTTCTGGATCTCATAAATTCCGCATCTGGAGAATATCTGGAGAGTCTCGGTAGTTTTATTTATGAAAATACTGATGTTTATGCATGCGGCTTGCTCTCTGAAGTGTTCTTCATGCTTCTTGTTTAAGAGAATCACAAAATTATCTCCGCCTATACGGAAAATAAATTCGTTTTTCTTAAGAAGTCCGGAGAGTGAAACAGCGTACTGCTGAAGAACTATGTCTCCGTAGTTTGAACCATAGCTTGAGTTTATCAGCTTGAAGTTCTTGATGTTTATCTGTATGGCTGTATAGTTGTGAAGAAGATTTCTCTTGTGAAGTCTGTTGCCATAGGAAATGAGTGTTTCGTAGTTCCATATTCCTGTAAGAAGATCTTTCTTAGTCATCGAAGCGTAGGAGGCGTAGATTATCGCAAAGCAAATGAAGAAAAACAATGAGGTCATCGCAACTATTGTGTTTTTGAAAACATTAAGTCTGGCCTTAAGATATGAGGTTTCTACATCGCAGCCTACTATTCCGGCAACTGTTCCGTCAGATGAAAAAATCGGTGCATATGCACTTATGTACGAACCCCATCTATCAGTTTCTATCGAATCACTGCAGCATACGGAGCCGTCAAATGCCGGTCTCATACTCGGCAGATACTCATATTCCTCACCGCACGCTGCTCTTTCCTCATGAGACGGATCGGCATCGACAACAAAAGCAAGAGTGTTTTCATCAAGCTTTTTCAGAGTATATATATACTTTACCATAGCTGTATCCTGGTATTTTGAGATGTATTGCATAACCTGTGAATACTCTGCATCTTCCTCGCATGTGATCCTTACAAAATCGTCTCCGTTGATTTCTTCGGATGCAATCATTGCAATATCCATGACAGCGTCCTTGTAGTTGGTGATAAGAGTATCATCCGTACTTCTGTAGATAATCGTTCCGAGTGCACCAAAACATAGAAGTGAGGTTATAAGAATATATATTAAAGCCTTGTAGTGTGCTATTGGTTTTGAAAAAAACCGTTTAAGAATAGTGTTTTTTTTCATTGTTTCACTCCCCTTGATAATAAAAATATGTCTGCCTCTGAATATATGACATTTTTTTATCTGATCCCTTTATATATACCATATAATTATTATACCACTACTTAGTAAAAAAGTAAATAATAAAAATAACAAATATTTTATTTTATGCTTTTTCTATAAAAAATATATAAATAAAACAGCAGGCTATTATATTAACGGACTGTATATTTCAAGATAATATATGTGCTTTTTACGGGATAATTATTGTATTGACATTTTTCGCATTAAGCTGTAAAATATATTTAATAGATTTTTATCAAGGAGCTGATCGTATGAATATCTGGCACGATATAGACGAAGAAAGAATAAAACCAAAGGATTTTATTTCTGTTATAGAGATCTCGAAGGGTTGTAATCAAAAGTACGAGCTTGATAAAGAAACAGGAATGCTTATGCTTGACCGTATTTTATTTACAGCTACACACTATCCTATGAACTACGGGTTTATTCCGAGAACGTACGGCGATGACAGAGATCCTCTTGACGTACTTCTCCTGTGTTCTG
>SVNR01000015.1 GCA_015066815.1 Ruminococcus sp.
ACATGTTTTCTGCAACAGTAAGATTAGGACAAAGTGTTATTTCCTGATAAACAGTGCTTATTCCAGCTTTTTGTGCATCTCCGGAAGAACGTATGTTTATTGATTTTCCGTCCATATATATGGAACCGCTGTTTTTCTGATATACGCCTGTCAGGACTTTTATCAGTGTGGATTTTCCGGCGCCGTTTTCTCCCATAAGTGCGTGGATCTCACCTTTCCTGAGAGTAAACTGTACGTTCGAAAGTGCACGTACACCCGGAAATTCTTTGCAGATTCCTTCCAATCTCAAGATAACATCATCTTGCATTTTTTTCGCCTCCATCATGAATAAAAAAATGTCGGTTTTTGATATTGTAAGATTTGATAGTATTAAAAATATAAAATAATCAGACGCTGATAGTTCAAAAAAACGCGGTCCGATACAAGGATTTTATTATCCATATATTCAGATCCGCGCTTTATGTGTAATTTTGAAAAATACCAATCAGACTGCCCTTTACGGTTCAGAATGCATTTTCGGGCTTTCGTATACACTAATAACTCCAAAATCTGTTAAAAAGGTATGCCGGAGAATATTCTGAATTTTGATCCGGTAGATTATAATGAACGTATCGTTTACTATAAGTTGATTTTACAGATGTTTGATTTTAAACCGGATGCTTCCGTAAAATATGTTTTCTGATTAAAAAATATCATCAGATACCGTACTTATCAACATCTTCCTGAGTAATGGATGAAGCGTCGAAACCTTTTTCCTCCATGATAACTACCTTGGAAGCAGGTGATTTTCCGTTTTCAAGATCTTTTATGATATCATTGATGTATGATGCCTGGAACGGATTGCACTGTCCGTCATAGTTCCAGTTTCCTTTGAGAAGCTCTTCAAGAGCCCACTTGTTGCAGTCAAAGCCCATAACTATAACGTCTTTTCCGACACCGTGAGAAATATTTGCCTTATCAAGTGCTGCAACTGCACCTCTTGCCATATCATCGTTTTCAGCGTAGATAACGTTGAAGCTCTTGCCTGAGTCAATTACAGACTGAACAATCTGCTGAGCAGTTTCAGCATTCCATTCTGCTGTCTGCTGTGTGATCATGTTCCAGTTGCTTTCCTTGCTTACCTTATCGTCAAGAGCGCCTGTTCTTCCGATCTGAGCTGCAGAGCCCATAACGCCCTGAATATGTATTATGTTGTACTCAGAGAGCTTCTGGGATTCAAGCCATGCAACAGCTGTTTCGCCTTCCTTTGCCATATCTGAAACGATAGAAGCTTCATATAGGTTTTCATCTGCATCTATAGTACGGTCAAAAAGAATAACTTTTATTTCCTGAGCCTGAGCATCCTTGAGAACAGAATCCCAACCGGAAGTTCCGGCAGCTGAAATCAGCAGATAGTCAACTTCATCCTGAATAAACTGCTGTGCATAAGCAATCTGTTCATCGTTCTTAAGACTGTATGCAAAAGATGCATCATATCCGTTTTCTTTTGTGAAAGTAGCTTTCATGTCTGCATCGTTTGCGGTACGATAGCCTGATTCGTTAGGATCGTTATTGATTATTCCAACCTTGATAAGTTCACTTGATGAACTTGGTTTATTCTGTGACTGTGAGTCATTTCCTGAGTTTGCTGTACTGCTGCCTTCAGAGTTATTACAGCCTGTAAATGCGCTGAGTCCGAGCGTTAAGCTGAATAAAAGGGCTAAAGTTTTTTTGATTTTCATGTTTTTCCTCCTTGATCTCTTTAAAAAAAGTTTTGATAACCAAACGTTTTATACATTGTGAAAATGGGGTAGTAAAACACATACAAATTTTCTAACCACCGATGTTGTTTAGTTTAATATAATTCTATCATAATACAGTATGTGAAATCAAGAACTAATTTCAACATAATGTTTTGAAATTAATTGTGCAAACTAAACAAATTGTGCTCTGAAACTGTACATGTTTTGAAAATTTGTATTATGGTTGTTGACAAACAATTTTTTTGGATGTATTATATTTGTATGGGGTAGATAAGGAGTTGTATTTATTTTGAAAAAATATGAAATGTTATCTCTGGAATTGAGAGAAGCCATATTATCCGGAAAGTATCCTGAAGGACACAGTCTTCCTACAGAAGAGGAGCTGTCAGTCAAGTACAAAATGAGTCGTCAGACGGTACGAAAGGCGCTTCAGATGCTTGTACAGGAAGATCTCATTATAAAACGTCAGGGAAGTGGTTCAACAGTAAAGAGCAGGGATTCAAGTCCTAAGAGTCATATTATAGCTGTAATTGTTACATATATTGATGACTATATTTTCCCCGGACAGCTCAGTGCGGTAGAGTCTGTTCTTTCTTCAAACGGCTATACGCCTATACTTGCAGCTACCGGAAACAAGGTATGCAACGAAAGAGCCGTTCTTGAAGATCTTCTCAAAAAACCTATAGATGGTTTTCTTATAGAAGGAACAAAGACCGCAATGCCAAATCCTAATTTTGATTTGTATGCAAAGCTTTTCAAGCGTCGTGTACCGGTTGTATTTTTTAACAGCTATTATCCGGAGCTTCCCGGTACTATATCCGTCTGCGCCAACAACAAAAGCGGTGGGCATGAGCTTGTAAATCATCTTTTTGACAAAGGTCATACCAATATTGCCGGTTTCTTCAAGAGTGATGATATACAGGGTCATCAGCGATATCTTGGTTATATATCTGCACTGCGTGATGCAGGACAGCTTGTTGATGATGAAAAGGTCATATGGTATACAACCGAATCCAAAGAGAGCATGTTCAGGGATCCGGAAAATATATTTGAACGGATAGGTGATGCAACTGCAGTTGTATGCTATAATGACGAGATAGCGCTTAATCTCATAAGAGTGTTCAATCAGTGCGGAAAGCGTGTTCCTGAGGATATTGCCGTCGCAAGCTTTGACAACAGTAATCTCAGTGAAATATCGCCTGTACGCGTTACATCAATGTCCTATGAAGACAGAAACATCGGTTCGATCGCAGCCGAAAAGCTTATTGACATAATCAACGGAAAAAAAGTTGTCTCAGAGGCGATCGAGTGGACTCTTGCAGAAAAAGAAAGTACCTGAAAATATTTTTAAGTATCTGAAAACATATCATTATAGTAAACGAAAAGTATTATTTTTTATTTCACTATAATAACGCTCCTTTTTATCGGACAGAATGATCTTTTTGATAAAATCAAAAATCTGCTCTGATAAAAAGGAGCATTTTTATATGTTTTTAAGGTGTTTTCTTGTTTGTTAAATATCATAAAAAACAATGATTTTGTTGACAAATAGAGATGAAAGTTGTATAATTAATACTAATTTAGTAAGTATTCTTGTTATAAAACAGGATAATTTTTATAAAACAGTGATGTCAGGGAGGAATAAAAAATGACAGAAGCAAAGCTTATCGAATACTGGGCATATCAAAAAAACTGGGTTATGGGCGGAGGATTAAGAAACTCTGCATACGCAAATACAAGTTCCGGTATAGAAGCCTTAAACAAAATAGACAAGTATATTTCAGACGGTGAAGGAGATCCTGAGAGCCTTGAATTTAAAAGATGTGTAAACATGTACTTTGACAATTCAGTTATCAAGGAGTTTATGAAGGGTGAAAACTCCGAAATGGCAGGAAGAATACTTTACGTTATCTCAAAGCTGTCAAACTATGGATGCTTGGCTGCTTATGGATACTCTAAAGCTCATCTTGAAGTATGCATACGTTTAGGATATAGCTTCAAAGACATAATGGAGCAGTTTGGCTGGCAGGTCAGAAGAGGATATTTCCCATATCAGGATATGGCATGTGACTGCATAAGCTTCTTCGGAGAAGATGTTCTTGGATATATAACAGAAAAACGTCTTAAGGAGTATTCAAAGGCCAAGGAGCATGAAACAGAGTTTCATTTTATGATCGAGCTTCTTGCAGAAATGATAGCAGCAGAGCCTGCAAAATATGAAAAGCATATTCCTGTTGTGTTTGAGTATCTGGATAAGCTTCCGTCGTCACTAAGGATTGATATAGTATGTCATCTATATAATATAAACGATCTGACAGTGAAAATTTTCAAAAAATTTGCTTCATATATATCATATGATACTTCGGTTTACAATAGCTTTATAAAGTATTATTCTGAAGAGATATTAAAAAAAGAGCTTTATGCTCTCGGGCTGAAGGAAAACTATTATTATGCTTCCATAATCAATCATTTTCATAAGCCTGATTCAGTATACAAAAAAGCTCTTGAGGAGTTATATGAAGAAGACGGTTCCGTGTTTACTGATGTTACTCTGAAGATTATAAAGGAAAAAAAGTGTTCATCTGAGTGTGCAGTTTATGCTTTCATTATTCTTCTTAAAAACAGCTGCGGTGACAGTGTACTTGAAGCGATAAAGAAAGCAGTGCCGCATTACATACACGAAATGATTGATGGTATTAACAAGCACTGGAAAACAGGAATAAGCTTTCCGGGTTTTATAAAGCTTATAAAGTCCGAAGATTTAATGAATGCTGAAGATACAGGTTTTGAAATCAAATTTAAGGTTTACAGGCTCTATAATCCTATAGACAGATATGTTGCTGTATTATCTCTTCTTGCAGATCACTGTGAACAGGCTTTTGATGTTATCAGAACGCTTATGACTATAGCGTATCGTGATGAGAACGCCAATATCATGGGACAGATATATACTATATTCAACAAGGAAAGAATGTTCTGGCTCGGAACGACAGAAGAGGAAAACGCTGAAACACTTCTTAAGTTTATTCCGGTAGATGCCTTATTCAGCATTTACTGTTATGCAAACGCAGGAGACTGGTATGCGTGGTCAATCAAAATAAACAAAGATACAATAAGCAAAGCTGTCGAAGAAAACCCTGAAGCTGCATATACATACCTGTCCGGTTTAAAGGATATCAAGAGTACAGCATGCTGGCTTGAGGTTTATTATAACTCGGATATCGAAAAGAAGTTTGTGCCTCTTATAAACGCTTTAAAATCAAAATCCAAGATCTTAAGAAAAAAATCCTTTGAGATTTCAGAAAACTACGAAACAGAGCTGCGCTCAGAGCTTGAAAAGCTTTTGCCGAAGCTTAAGGGAGATTCCAATCTTAATGTTACACAGCTTATAAGAAAGTGGGATAACATAAGAAAATTCGGAAAGGATTTTGCCTTTACTTCAAACGAATTTACAGAAGAATTCTGCAAAGAAAACTTAAACGCAGCTGCAGTAAAGAAGCTTTCGTGGATTGATGAAAAATGCTTTGAAGGAATACGCTTTGCTGATATGCAAAGAGCAGCTTCTCCTGATGTTTTAAAATACATTCTGAGTGAATATATGATACTTGATGAGCCCTGTCGTCTGAGACTGTGTGACAGAGTTGCAGAAAGACTTAACAGCACCGATCTTTGCGAGGCTCTTGAAAATATTTATACAAACTGGCTTGAGGAGGGTGCTGATACAAAACGCAAGTTTATTACTCTGCCGTATTGTATATACGCCTCAGCAAGTCAGATAATTCGTCTCAAGAAGCAGCTTGAGCTCTGGGCAGGTGCGTCAAGAGGTCAGCTTGCGGCGTTTGTAGTAAACAATATTGCGCTTAACGGCGGAAGTATAGCATTGCTCACAGTAGATACCATATCGAAAAAATTTCCGAGCAACGTTGTAAAAACTGCAGCAAGAGGTGCTATAAAGTTTGCGGCAGAAACACTTGAGGTTTCTGTGGACGAGCTTGAAGACAAGATAGTACCTGATCTTGGCTTTGATAAGTGCGGAGAAAGAATCTTTGATTATGGTGAACGTACATTTACTGTATCTCTGATGCCTGATTTTACTTTTTCTATACATGATAATCAGAAAAACAAAAAAGTAAAGAGCATGCCTAAGCCTAACGATAAGGATGATCCTGTAAAATCACAGGCGGCTTCAAAGGAGTTTTCAGAGCTTAAAAAACAGGTAAAAACAATAGTTGCATCACAGAAACAGCGTCTTGAAAAGGTTCTTTCCAACGGAAGAACATGGAGTGTTGACAGATGGAGAACACTTTTTGAAGAAAATGCTATCATGCACTGTTTTGCTGAAAATCTTATCTGGGGAATATATGAAAACGGAAAGCTTACAGATACCTTCAGATATCTGTCAGACGGTTCATTCTGTGATGCCGACGATGACGAGCTTGAGCTTCCGGAAAATGCAGATATAACACTTGTGCATCCGGTGGAGCTTGATGAGGAGCTTACTGAAAAATGGATTACACAGCTTGAGGATTATGAAATAACACAGCCTCTTAATCAGCTTTTTGCAAGAGTCATAAAGCTTGAAGAAAAGGATATATCCAATGCCGATAACAGTATATCAAAGTATACAGGAAAGGATACTGTTTCAGGAAAGCTTGCAGGAGCGGCGAAAAAATACAATATGGAACGTGGGGAAACAGGTGACGGAGGAAGCTTTGACGGATATATCATGACAGATGAAAATCTTGGTGTTTCTATGCATATAAATGCAGATATTCTTTACTTTGGTCAGGGTTATGATGAGGATGTCAAGCTCGAAAGTGTGAAGTTCACAAAAGGCGGTGCAGATATAAACCCTCTGACTCTTCCGGCAAGGTTTATAAGCTGCTGCCTCGATATAGTAGAAAATATGATTGAAGAATAACTGTAAAGCAAACCTTGTTCTGAAAAATAAAAAGGAAATGAAAAGCTATGAATGATATACAAAAACCGCTCGCCGAAATAAAATACAGAGAAGAGCTTGATGCTCTTATCCATAATGATAAAGGTGTAAAACCAAACGGATGGCTTCTGTCACCAAAAGCAGTAAGGGATTTTATACTCGGAGCTAAACAGCCTCTTGAGTACAACGGGAAAAAAATAAAAATATCCCAGAAGTTTTTTGGAGATGACGCACTTGTTGAACGTGCAATAGTTACACTTGCAAGCAACAGAGGACTTATGCTTGTAGGTGAACCCGGAACCGCAAAAACCATGCTGTCGGAGCTTCTTTCGGCAGCTGTGTGCGGTAACAGTGCCAACACTGTACAGGGAACTGCCGGAACAACAGAGGATAACATAAAGTATTCGTGGAACTATGCAATGCTTCTTGCAAAGGGACCTGTAAAGGAGGCACTTGTACCGTCACCTGTATATACAGGAATGAAGGAAGGTATCATAACCCGTTTTGAAGAGGTTACCCGCTGTCCGCTCGAGATACAGGATACCCTGATATCAGTAATGAGTGACAGAGTAATGAATATCCCTGAGCTCGGAAATGATGGTATGCTCTTTGCAAAACAGGGCTTCAATATAATAGCGACAGCAAACACAAGAGACAAGGGTATAAACGAAATGTCGAGTGCTCTGAAGAGACGTTTCAACTTTGAAACGGTAGAGCCTGTAAAGAGCGTCGCACTTGAAAGCCGTATCATAAAGGAACAGTGCCGCACCATGTTTGAAGATGCAGGACTTGATATACAGATAAAGGATGATGTCGTTGATATACTTGCTGAAACATTCAGCGAGCTTCGTTCGGGACAGTCCTATGAAAAGGCAAAGATACAGAAGCTTTCAGGTGTGATGAGTACTGCAGAGGCGGTTGCAGTGTATTATCAGTCGGCACTTAGCGCCTGCTATTATGGCAACGGTGAAATAACCATGCAGCTCCTTACGGAAAACCTTCTCGGTTCAGTAGTAAAAGAAAACAAGGATGATCTGCCGAAACTCAAGGATTATTATAACGGTGCTGTCAAGCTTAAGGCAGAGCGTACAGGCGGACTCTGGAAAGAGCTGTACAACAGCCGTACATGTATAAAATAACAGGAGTAAAAATGGATACAAATACGGAAAAACTTTTTTCACAGGCGTTTGATATGGCAAGCGGGATAATATATTATCCGATCAGGCATCATTCGCCGGGATGTGCATATCATCTTGAAAAAATCATACAGATGTATGCTCCTGATCTCATACTTATCGAAGGTCCGTCTGATATGGATCATCTGATACCATATATGATAAACGACGGCACTGTGCCGCCGGTATGTATATACTGCAGCTATGACGATAAAAAAGGACTTGTAGACGAGTCCTGCGAGAAGTACAGGGCGTATTATCCTTTTCTTGAATACTCGCCTGAGTTTGCTGCTCTGAAAAATTCAGTCATGACAGGTGCAGAGGTTCATTTTATTGATATGCCGTTTCGTGAAATACTCATAAACGATAAACGAAAAGAACTGCAGATCGATTTTTCTGAAGATGCATACAAATCAGAAGCAACATATACTAAAAAAATCTCCGAAGAAAACGGATGCAGGGATTTTTCAGAGTTCTGGGAGAGAAAATTTGAAACTGCAGCACCGTATACCGACAGTTGTGATTTTGTAAAAAATGTTATATCACTTGGGTACTATATGCGTTTGTGCGGTATTGAAAATGAAACTGATCATATAAAAAATGTACGCCGTGAAAAATACATGGCGGATAATATCCTGAAATACCGTAAAAACCATAAAAAAACTCTTGTAGTTGCAGGAGCTTATCATATTCAGGGGTTACTCGAACCTCAGAACATTGAGTTTTCATCTGTAAAATCCGATCCGTCAGCAAGCTCAGGGTATCTCATGCCGTATTCTTTTTTTGAGTCAGACAGCAGGAGCGGGTACGGTTCAGGAATTATGTTTCCTTCGTTTTATCAGAAAATATGGGAAAGGCTTCATGATCAGAAAAAAACAGATTCAGCTTTTGAAGACACTGTGCTCGAATACATAGTAAAAACGGCAAGATATACAAGAAGCAAACAGCCTGTGTCTGTTCCTGACGAAATAAATGCTTTTTCAATGGCAAAGTCGTTGGCTCAGCTAAGAGAAAAGCATACAGCAGGTGTTTTTGAACTGACAGACAGCGTCAGAAGCACGTTTGTAAAGGGTGATATAAACATGACCTCGTCAGTTGAGCTGGATTTTCTGTACAGACAGCTGACTGGTCTCGGAATAGGAAAAGTGACTGTAGATAAAGGAATGACAGCGCCTGTAGTAGAAGATTTTAAGGAACAGTGCCGAAAATTCAGAATAAAAACAAACACCATAGCTTATCAGGATATAACGCTTGAAACGGTAAAAAAAACCGTGCATTATGAAAAAAGCTGTTTTCTTCACAGAATGGAGTTCTTAAACGCAGGTTTCTGCAGTATGACCTCAGGTGCAGATCATGCAAATTCTCAGAATACAAATCTTATAAGAGAACACTGGCGATGCAGATACAGTACTTCTGTTGATGTTTCACTGACAGATCTGTCAGTTTTCGGAGAGAGTATATCCCGCATATGCAGCACGCTTATCGAAAAGAAAATCAGGGAAAACATGTCTTCTTCTGATCTCGGAAGGCTTATGCTTCATATTCATTCAATGGGAATGGACGAAATAGCAGAAGAAAAATACGACTCCTTGAAGCTCATAATTCTGTCTGACAGTGATTTTTCCGGAGTTTGTGAATTTACAGGCTCTGTAAAAAAGCTTGCTGTTATGCACAAAATCAGATATGGTGACTATCCTCACATACTTAAAGAGCTTATGTCTGCAGCTTTTGAAAGGGCGCTGTATCTTATGGACAGCATAAAGTCGCCTGATGATGATAAAACAGATAAGGTGTGTAAGGGCATATATCATCTGTATTCGCTGAGTATGGAATACGGTGATATATGCAGCTCTGAGGAGCTTTGCCGTATCATAAACGAAACAGCGTCTGACAGCGAATGTAAAAATCAGGTTTATGGAGTTATGACGGCTATACTCTTCAAGAGCGGAAAATATAGTCGGGAGGAGTTTGCACAAGTGGTAAGCTCGTATCTCGGAACAGCAGACGAAAACGATATTGCGTTGTTTCTGTGCGGGATTTTTATGGCGTCGAGAGATATACTTTTTACAGATGAAAAGCTTCTTTTTATGATCGATGATATAGTTTCATCAATGGATGACCAAAAGTTCAGTATGGTTCTTCCTAATCTGAGATATGCGTTTACAAACTTTATTCCGGTCGAAACGGAACGTGTAGGCAGAATGATTGCTTCGCGTTATGATATATCCGATGATTTACTTGCAGGAAGCGGTGTGTACAGCTTTGAAGAGGTAACCCGGGCACGCATATATGATAAAAATGCAGCTGCAAATCTGAAGAAGTGGGGGCTTGTTTGAATATGAAAAATGAAGAAGCGCTTCTTAGATGGCGTCTTATACTCGGGGAGTTTGCTGAAGAAAGCATTCCTCTTGAGGATAGCATGAGGGAAACTGATGAAGCACTGGCTTTTATTTATGACAATGAATACAGTGAAAAAAGAGGCATCAGGGGAGGAAAGGGCGGACCTGTTCTTTCTGTTCCGCTCTGGATCAAAAAAATAAAAAAGCTTTTTCCGAAGGAAGCCTGCGAGATGATGCAGAAACAGGCACTTGACAAATACGGAATGACTGAAATGCTTACAGATCCTGATGTTTTAAAAGAAATGCCTCATGATATCGATCTTTTGAAAAAACTGCTTATGTTCAGAAGCATGATACCTGCTACTGTAAAAAATATGGCAGATGATATAGTAAGACAAACAGTAGAGGAGCTTAAAAAACGTCTTGAAGTAAAAGTAAGGAGAGCTTTTAGCGGAAAAAAACTGCCGTACAGCACGAACGCTCCAAAAGTGTACAGAAACCTCAACTTCAAGAAAACCGTTGAAAAGAACCTTAAAAACTATAGCGCAGAGTATAAAACAATAATACCTGACCGGATTTATTTTGATGCCAATATAAAAAACTATAATCCATGGAATATAATAATACTTGTTGATGAAAGCGGCAGTATGAGCGATTCGGTTATATATTCTGCAATTATGGCTTCTATTTTTTCAAAGCTTCCTTTTATCAGTATAAAGCTTGTTGTTTTTGATACGCACCTTGTGGATCTGAGTGATCATACCTATGATCCCGTTGAAACTCTTATGAAGGTTCAGCTTGGAGGAGGTACGGATATATATGGTGCGCTCTGTTATGCACAGAAGCTTATAACTGCTCCGCAGAAAACTATTGTAGTACTTATAAGCGATCTCTGTGATGGAAACGACTACAGGTTTATGTACGGATGCTGCTCGTCAATAGTAGAATCAGGGGCAAAGTTTTTTATACTGCCGGCTCTTGATTATTCATCATCGCCTTGCTACAGCAAGCAGGCTGCCGAGAATATGGCAAAAAGAGGAGCGGAGGTATGTGCAGTTACACCGGAGGGACTTGCCGAATGGATAGGAAATGTAATATCATAAAGGAAAACGACTGTGAGATCATGATAGGTAAAGTGAAGGCTTCACTTACTGAAGAAAATCTTACAGCGATATCTAACAAAGGAATATACAAAAGAGGGACCAAGGACGCTGAAAGTATCACAGATGTCAGCATATCGTTTTCAGACGATTTTTTTTCAATTGAGTTTGATGATACAAAAACTGTTATAAAAAAAGATCTTTCTGATTTTTCCTGCAGCTGCAGATCAAAAACAGTCTGTCGTCATGTCATATCAGCTCTTGTTGTTTTAAGAGATATTGAGATTTCTCAGGCAGTGCAGGAGGAAGCTTCTTCTGAAGTGAATCCGGAGGAAGAAGTGCCGTCATCTGAAGAAACATGTGAAGAAAAGATGCTTGTTATAAACCCGGAGTATCTTTCTGAAGTTATTTCTTCAGTCCGGGTGATAATGAAAAAAGGCATAATAAACTGCGGAAAAAGTGATATTGATGTTCTGGTACAGCTTTCTCTTAAAGGTGAAAACACGATTCATAACAATATATCTCTTATGATAAGGAGTCTTTCGTCATATATCGGAGAAATGCTTGAAAAAAGTGCGGAGTTCTCATCGATAAAAACCGTTCATCTGCTTTGCAGGATATATAACACCGTAAAGGCTGTTCTTGCAAATGAAAAAAATCCCGATAATCTCGAAAAACTATGCTATGATGGAAAAGAAAAATATACAGAAAGAAAACCTCTGTGTTTTACCGGACTCGGAGCTTATCCATGGACTACTGATTCAGGTTATGCCGGAGTTACTGCAATACTTTACTGTAATGATGACAACAGAATATATACATATTCTTCAAGTATCTCTTACATATACGAAAACACAAAAAAATTCAGTAGCTTTGAGAGTCTTGAAGAGGTTTTCCGCAGTCATGCACACTGGACAAATTCTGTCTCTCTTGAACAGGTTTCAGGAAGTGTGTTCAGACTTATAGGCGGCAAGACAAGCAACGGTGGAAGAATATCTTCATCGAAAAAAACAACTATGCATCCGCTTAGCGAAAACATCTATGAAAAAGTCCCGCTTATGAATATCGGATCCGAAAATTTTTCTGCAGATGAGAATGAGTATGAATACTTCGGACGCAGACGGGAAGAAAAGATCATAGCTGTTCGTTTTGAAGAGTTTACTCATATATCCTATAATAAAATAAACCAGGTCCTTGAGTTTGAAATATCAGACGGAATAAGGCTTTATCCATGTGAGATATCATGGAATGAACATAATAAAAACGCAGTTGCCTATATCGAAAGGGCAGTAAAAAAAGCTCCCGAAAAAGGAAGCTTCATTATATGCCGGTATATCGGAAAGGTGTTTGTTCCTGTGAGTATAATCGACAGAAAAAAAGTACGATGCTTTTATTTTGAATAATGGTGGTTTTTATATGAAAAAAATTCTTTTATACGCTGAGGAGGTACTGTCTGATATCGTGTTCGGCGGTTTTGAAAACGTATCTGCCTCAGGCTCCGAAAAGCTTGAAATTATTCTGAAAAACTTCAGAGAGCTTGGTATGAGTGAGGGGTGTGCAATGATAGAAAAAATACATGATGAGCTTGCCTGTTTTCACAGAAAAGAAACAGACGGTACTTATCTTTGCGAATTGCTGTGCAGATTTGAGTTTTATCTCAGGGCTGTGCAGTATGATGCAGGGGGATGAGAGTCATCAAGAGCAATCAGCGGAGTGGCGGAAAGTATGCAGCTTACAATGAAAACTGATATGAGTGTGAATTTTGATGGTATGACTGCATCGATGAGAGATACCATATCTGCCGCCGGAACGGTCGTGAATAACTACAACAACAGCCGCACAGTTAATCAGACTAACAATAGTCTGATTAACTGTGCGGCTGGAGATTTATCGGCAGATGAGGAATGCGATAGGAGTAATTACTCTATAATCATTTAAATTTTAAAAAGGTAAGGGAATTAGTTGCGGAACAAATATTACCAGTAATGTTAAGAGGAGTTTTTTCCAAGACCATAAATCTAAATGATTTTTTCCGTATTTAATAGAAATAGATAGTAATACTATAAATAGAACAACTGGAATAAATGTTAATAAAACAGGGATAAAGCCAGTTAAATCCTTGTTCCTAATAACCCATATTATAAAAGGATAGTAAGTAGAGTACAGCAGTTTGTAAAATGTAAACTCAATAAATGTTAATATATAGAACTTTTTTTCGTTCATAATTAAATCTCCTAATCATCACTTTAGCATAGTTTTTAAGATCTTTGAAGTCGATGGATTATTTAGCAGTTACACAGCATCGATTAAAGATACCATACCTGCCGGAACGGTCGTGAATAACTATAACAACAGCCGCACAGTTAATCAGACTAACAATAGTCTGATTAACTGTCGCAGCTGGAGATTTATCGCAGACGAGGAATGCGATGAATGTTATTACCATATAATAGGTATAACCATGCACAGTACTATAATAGATATTGTCAAGGTTTTGGTTTTCCAGTTCCAATTATCAAGTTTGTTCTTACCATAAGAAAAACATATTTTCAGTAGAACTAAGAACAAAATCAAGGGCAAAATAAGCAATAAAAATGAACAAATTTGATTATAATCTCCCTGTCTCTGATGAACAACTACACGCATATAAAAATACGCACAAGCGTACTTAAAAATTAAAGTAATAATTGCGGTTATAATATAAAATAATTTTGATTTCATAGTATAGTCCTTTCATAAATCATTCAACGTCATGATATACCATTCTCTCGCCAGCATTCCATGTCATTGTAGTTGAATAACGTCCAATCGTTTTCATCTCTCTCGCCATACCATGCGCATGTAATAAAAACATTTCACCGTCAACAACTAATCCACCAAAATCTTCAGAGCCTTCTTCCCAGTCATAAAAACCAAGTATCTGATAAATTACATCAGCAGTATAAATGTCTCCGCTTTTTTCACAATGAATTGATGCAGTCATTAATTCACCCATAATACATTACTGCGTCAACAGACTATTTTCATATTTTAGTAAAATAAAATGATTATTTGGGAAAAAACAAAGGAAAAGTTGTCTGATGATCACAATAAATATTTGTAATTATATCATATTTAACTCAGGCTGTCAATAATCTACATATGATAACATGTTTCAAATAAGTATAAGCGAACTCTGCGGATTCAGGTTAAATTTAAAATACCTCTTGCAATTCCTAAAAAAACGGTGTATAATGAAAATACAATTTAACAGACGGGAGCTTGTATTACAGGCTGAGAGGAAGGTATGACCTTCGACCGATAACCTGATTTGGATAATGCCAACGTAGGGACGACTGTAGAGCGCTGACGCTTGCACGTCGGTGTATTTTTTATACAAAAAAAATTTCGGAAGCTATCAAAATCGGTAGCTTCCTTTTTTTCGTCTGTTAAAAATAAATACACGGAGAAAAGATATGTACAAAACACAAATGGAAGCGGCGAGAAAAGGGATTATTACCAAGGAAATGGAGGAGGTTGCGAAAAAGGAGTATCGTACACCTGAAAAAATCCGTGAGCTTGTTGCGATGGGACAAGTCGTGATATGTGCTAACAGACTACACAAATGTATTGAGCCAAATGGTGTAGGTTCAATGCTGAGGACAAAAATCAATGTAAACCTCGGTGTTTCAAGAGATTGCAGGGATTACAGTATTGAAATGCAAAAAGCTATGACAGCTGTAAAAATGGGCGCTGACGCAATTATGGATTTATCATCTCACGGCAACACTCAGCCATTCAGAAAAAAGCTTGTTGCGGAATGTCCTGCGATGATAGGTACTGTTCCGGTATACGACAGCGTAATTCACTATCAGCGTGATCTTGCAGCTCTTACTGCAAAGGATTTTATTGATGTTGTAAGACTTCATGCAGAGGATGGTGTTGATTTTGTTACGCTTCATTGCGGAATAACAAGAAAGACAATTGAACAGATTAAACAGCATAAACGTAAGATGAACATTGTTTCCCGTGGAGGCTCATTAGTATTTGCCTGGATGAGTATGACCGGCAATGAAAATCCATTCTATGAATATTATGACGAAATTCTCGATATCTGTCGTGAATATGATGTAACAATTTCTCTCGGTGATGCTTGTCGTCCCGGCTGTCTTGCAGATGCAAGTGATGTATGTCAGATTGAGGAGCTTGTGCGTCTTGGTGAGCTTACCGGAAGAGCATGGAAAAAGGATGTACAGGTTATGATTGAAGGTCCGGGACATATGCCTCTTGATCAGATCGAAGCCAATATGAAGCTTCAGCAAACTATCTGTATGGGTGCTCCGTTCTATGTTCTCGGTCCTCTTGTTACTGATATTGCTCCGGGCTATGACCATATTACTTCTGCAATCGGGGGCGCAGTTGCGGCAGCTTCAGGTGCGGCGTTTCTGTGTTATGTTACACCGGCGGAGCATCTCGCACTTCCGGATGTTGAGGATGTAAAACAGGGGATAATTGCTTCAAAAATTGCCGCACATGCTGCTGATATTGCAAAGCATATTCCTCATGCAAGAGACATTGATGATAAAATGGCTGATGCCAGGAGGACGTTTGATTGGGAAAAGCAGTGGGGATGCTCTGTTGATCCTGAAACTGCAAAGAAAATCCGTAATGACAGAAAACCGGAGATCGAGGAAAGCTGTTCAATGTGCGGAAAATTCTGTGCGGTAAGAAGCATGAACAAGGCTCTTGAGAGCGAATACATTGATATTTTGTGAGGTGTTGAGATGGTTAAAGTAAACGGAGAAGCTGTTGAAAACATTGCAGGGAAAAACGTTTATGAATATCTTTCAGAAAGCGGCTATGAAATAAGTCGGGTGGCAGTTGAGTTTAACGGCGAAATCCTTCCGAAGGCAAGGTACGAAAGTACACTTTTGTGTGATGGTGACTGTGTTGAGATCGTAAGCTTTGTGGGGGGCGGCTGATATGACAAAGCAGGAATGGCTTGGTGTGTTGGAACAGCGGCACGGAAAGACATTGCAGGAAAAGTTTTCTGCGGCTTTTGTTGCGATATGCGGACTTGGCGGGCTTGGTTCAAACACTGCAATATCACTTGCAAGGGCAGGCGTGGGAACGCTTATGCTTATTGACTATGATAAGGTGGATATATCCAATCTCCACCGTCAGCAGTATGCAGTTTCACAGCTTGGAATGAACAAAACAGCAGCTATGGAGCGGACGCTTTCGGAGATTTCTCCTTACTGCAACGTCATAACTCATGATATAAAGCTAACTGATGATAACTTGTCACTGCTGGCAGATTGCGACATTATCTGTGAATGCTTTGATAATCCTGAATGCAAGGCAATGCTTGTGAACGGGGTTGCAGAACGGTATTCCGAAAAATATATCGTTAGTGCTTCGGGAATGTCAGGTCTGCATACAGGCAATACCATACAAACAAAAAAGCTTGGTAAACGGCTGTATATCTGCGGTGACGGAACAAGTGATGTTAAGGATGATGGTACGCTTCTGGCACCTCGTGTAATGCTGTGTGCTGCACATCAGGCAAACACGGTTTTACGTATCATTGCAGGCGAATCTGATGTATAGAGAGGAATTTGTTATGGAAGATAAACTTATTTTAGGCGGACGCGAATTCAGCTCACGCTTTATTCTCGGTTCAGGAAAATATTCCATGAATCTGATTGAAGCGGCTGTTCGTGACGCAGGTGCGGAGATTATTACTCTTGCGGTACGCCGTGCCAATACAAAGGAACAGGAAAATATCCTTGACTACATACCGGAGGGAGTGACTTTGCTTCCTAACACGTCCGGTGCAAGAACAGCGGAAGAAGCAGTGAGAATTGCAAGACTTGCCCGTGAAATCGGATGCGGTGACTTTGTGAAGATCGAGATTATGCGTGATACAAAATACCTGCTACCGGATAACAATGAAACTATAAAGGCAACTGAAATCCTTGCAAATGAGGGCTTTGTGGTGCTTCCGTATATGTACCCTGATTTGTATGCAGCAAGAGATTTTGTAAACGCAGGTGCGGCGGCTGTAATGCCGCTTGCGGCTCCGATCGGCTCTAACAAGGGACTTGCAACAAAGGAGTTCATTCAGATTCTCGTAGATGAAATTGACCTGCCTGTTATTGTTGATGCAGGTATCGGAAGACCGTCTCAGGCTTGCGAAGCGATGGAAATGGGGGCGGCGGCAATAATGGCAAATACCGCTCTTGCAACAGCAGGCGACCTGCCGATGATGGCGTCTGCTTTCAGATATGCTGTTGAGGCGGGAAGAAAGGCATATCTTTCAGGGCTTGGCAGAGTTCTGACACGTGGAGCTTCTGCTTCTGACCCGTTAACGGGCTTTTTAAGAGATTGAGGTGCTTATGGATAACAGATTTTTTGTAGACGGAGAGCATCTTTCTATCTCCTCCCTTAAAAAAAAGCATAAGCTTGAAACTGATCCTGCGAGCCGTACAGATCACATGGAGTATATGGACGGTATGGAGCAGATCAGATCCGATATAATGGAAAAAGTGCTTGCCGGAATGGATAGCTATCAATATTACGGATATACCGCTAAGGATGTAAAAGCGGCGTTAGAGCATGAAACCTGCACTATTGAAGATTTTAAGGCGCTTTTATCGCCGGCTGCAGAGCCGTTTCTTGAGCAGATGGCACAGCGTGCAAGGCTTGAAACATCAAAGCATTTTGGTAATACCGTATATATGTTCACACCTCTGTATATTGCAAACTACTGTGAGAACTATTGTGTTTACTGTGGTTTCAATTGCTACAACAATATTAACCGTATGAAGCTGAATATGGAGCAGATCGAAAATGAAATGCGTATTATTGCTGACAGCGGAATGGAAGAAATTCTTATCCTCACAGGTGAAAGCAGAGCACAGAGCAATATTGAATACATCGGAGAAGCCTGCAAGCTGGCACGAAAATATTTTCGTATGACAGGACTTGAAATATATCCTGTGAATGTTGATGAATACAAATATCTTCATGAATGCGGAGCAGATTATGTTACTGTGTTTCAGGAAACCTATGACAGAGACAGATATTCTGAGTTTCATCTGTCAGGTCATAAGCGTGTCTATCCTTATCGTTTTGAAGCACAGGAACGTGCATTGATGGGCGGTATGAGAGGAGTTGCATTTTCGGCGCTTCTGGGACTTTCTGATTTCAGAAAGGATGCACTTGCAAGCGCACTGCATGTTTATTATCTGCAGCGTAAATATCCCCATGCTGAGATGTCGCTGTCCTGTCCCAGATTACGTCCTATAATCAACAACGACAGAATCGATCCTCTTGATGTACACGAAACACAGCTTTGTCAGATTATTTGTGCGTACAGGATTTTTCTGCCGTTTGTAGGGATTACCGTTTCATCAAGAGAAAGCGAAAGCTTTCGTAACGGCATAGTAAAGATTGCCGCAACAAAGGTTTCTGCCGGTGTTTCCACAGGTATCGGTGACCACGAAAGCAAGTATAACGGCAGGGAGTCTGACGGTAATGAGGGTGACGAGCAGTTTGAAATCAATGACGCACGTTCCCTTGATGTGATGTACAGGGATATTACAAACGAGGGCTTACAGCCCGTACTCAATGATTATATTTATATGTGAGGTGCTTATGAAAAAGCTTGATACAACAATGTATTTTATAACCGATAGTACAGACTACAGCGAAAAAGAATTTTTATATCGTGTAGAAGAAGCCTGCAAGGGAGGCGTAACTCTTGTTCAGCTTCGTGAAAAAGAGAGAACGACAAGAGAATATATAGCGCTTGCTGAAAAAGTTCATGATATTACAAAGCGATATGATATTCCTCTGATTATCGATGACAGAGTTGATGTTGCACTTGCTGTAAATGCCGAAGGAGTTCATGTCGGTCAGTCGGATATGCCTGTTGTGACTGCCAGAAAGCTCATGGGAGAGGATAAAATCATAGGTGCAACAACAAAAACTGTTCCGGATGCTCTTGAAGCGTATGAACAGGGTGCGGATTATCTCGGTGTTGGTGCAATATATCCTACAACCACAAAGGTGAAGACAGTGCTGACAAGTGTTGATACACTTAAAGATATCGTAAATGTCGTTCCGATCAGAGTCAATGCAATAGGCGGACTGAATAAGGATAATATCCATATACTGAAAAACACCGGAATAGACGGGATCTGCGCAGTTTCATCAATTATGAAGGCTGAGAATCCCTGCGTTGCGGCAAGAGAACTCAGGGAGGCGTTTAATGAATTGCAGCAGGATTAAAACAGCACTTACAATTGCAGGAAGCGACTCAAGCGGCGGCGCAGGTATTCAGGCGGATTTGAAAACAATGCTTGCAAACGGGGTTTATGGAATGAGTGCGATAACTGCTCTGACGGCACAGAATACAACGGGAGTTACAGCGGTTTCCGAAGTAACTCCGGAATTTTTAGAACAACAGATAGATGCGGTGTTTGAGGATATTTTTCCTGATGCAGTAAAAACAGGGATGGTTGCAAATGCGGAACTTATCGAGGTGATCGTGGAAAGACTGACGTTTTATAAAGCAAAAAACATTGTGGTTGACCCTGTAATGATTGCAACAAGCGGGGCAAGGCTTATTTCTGAAAATGCGGTTGCTGTGCTGAAAGAAAAGCTATTGCCTGCAGCTATGCTTATTACACCGAATATTCCTGAAGCTCAGGTGCTGTCCGGAATAAAGATATCCGATAAGAATGACATGGAAAAAGCTGCATGCTTCATCAACAGAACCTATGGCTGTGCTGTCCTTCTTAAGGGAGGACACAATATCAATGATGCAAACGACCTGCTTTATGAAAACAGCGGAATAACGTGGTTTGACTGCAGGCGCATTGACAATCCGAATACACACGGAACAGGATGTACACTGTCCTCGGCAATCGCTTCTAATCTTGCCAAGGGATATGATTTAAAGCAGGCAGTAAGGCAGGCAAAAGAATATATTTCGGGTGCTTTATCCGCTATGCTGGATTTTGGAAAAGGGAACGGTCCCATGCATCATGGATTTGATATTAAAAGCAGATTTTCAGAGGATAAATATGATAAGCAGATTTTTATGAAGGAAGCTGAGGATAAAAACTAAAAAAATCCTATGGTGTAACCTTTTGTCAGATACCTGATATTTCATATTTGACAAGGGAAAATACCTGTGCTATACTTATATTAAGGTGTGCAGCCTCGTACACAGAAACGGGGTCTGCACAAAAAAATAAAGAAAAGCGGTCAGACGCACAGGCTGCAAAAAGCATATATGACAGTTCGCTTGCATCCATCCTGTCGTTAAAAAAAACTCGGGCTGATAGATTATGACTTTTTCTGAGCGGACTTAGCTGTCTGCTTTTTTTGTGTGTTATTTTGCGTAAAATAGTTAAGGAGGATTTTTTTGTATATACTGAAAACAGAAGCGTCGTTTGACAGCGCTCACTTTCTTAGCGGCTATGACGGAAAATGCAGAAACATACACGGTCATCGCTGGAGAGTAATTGCAGAGATTTTTTCAGATACTCTTGTAGAGAGCGGTCAGGAACGAGGAATGATTGTGGATTTTTCTAAGTTCAAGGAAGCACTGAAGACTGAAGCGGACGAGCTTGATCATTCGCTTATCATTGAAAAGGATTCTTTGCCTGATGAGCTTTTCAACATGCTTTGTGAAAACGGATTCAGACTTATAACTCTTGAGTTCAGACCAACGGCAGAAAATCTTGCAGCATATTTTTATAAAAAGCTTTCCGAAAAGAACTTTCGGTTAAAAGAGATATCGGTATATGAGACACCAAACAACTGTGCGGTGTATAGTGAATAGAGTCGGTGAATAATGAAATACAACATAGCAGAAAAATTTATAAGCATAAACGGAGAGGGCAGGCTCGCCGGTCAGCTTGCGGTTTTTATAAGGTTTTGCGGCTGCAACCTGAATTGCAGTTATTGTGATACATCATGGGCAAACAACATGAAAACTCCTCTTGAAGTTCTTGACAAGCATCAGATACTTTCATATATAAAAAGTACCGGAGTGAGAAATGTAACGCTTACGGGCGGTGAACCTCTTGCTCAGGAAAACATATACGATCTGCTCGAATATCTTTCACAGGAAAAAAGCATCAGAGTTGAAGTGGAAACAAACGGAAGCATAGATGTCATGCCGTTTTTGGATATTCCGAACAGACCATCTTTTACAATCGATTATAAGCTTCCGGGAAGTGGGATGGAACGTGAAATGCATCTGATGAATTTCAGACATGCTGATAAACAGGATACTGTAAAATTTGTCGTATCAGATGAAACAGATCTGATAAAAACAAAGCAGATAATCGAGAGGTTTGAGCTGCAGAAAAGAACCTCTGTGTATATCAGTCCTGTTTTTGGGAAAATATCACCTGACAGAATAGTTGATTTTCTTAAGGAAAATAACCTTAACAATGTAAATCTTCAGCTCCAGCTTCACAAGATAATCTGGAGTCCTGATCAGAAAGGAGTTTGAAAACAGAATTGGCTATTGATACAGAAGCAATAAAATACCATATTCGCGGTATACTTAAAGCACTTGGTGAAGATCCTGACAGGGAAGGTCTCGCTGAAACTCCGGAACGTGTTGCAAAAATGTACGAAAAAGTTTTTGAAGGAATGAACTATACAAACGACGAGATTGCTGAGATGTTCGGAAAGACTTTTTCTGTGGACGACAGAGGTTCTGAAAACGATATGGTAATCGTAAAGGATATAGATATTTTCAGCTATTGTGAGCACCATATGGCTCTGATGTATGATATGAAGGTTGCTATAGCATATCTTCCGAAGGATCGTGTTATAGGAATAAGTAAGCTTGCACGGATTGCCGATATGGTAGGAAAGAGACTTCAGCTTCAGGAAAAGATAGGTGCTGATATCGCCGAAATAGTTCAGAAGATAACAGGCTCGGATGATGTTGCAGTGCTTATAGAAGGAAGTCATAGCTGTATGACAGCACGTGGAATACAGAAAACAGCGTCAAAAACAGTCACAAGCACACTGCGCGGAAGATTCAGAACAGATGTTTCACTTCAGAACAGACTGTACAGATAATAAACAGCAGGAAAATACGCACCGGACTTATAAAACAAGCGTATGTACAAGGCAGTAAGAATAAAATATATATAGTGAAAGACAGATTTGTTCTGACCTTCACTATAATTCAGGCGGTGAAAAAATATTATGAGAGCACTTGTATTGTTCAGCGGCGGAATAGACAGTACAACCTGTCTTGCCATGGCGGTAGAAAAATACGGAAACGAAAACGTTACAGCTCTTTCTGTGACTTACGGACAGAAGCACAGCAAGGAGATTTGTTCGGCAAAAAAAATTGCGGATTATTATAAAGTAGAGCTTATAACACTTGATCTTGCCAGGATCTTTTCTTTCAGCAGCTGTTCACTTCTTGAGGGGTCTTCTGAGGAGATACCTCTCGAAAGCTACGCAGAGCAGTTAGAAAAAACAGGCGGAACACCGGTTTCAACATATGTACCATTCAGAAACGGTTTATTCCTTTCATCAGCAGCAAGTATTGCTTTATCCAGAAACTGCAGTGTCATATATTACGGAGCACACAGTGATGATGCGGCAGGAAGTGCATATCCGGATTGCAGCACAGAGTTCAATGATGCAATAAACAGGGCTATATATGTCGGAAGCGGAGAACAGCTGCGAGTAGAAGCTCCTTTTGTAGAGCTTAACAAGGCTGATATCATAAAAAAAGGTCTTTCTCTGAATGTACCCTATGAGCTTACATGGAGCTGTTATGTCGGAAGTGATAAGCCATGCGGAAAATGCGGTACATGTATAGACAGACAAAAAGCTTTTGAACAAAACGGAGTAAAAGATCCGATATTATAAAAAGGAGTAGAAAAAATGAGAACTAAGCGTGAAACATCAGGAGTAACTCTCCTTGGAAATCAGAAAGTAAAGTATCCTGACAACTACTCTCCGCAGATACTTGAAGTTTTTGAAAACAAACATCCCGGAAACGATTATTTCGTAAAATTCAACTGCCCGGAGTTTACAAGTCTGTGTCCGATAACCGGTCAGCCTGATTTTGCTTCGATATATATTTCATATATTCCGGACAGAAAAATGGTTGAGAGCAAATCTCTCAAGCTTTATCTTTTCAGCTTCAGAAATCACGGTGACTTTCATGAGGATTGCGTAAACATAATCATGAAGGACCTTATAAAGCTTATGAAGCCAAAGTACATCGAAGTATGGGGTAAGTTCACTCCCAGAGGCGGTATATCGATAGATCCGTACTGCAACTACGGAAGACCGGGAACAAAGTGGGAAAAATTTGCTTTTCACAGACTTCTTCATCATGATATGTATCCTGAAAAAATAGATAACAGATGAATCCGGCTGTCAGATGATCAGCAAAGTGATAAACGGATATAATGGGGATCCGGTATTTTTATGGGGTTTGAAAGGAGAAAAATTCTCGTGAAAAATACAATTTCAACTATAACCGAACAGAAGAGAAACGGACAGAAAATCTCCATGCTTACAGCATATGATTATTCGACAGCAAGGCTTATGGATGAAGCAGGGATCAATATTATACTTGTTGGTGATTCTCTTGGAATGACTATGCTCGGCTATGAAGATACTCTGTCAGTTACTATGGAGGATATGATTCATCATACTGCTGCAGTTGCAAGAGGTGCAAAAAATGCGTTTGTTGTTGCTGATATGCCGTTTATGTCATATCAGACTTCTGTTTATGATGCTGTTACAAATGCCGGACGTCTTATGAAGGAAGGCAGAGCAAATGCAGTAAAGCTTGAAGGCGGTGCGTCTGTCTGTGAACAGATAAAAGCTATAGCAGAGTGCTCTATTCCTGTTGTTGCACATCTCGGAATGACACCGCAGTCTGTAAATGCATTTGGCGGCTTCAAGGTTCAGGGTAAGGATGAAGCGGCTGCTTTAAAACTTATCAGCGATTCGCTTGAAGTAGAGAAGGCAGGTGCATGTATGGCTGTGCTTGAGTGCGTTCCTCACAAGCTTGCAGCGTATATTTCATCAATACTCAGCATACCTGTTATCGGAATAGGCGCAGGCGCAGGCTGTGACGGACAGGTGCTTGTCTATCAGGATATGCTGGCGATGTATTCGGATTTTACTCCAAAGTTTGTGAAAAAATTTGCTGATGTGGGTGCTCTTATGAAGGAAGGATTTTCACAGTATATAAAAGAAATCCAGTCAGGTGAGTTCCCTTCTTCCGAGCATGTTTTCAAAAAAGATGATGATACAGATTATGAAAAATTAGCGCAGAAGCTTAACTCATAAAGGAAAGAGGTTTTTATAGTGCTTGTTGTAAAAACGATAAGAGAAGTAAGGGAAATAGTAAAGCAGTGGAGAAAAGAAGATCTTTCTGTAGGCTTTGTTCCTACGATGGGATATCTTCATGAGGGTCATCAGAGTCTTATCCGGGCTGCAGGTGAAAACGACAGAGTTGTTGTGAGTATTTTTGTAAATCCTATGCAGTTCGGACCCAAGGAAGATCTGGCAACTTATCCGAGAGATCTTGAACATGATAAGGAAAAATGTATCGAAGCAGGCGCAGATCTTATTTTTGCACCTGATGTATCTGAGATGTACGAGGATAATTTTCAGGCGTTTGTGGATATGAACCTTCTTACTCAGGAGCTTTGCGGTCTTACAAGACCATGTCACTTCAGAGGTGTTTGCACTGTAGTTACAAAGCTTTTCAATATCGTAAAGCCGGACAGAGCGTATTTTGGAAAAAAGGACGCCCAGCAGCTGGCGATAATAAAGAGGATGGTCGCTGATCTTAATATGGATATCGAGATAATAGGATGCCCGATAATCAGAGAAGCTGACGGTCTTGCCAGAAGTTCGAGAAATGTTTATCTTGATACACAGGAACGCAAGGCGGCACTTGTTCTTTCAAAAGCTGTAAATAAAGCTTCAGAGCTTATAAACAGCGGAGAAAGAAATTCTGAAACGATAGTTTCGGCGATGACTCAGATTATTTCAGCAGAGCCTCTTGCAAAGATAGACTACGTTAAAGTAGTTTCCCTTGACACTATGCAGCAGATTTCTGAAATAAATAACAGTGCTCTTATAGCTCTTGCTGTATATATCGGAAAGACAAGACTTATTGATAACTTTTTCTACGAAGGGGAATAATCATATAATGGAATTAACTATGCTCAAAAGCAAAATTCATCGTGCTGTGGTAACACAGGCTGAGCTTAATTATGTGGGAAGTATCACGATAGATTCGGAGCTTATGAAGGCCTCCGGAATACTTGAATATGAGAAGGTTCATATAGTTGATATAAATAACGGGAACAGGTTTGAAACATATGTTATCGCAGGAGAGGCAGGCTCAGGTGTTATATGTCTTAACGGAGCAGCAGCAAGATGTGTACAGACAGGAGACCTCGTGATTATTATGTCCTATGCCTCTATGACACCTGAAGAAGCAGCTGCTCATAAGCCATCTGTTGTTTTCGTAGATGAAAACAACAGAATAAAAAAAGTTTTTGAGTATGAAAAGCATGGACTTATTTCTGAAGAAATGCTTGAAGAAAAGTAGAGGAGGTTTTTTCTGTGCTTAGCGGAAAATGTGTAGTTCTTGGTGTTACAGGCTCCATAGCCGCATACAAAACAGCAAATCTTGCAAGTATGCTTGTAAAGCTGAATTGTGATGTGCATGTTATCATGACACAAAACGCTACGAACTTTATAAACCCCATTGTTTTTGAAACCATTACAAAAAACAAGTGTCTGGTTGATACGTTTGACAGAAATTTTCAGTTTCATGTTGCTCATGTATCGCTTGCACAAAAGGCAGACCTGTTTATGATAGCGCCGGCTTCGGCAAATATTCTCGGTAAGGTTGCGAATGGGATAGCTGACGATATGCTCTCTACTACAATAATGGCTACGAAGGCTCCGTGTTATTTTTCACCGGCTATGAATACTGCAATGTACGAAAATGTTGTTGTAAGTGATAATATGAACAAGCTCAGAGGATATGGCTATCATATCATAGAGGCTGATTCAGGATTCCTTGCTTGCCGTGATATCGGAAAGGGTAAGCTGCCGCCGGAAAAAGTACTTCTTGACTATATTTTAAGAGAAATCTCCTGTAAAAAAGACCTTGAAGGTAAAAAAATACTCGTTACTGCAGGTCCGACCCGTGAGGCTATAGATCCTGTGAGATATATTTCAAATCACTCTACAGGAAAGATGGGCTTTGCAATTGCACGACGCGCTATGCTCAGAGGGGCAAAGGTCGTTCTTGTCAAAGGTCCTTCAAACGAAGAAGTTCCGCCGTTTATCAATGTAATCGATGTTGTCTCTGCACAGGAAATGTTTGAAGCAGTAAGAGATAATTTTGAAAGCTGTGATATCATTGTCAAGTCTGCCGCTGTTGCGGATTACAGACCTTCTTCTGTAAGTGATCAGAAAATAAAGAAAAAAAATGATGACATGAGTATAGAGCTTGAGCGTACAGAGGATATTCTTGCGTATATAGGAAAGCATCGTAAGCCTGAACAGTTCATATGCGGTTTTTCTATGGAAACAGAAAACATGCTTGAAAACTCCCGTGAAAAACTGAAGAAGAAAAACATCGATATGATCTGTGCAAACAACCTGAAGCAGAAGGGTGCAGGCTTCGGAGGAGATACAAACATAGTTACGGTCATAACCGGAAACAGCGAAGAGGCTTTACCTCTCTTGAGCAAGGAGGAAACAGCAGACAGAATACTTGACAGTATTCTTGAACAAATTAACTTATGAGGTAAAAACAAATGAATAAAAAAGAGTTGAATGAAATAAAAAAGAATTTTTCGGACGACTGTGGCTTTTTTACAATAAATTCTTTTCTTTCCGCTTTTGTGGACCCGGAAAAAAATATAAAATACAAAGAGAACAAGCCGTACAGCATTATAGCAGATGATGAGCGTGAGGTAGTGACCGATACTTTAAAAAAAGTCCTTACCGGTACAATAGGCAAGCATCTTGTAGAATATGAGTTTCCGAATGAGGCATATGAAGAAGGAAAAGCCCAGAAAATCCTCTATGATGTTGTTTCTTCAAAAATGAAGGAAGAGGAAAATATCGACGCTTTTCTCAGCAAGATAGTTGAAAACATCGACTACGCGGCTTCATTTACTATTCTTACTGCGCATTGTACATACAGTATAAAAAAGAAAAACAAGAACGATGAAGACGATCTCGATAATATATCCGAGGAGTATAACTTTATAGTTACTGCTGTATGTCCTGCCAACACAAACGATGTGGGACTGTTTTATGACGAGGAAACAGGCACTATTCTTAAAAAAACAAATACAGAAATGATAATAAGCAAGATCCCTACAGACGGTTTTCTGTATCCTGTATTCAGTGACAGAAGTCCTGATGTAAACCACGTTATGTATTTTTCCAAAAAAGCTGACAAGCCTAATGTTTCTATAATCGAAAACGTTCTTGACTGTGTGTTTGTTATGTCAGCTGAAAATGAAAAGGCTCGTTTTCAGCAGGTGCTCAATACGGTTGTTTCTGATGAGCTTAACTATCACGTAATAACTCAGGTAAACGAAAAACTTCGTGAGGTAGTTGACCTGAGCAAAAACGAGACAGAACCGGCAAAGATAAACGACAAGCAGCTAAAGCATATTCTTTCGGACGCAGGAGTAAGCGCAGATAAGCTCGAAGCGCTTGAACCTGCATATAAAACGCTTGTCGGTGATGTAGGACTTACTGCATCAAACATCACAGACAACAGGACAGTTGTAGTTACTCCTGATATTACGATAAACATAAAAAAAGATGCAGCCGGAAAACTAAGAACAAGCAGTATCGAGGGAAGAAACTGTCTTATTATTGATCTTGATGATCCGAACATAGTGGTGAACGGACTTCCGGCACTTCTGAAATAAACCTTTTTTCGTGAGGTGGGAATATTGGAATACAGTAAGGAATACAAAGAGATTTTTACCGAGATAGTAAAAAACGAGGTCCGGCGAGAGGGAAGGACATTAAGCAGATTTGCCTGTAAAAGCTCTGAAAGTAAACGTCTTAACGAGGAAGAAATCTCCGACAGACTTAATATCAGACCTGCTTTTTTCCATGATGCCGACAAAATAATCCATTCAAAGGCATACACAAGATATATAGATAAAACACAGGTGTTTTCACTTTTTGATAATGATCATATAACTCACCGTGTGCTTCATGTTCAGCTTGTATCCAAGATAGCCCGCATGATAGGCAGATGTCTTGGCCTTAACGAGGATCTTATTGAAGCAATAGCGCTCGCACATGATCTCGGTCACGTTCCCTACGGACATGACGGAGAAAGATATCTTGATGAGATATGCCGCAAAAACGATCTTGGATATTTTTGTCACAATGCTCAGAGTGTAAAATTCCTCATGGAGCTTGAAAAAAGAGGAAAAGGCCTTAATCTTAGCCTTCAGGTACTTGATGGTGTTCTTGCACATAACGGTGAGATTATACAGTCAAAGTACGAGCCTGATACTACAAAGGATTTTGATAGATTTATCAGTGAGTACAACAGCTGTTTTACTGAAGAAAACTACAGCAAAAAGCTTGTTCCTATGACTCTTGAGGGTTGTGTAGTACGTATAAGTGATGTTATAGCGTATATAGGACGAGATGTAGAGGACGCTATCACTCTGCGGCTTATAAACAGAGAGGATTTGCCGGAAGAAGTTACTTCGGTTCTCGGAAATACAAACAGCACAATTATAAACGCTCTTATTACGGATATTATTGTAAACAGCTTTGATAAGCCGTATCTTCGTATTTCAGAAAAAATATTTGCCGCTCTGAAGTCTCTTATGGATTATAACTATAAAAACATATACAAAAATCCAATAATAAAAGACGAAGATCTCAAAATAAAAAATATGTTTTTTACTCTGTATGATAAATACATCAGGAGTATTGAATCAGCTGATAAGACATCAGATATATACAGCAACTATCTGGATTCGTTTGACAGCTCATATATCGAAAAATATATACAAAGCAAGAACACCGGAAGACTTGTTGTTGACTATATTTCCGGTATGACTGACAGATATTTTAATGATTGCTTTGAAAAGTTTACTCTGCCCAAAAAATTCGGCAGGGATGTGAGCAGGCAGAATCTTTTTTAGCTGAATAGAGAGTTATGGGTAAAAAAGAAGCAGGATATTAGTTGTTATCCTGCTTCTTTTTTATTAAACGAAAACATTTTTTACTTTTAATAAAATTTTATTCTTTAAAAAAATCATCATGCTTCTGCCTGAGCCACTCTTTCATAGCGTCTAGTCCGTCCGGAGTAAGTTCAAACTCTGCTTTGTCAATAATATCGTTTTCCGGGGTTTTGTCAAGGCAGAACTTGCCTTTCCATACTATTATCTCAAGCTTGTCACCGGTAATGATTTTGTAGTTGAAAACATTATCAACACTTCCTGTGTATTTGTTTTTTTCTGCAAAATATGTAAAGCCCGGAATATCAAATATTTTTTTCATGCTAAGTGGTTTCCTTTCTCCTGGTATGAAGGATTATAGACAGAGCCTGCTTTGATAAAGCAGGCTCTTTTGTATGTATTTATTTTTTGAGATCGTTCATGCATTCCTGGCAGATGCTCTTGCTCTTGTAATCAACGAGGTTTTCGTTGCTTGAGCAGAATATGCATGATGACTTGTACTTCTTGAGAATAACAGCGTCCTGATCTACGTATATTTCGAGGCTGTCTTTTTCGCTTATACTAAGTGTTCTTCTGAGTTCTATAGGGAGAACTATTCTTCCTAATTCGTCGATTTTTCTTACTATACCTGTAGATTTCATGTTGATTTCCTCCTGAAAAAAATAAATTGAAAAAATATGTAGTAAAAAAATTTACTAAGATAATTATACAATATTTGTAATCAAAAGTCAACAGAATTTTTCAGAAAATTTCCTGAAACATAAAAAAATTTCTATAATATTGAAAACCTAAGAATTTTTTATAAAATTTCCAGAATTAAGCTTATCTCATTTAAAATATAAACAGATAATTTAGTAAAAAGGATTTTACGACAAAAACCAAGAAACGCTCAGCAGGCGGTTTTATCAGCCTGCGTTGAGTCCGTAGTTTGCACAAAGAGCAGCAAGTCCGCCGCCAAAGCCTGAACCAACTGCGCAGAATTTCCATTCGCCGTTGTTTCTGTAGAGTTCACCTACAACAAGTGCAGTTTCTATTGAGAAGTCTTCGCAGAGATCGTAACGGATAAGCTCAACACCGGTGCTTTCGTCAAGAATTCTGATATAAGCGTTTGAAACCTGTCCGAAGTTCTGCTGTCTTGTTTCGTGATCGTATATTGTTACAGTAAATGCGATCTTTTCGATGTTTGCAGGTACTGAAGAGAGAGAGATTTTGATCTGTTCATCATCGCCGTCGCCTTCACCTGTAAGGTTGTCACCCATGTGGGTTACAGAGCCGCATTCTGACTTGAGGTTGCCGTAGAAGATGAATGAGCTGTCGCTTGGTGCCTTGCCTGATGCGTCAAGCATAAAAGCAGCTGTGTCAAGATCGAAATCGCTTCCGCCATCATACTTGTTTATATCCCAGCCAAGTCCTACGATTACGTTTGAAAGTCCCGGATTTGTTTTTGTAAGGTCTATTTTCTGACCTTTCTGAAGTGAAATTGCCATGATTAAAGTTCCTCCTTGTTTGTTCTTTGAATTAAGATTAACCGGACAAAATGTGCCCGATATATTGATATAATTTCAATATATTGTTGATTATACACTATTATCTACTGAAAGTCAATAGAAAATTTAATTATTTTGTCTGTGAATATATAAAAAAACCGAACCGTATTATACTTTGGAACATATTATATTATAGTGAACGTCAAAATAAATCTGACTTTTACTATAAAAACTTGATGGTCTGGAGATGATAAAATGCTGAAAATATTATTTGTTTTTGGTGTAATTATTATTCCTGTTTTGTTTTGTGTATTTTCTTTTTTTTACGCTGTAAGCTTTTATACAAAAAGAAATTCCGTTTTTAACTCAAGGCTGACAGCTGTTTTTTCGATTCCGGAAGATGAAGAAAATACAGAGATGGTACTCAGAGAGCTTGTTTCATACATAAAAAGAAATGAAATGAATTGTTTCAGAAAAATATATATCAAAACCAATGGTGATAACGAGAACGTGAAGCTGATATGTCTTAAAATGTGTCAGGAATATCCGATCTTTGAGCTGATAAGAGATGTTGAGCTGCATAAAATATAATACATGCGTGGCTTTAGGATGTTTGACATTTTTAACAGGATATGATATCATTTTAATATTGCCGTGCACATACGCTGACTACGAAAGCTTAGTGCATATCGGCTGATAGTAAACGCAGAAAAGATTTTTGCATTCACTATGTATATGAAAGGATAGTTTAAAAATGAGCGAAGAATGCACACATGATTGTTCCTCCTGTTCAAGCAATTGCGGGGAAAGAAAAAATCCTAAGGATTTTATTGAAAAAACAAACGAATACTCCAAGGTAAAAAAAGTAATTGCTGTAGTGAGCGGCAAGGGCGGTGTAGGAAAGTCACTTGTTACCTCGACTCTTTCAGTAACTGCAAGAAAAAGAGGCTACTCAACAGCTATACTTGACGCTGATATTACCGGACCTTCTATACCTAAGGCTTTTGGTATCACAGAAAAAGCAAAGGGAAGTGATCAGGGACTTTTTCCTGAAGAAACATCAACAGGCATCAAGGTTATGTCTCTTAATCTTCTTATGGAAAACGAAACAGATCCGGTTATCTGGAGAGGTCCTGTGATCGGCGGAACTGTAAAGCAGTTCTGGACCGATGTACTCTGGGGTGATGTTGATTATATGTTTATAGATATGCCTCCGGGAACAGGCGATGTACCGCTGACAGTGTTCCAGTCAATTCCTGTTGACGGAATAGTTATCGTGACATCACCTCAGGAGCTTGTTTCCATGATAGTCGGAAAGGCTGTAAAGATGGCAAATCTTATGAATATACCGATACTTGGTATAGTTGAGAACATGAGCTACATTGAGTGTGAATGCTGCGGTAAAAAAATAAACCTCTACGGAGAGAGCAATCTGGAAAAGGTTGCTGCAGAGTACAATACAGAGGCTCTTGCAGCGATACCTATAAAGCCGGAGATATCAGCAGCCTGCGACAGTGGTGCCATCGAAAAGTATGATAGTTTTGAATGGCTTGAAAAAGCGTTTGACATTATCGAGAAAAAAGTTCCTGTAAAATAATTCAAAAAAACCTTTGTGCATTTTTTCATCTGCACAAAGGTTTTTTGTATTCTTTTTAGGAAATGTTGCACAAAACATATATAAAAAACAAGAAAATCAAGTGTTTTATTGACATTTCGCATATAGTGTGGTACAATAAAAATATAGTTTAAGATAGGGATTAGTATCTTGAGCTTCAAATACACGTTTTTTCAAGGATGATGAGTGTATTTTCAAGGAGGGGATTATATATGGAAAAGGGAAGGTTCTCATCTGTAGTCGAAAGAATGGCATACAGATACAATCAGCTTTATCTCACGCCCAAAAAAGGAATATCAGAAACAGGGATGTATTATGATATTGTCCGCTACGGTAAAATACCTCCTGAGATGGACGAGGTCAGGAAAAAGGAAGGTCTCTCAGGATTCAAGTGCAGTGAGCGTGACAGATATTTTTCCGAAACTACACCGGCAGGTAAGGTGGATATAGTTTATCTTCATGAGCGTTGTGATTTTGAACGTTTTCTGCAGATAATGGTTTACAGCGGGGAACCGGCAAACGTAGCTTCGAGAATAGAGAGCGCCGAAATACTTGGGGTTACAAACTGGCGCAAGATCGAAGATCATATGAACGAATATCTCTCAAGTGGAGGAGAAAAATCCTCATGGAGAGATGAGCTCAGAAGGTTTACAAATAACAAGCAGAACTATCAGGATTCGATTATCCTTCTCGGAAACAGCGGATATTCGGGATTGTCAGCTGACGACACCGGGTTTGGCGATATCATCTGGGAAGAGGTATCATTAAAAATTAAAATATACAGCTCGTGTGCAAGGTTTATATGCAGAAGACTGTTTTCTGAATATAAAAATATAATCTGGGAGGAGATCCTTGCGGATTGTATCGGAATCCTGTTTGCGTTTAACAAATATGATACGTTGCTCGCCAAAAAACTGCTTGGAATTACAAAAAAAGGTTATGATAAAAAGAGCAGGTTTATGAATTTCTGTATTGATCTTGGCTATGATGCAGAAGTTCTGGCAATGAGAATTACTGATGTTATAGATAGACTGGGTGTACAGATCAAAAAGCTCATTTCATCAGGAATAACAGATTATTATGACGTATTGTTCAGGCTTGAAGAAGATATGGAGGCCTATGTTGACATATTAAAGGGGCATTCTCCGAAAGAAGACCGCTGAAAAAAAGCAAATGCACAGGATTTTTTTGTGCATTTGCTTTTCTTTTATCCGAAAATAAACTTGTCAATTATCTGTGTGTATTTTTCGTTTTCATCATAAAACGCAGTCATATAACCGGAAGATGAAAATACTGCTGAATCCTTTTCCGGAATCCTTAAAGCCTCAAAAAATTCTTTTCCGGATTCTGCAGAATATTCAGGACAGCCTTCCTGATAGAGGACAAGTGCCGGAATATTTATAAGCTCTGCGAAGCTCAGAAAGTTTATCTTGTCACAGTCAACGCCGAATTTGTTGTTGATTGAGGAGACTGCCATACTGTTAAAAAGCTTTTCCGGGATGATACCGTTTTTGCCCTTAAGCTTTTGTTCGACAAAACCGCAAGCATCTGCAGATGGATTTTCAAGGATTACAAAATCAAAATCATTGTTGTATCCTGAACTGAGATAATATGAAGCAGTAAATGTTCCTGTGCCCTGAGCGAAAAGTCCGAAGCAAACAGGTGTGGAAATGTTCATTTTTATATAGTCGAGAACAGCCTGCAGGTCATCGCTTTCGAGGTGACCGAAGGTAAATGTAGAGGCGTTATTCTGACCGTGCATACGCTGATCGAAAGTTACTGTATTGATACCCTTTTCGAGAAAATGCTCTGCTACAGGGAGCATTATCGTGTAGTCATAGCCAAGAGGCGGAATCAGTATTATTGTATCAGTGTTATATTGATTTTTCTCTGCGCATATATAATTTATGTAAACACTGTTTCCGTTTTTTGAGCGATATGTAATTCGTTCAGAAGAAGATGACCATTTTTCATTGAATTTTACCATATCAAAGTTTTTTTCCGAAAGTAGCTCTGAAGAGTTTGTGATAGTTTTTTCAGTATCAAAACCGAATACAGAGGAGTATGCGGATTTTCCTGATACCATAAAAAATATCGCCACAGTCAGCAGTAGTATCACGACCGGTATGATGATAAGTTTGATTTTTTTGCTTTTCATTTTTAATTAATACACTTCCTTTGAGATTTAGTACTGAGATTCTGTACCTGACAGTGCTTTGACTATAGATAATTATACAATACAACAATACAGTTTTCAATAATACAATACAAATTTTTATCTATTTTTCAAAAAAGAAATGTTTATTTTTCATTGACAAAATGCCTAAAAAATGATATGATAAATAATAAGTAGTATTTCATTTTTACTATAATTGAATTCTTGGCGAAGTGAGAGGAGTATCCGGACCATATGCAGAACAATGATTTAAAACAAAAACTCAACAGCCTTAAATCGTACTCAGTCATATATGATGGCGCGAGTATCAAAGATACTATAGATACCATTGAAAAACGTATCAGTGAAAATGAATTCAAGATCGCAGTGGTAGGAGAGTTCAGTGCAGGAAAATCAACCTTTATAAACGCTATCATAGGAAAAGATATTCTCAAGCATGCTACACTGGAAACAACTGCTGCATTGACCTACATACATAACGTAAGGCCGGATGACAGCAGGCTCAATACATGCATAATAAAGTTTTCAGACGGTTCGTCACAGAAGCTTGAAAAGCTTGCTGATCTTGAAAAATATACAACAACACAGTCAGATATAGATGTTGTTTCTGAAGTAAAGAGTGTTGATATTTTTATTGATTTTATTGATGTGGACGAAGAACTTGTCATAGTTGATACTCCGGGACTTAATGGACTTGCGGACAAGCACAGAGAGCTTACGGTTGAAGAAATAAAACAAGCACACGCGTGTATATATCTGTTCCCTAAGAGAGGTGTTGCCCAGACTGATGTTGATTTTATAAAATACATTTCCAACTATCAGAATACCTTTATCTTTGTCTATAACTTCATTGATGAGCTTAACGAGTCTGAGGGCGAAAACCCTGAAGACAAGATAAATTCCATAAAAGAAAATGTGAGCAGATTTGTACTTGAATGTACCACAAGAAAAATCATCACATATTATTGCGGAATGTCTGCATTAAAAGCTCTGGCAGGAAAGGATAAGGATATACAGCGTCTTTACGAGGATGATTTCTGGGATATAACTGATGATTACAGAAAACAGATTTTAGCAGAATCAAATTTTTCCTGTTTCGAACAGATACTCAAGTCAATCATAAACGATGTTGACTTTTTAAAGAAAAGATATATTTCCAACTGTTATACAGTAATGAACCTTATGGAATATATTCTTATGCTTTCAAAGAAAAAGCAGTCGGAGATCGAAGACAAGATATTAAAGGATCGTGCTTTTAAGGATATCAGCAGTATCAAGCTTCAGAAGATTGCAATGAATGAAAATCAGGACGTTGTTCTTGATCAGCTTTATGCGCTTATCAATCAGCTTTTTGAAGATAACAAGAGGATATTAAGCAATGATATTGACGAAAGCATAAAAAATATCTATGACAGTATATCATCGCTTATAAACAGTGAAAAGGACTATCCTGCCTTTGAACAGAAGGTCGAAAACAACGTATACAAGCACTCGCTTCAGAGGCTTATCGATGATTATCAGCTTGAGCTTGACTATAAAAAAGAAAACTGCTTCCAGCTCGTATATAAGACCATACTTGCCCGCATAGATGAATACGGAGATATTATAAGTGTGGTTGACAGAAGCAATGCAGAGCTGAAGATTTCCGAGGCAATTGACAAAGAGCTCGCAGCTGACAATATCAAAAACGATATCAGAAATCTCGAGCAGATAGCAGTAAGCAACAAGAAGTTTCTTGAAAGCTTCCAGAAGCAGAGAGACGGTTTTGTGGCAGAAATCGAAAAAATATTTGCCGATATAGCTGCAAGCAAGAACAGGAAGGATGCGCTTGTTACAGTTCAGCGCAGAAAAGAAGCTGCTCTTGGTGACAGACCTATCGAAAACGTGCGTTATATTGTCGAGGAGTTCGAAGAAGACAGAAAAGGAATAGGAAGGCTGTTCCAGTTTATTATAGGAAAGAAAAAGTCTACAAGACAGGTACCGCAATACGACGATACAAAGGGTCTTGAATGGGACAGAAAAAAACGTGAGATAAAAGAAAGTACAGACGAAGAACGTGAAGCAATAAATCGTGAGCTTTCTAATCTTGAAGCCAAAAAGTGTGATCTGGAAGAACAGATAGAACTTCATGACAAGGAACACGCTTCATATATAAGAAAAATGGATGTTCTTAAGCATGAGATATCTGCTAAGAAGGATGAGCTTTCAATGTTTGAGGAAAGACTCGAAACCGAGTACTTCACACTTCGTAAGAAACAGCTCAGGCAGGATATCGAAAAATATCTCTTTGATGGAGAAGCTTCTATCACAACTCTGTTCAAGGAGTCTCTTGTTTCAGATGTAGCTGCAAACACAGAGCTTGTCAGCGGATACATAAAGCATGAATTTGAAAAAAGACTGGCTGAGAAAAATAGTGTTCTTGATGAGATAATAAACGGAAACCTTATAGATATACAGAACAGGTACAAAAACAAAAAGACCGAAATAACGAAGATCGAACAAATGTATAATGAACTTAAGGTGGAATTAGAAAATGAACAAACATCTCTTACAGTTTGAAGACAAAAGGACGGAAACTTATCTTGTCCTCAATGATATTCTTAAGTTTTATAACGAAAATCACTATGTAGCTGAAGAAAAGATCATATCTGATTTTATCGAAATGCTGAAAAAAGAAGAGTTCTCCATAGTTATAGTAGGAGAGTTCAGCGTCGGAAAATCAACCTTTCTTAATGCTCTCATGGGTGAAAAAATACTTCCTTCATACTCAGATGAAACAACTGCAACTGTAACCTTCCTGCGTCACAAAAACAAAGCTGACAATTGTCAGAAGGGCTGTGTGCATTATGCAGACGGAAGCAGTGAGGACATTGACAGTATAGAAACAGATGTTATATCAAGATATGTCAGCACACGAAGCGACATACCCGTTGCTGCTACTGTAAACCATCTTGATTTGTTTCTTGATTCACCGTTTCTTGAAGGAAACGTTACTCTTGTGGATACTCCCGGACTTAACGGAACGGCTGACGGTCACAGAGAGATAACGGAAGCTCAGATAATGAAATCCAACGTTTGTCTTTTCATGTTCAGTGCAGACAGACCGGGCGGAAAGTCAGAGTTTGAGTTTTTAAGCCAGATAAAAACAAAAGCAAACAAAATTATTTTCGTACTTAACAAGATAGACCAGATAAAAAATAACGAAAATGAATCATATGAAAAAGTAACCGAAAACCTTCTCAAGAATTTTGGACAGATATTTCCGGATGCCTCCGATATTCCGAAGTTCTGGTGTATTTCTGCGTATCAGGCGCTTGTAGCAAGATCGTCGGCGAACCTTTCTTACAGAGGACGCACATCTTTTTCTGATGAAGAAAAAGAACGCCTGCTCACTCTTTCAAAAATGCGCGAGTTTGAAGACGGGCTGTGGAACTTTATAACTGACGGCGATAAAGCACGCGGAAGTCTTATTACACCTATATCACGTGCTTCAAGAATGATCGACGAAACACTGAAGAATCTTGAGCTTGAGGCGGCAATATATGATTCAGCTGTTGATAACAGCGAAGCGCAGCAGATTATAGACGAGCTTACACTGAAAATTTCCGAAACCGAACAGAAGATGAGCAGGTTAAAGGAAAGAATATACAGTGATATCGATCAGTGTCTGAAGAACGTTCTTGATTTTACACTTAACAAAGTACGTCTTTTCAAAGGACGTCAGTTTGCAAATCTTGAATGCTATCAGACAACCGAAGAGCTTATAGAGCTTGAAAAGAGTCTGCCGTCTATCATTAATAACGGTGTAAGTGCTGCTACTTTTGAGCTTAAGGAGAAGCTTGTAGCGGATATCTCAAACACTGTCGCAAGATATCTTCCTGATGTTGCAGAATCAGTCCGTATTTTTGTATCGGATTATGAGTTCAATATATGTCCGGAATGTAAGTATAATCAGACTGAGAATTCTTTTGAGCTCGGCATAGAGCAGTATCAGCAGAGTGTTAATGCAATAAACGCAGAAATAAATGTTATTCAGGAAGAGCTTGATGATCTTTCTGCTAAGTATATGAAGGCGCTCAGAGCTGAGAAGGAAAGAGAAAAGCTCCGTCATGACCTTAATCTTCTGAGAGAAGAAAAGCAGCAGTATGAAAACGGACTTGAAAAGCCGAAGGTAAAACGCGTATATACCAAGGAAGAAAAGAGCAGATTCAGTCTGTTTGGTCTCTTCAGGAGAAAGAAAATAACCGAGACTACTGAGTATATTGACGATACCGAAACACGTGCATGGAAAAAAGAAGTAGAGATGCGTCTGGCTGATTATTCTGAACAGATAAGACAGAAGACTATGGAGTATAACGCTATAGAATACAACGGAAAATCAAGTGATGAATTAAACGAAGAGATACATCTGAAAAGCTCTATTCTTTCGGAACTTCATAAGCAGCTTGATGATAAGCGTGAAGGCTTCAAGACAAGATATGTACGTGAAAACGTTGCACTTTATCTTAAGAAGAAAATGTACATAGAGTCTTTTTACAGCGAGGGAACAAACTCCTATGCGAACATTGCGTCTGAAGAAATCAAAAAGTTTTCAGATGTTTTCAAGCTAAGGCTTGAAGATATTCTCAATAACGATCTTGAAAGACGTTTTGATCTTATCAATAAAAACATAGATGCACTTAAGTATCAGTTGTCTATTTCTGTGGATGAAAAGGATGAAAAAATCAAAAACATCAACAGACAGATAAGTACCATAAAAACTCTTTATTATCGTATAGAGGAACTGAAGCGGTCACTTAACTGCGGCTCTGAAAACGACAAAATAGCAATATAAAAAACCGGAGGAATAATTCTCATGAGAAATATCAGCAGCAATAATTTTATTATCTGTCTCGGAGATGATGTAAGATACCGTTTTGCTCAGGAACTTATGCCTGAAGGACATCTGATAAACACTAACGCACTAAAAATCAGCAAAAGCTATGTTTTTATATTTTCAAAAGAAGAAAACGTTATAACTGATGAAAACAGAATTATTGTTTATACCTCCAAGATCAGTGAAGGAAGAATACTGGAGTTTCCTGTGTCGGGAATAGATATCAAAACATCTTTTTCTGATAAGGAAAAAGTAAGGATCAGCAAAGCACTTATTTTTGCGGATTTTCCGTACAAGAAGGAAAATCTCAGATATCTTATCGATAAAATGTGCTCTTCTGCCAAAAACGCTGATATAGATGTTGTTCTGTACAACGAAAAAAGACGTGCAGGATATACAGATATAGAAAAATCAGAAAAGATAATCAAGGAAGCTTATGAAGAGTTCGGAAGCTTCGGCGTAGATATATATGAGTATTTCGCAGGTGCTGACAAGACAGCAGCGTTTGCGGTAAAACCTGACAATCTCAGATATATCAAAAAGCGTTATCTTAAGGAGCTCAAGGGTTCTCAGTACAGAGTTGAAAAAAGATTTGATATTCATTATAAAACGTTTCTTGAACGTACTTATGAACATTATTTTTCGTTCAACAATCCAACTGAGTTTTCAAGATATCTTAAGCTTTTTGAGTTCGGAACACTGCCGATCGATACAGATGATATATACGGGTGTTTTGCTGATTCCTTTAAAACCATGTATCTGAGTGGAAGTTCAGATATTTTAGAAGAAGTGTCTGATTTTTATCTGGATTATATATCAGAAATTCTGAGCTTCAGACTTGATGAAGAGAGTGTTTACATCAAAAAATATGTTGTAGCTCTTTTTGATAAATATTTTATGGAGCATTCGAAAATTTCTGCAGGGAAAACAGAACTTGAATATAAGGAGATTCTTAACAAGAACAATATTGTTACAGAATTCACAAAGAAGATCGATGATTTTTTCCATGTGCAGCTGCCTCATCTTCTGCTCAGTGCCGCAAAAATGAAGATCGATGCGGTAAAGAATATGACAAATCACTGAAAGCGAGGAGATTCAGAACATGAAGGTTTCAGATAAAATCGATGCTGAGTTTATAAATGAATCAGTATTCAGAATAACAGACAAGCTCCGAAAGGACGAGGTATTTTATAAGGGCGGGCTGATAATCCTTTCGGGTGTAAACGATGATGTTTCAAAAAAGCTTCAAAGTATAGACCGTCTTACCGGAATTGTTGATTCATATGTTTTAAAAAAAGATATGAAAAAAGCACTGCTTTACACAGCGCTTCTCAGAAAAAAAGTTTCAGGATTTATTAAAGAGGTAAAGGATACTAAGATAGTTTTACCTTCTGCGTATTAGTTTAGGTTTGATTTTATTGCAGTATATCAGCAGCATGCTTTCCAGACTGTAATCATATAAAAAACAGATTGCGTTTATTATCAGAAGAATTGCTATGCTGAAGGCTTTTCCTTTGGTTACAAGCTGCTCGTAGAATTCTGTTATTCCCAGAAGCTTTACGGTTATCATAAACTCTGATAGTATGCAAACGTTGAAAACAGCTGTTTTTACAATGAAACGTATAAGTCCGGGCTTTAAACTGTCAATATACTGCTTGATAATGGGGTAATGACCAAAAAGCATAATATACAGGAGCGCCGCCTCTTTGTCAAAGGTAACAAATACGGCAAGTGTGCCTGTAGCTGCATATGTCAGAAAGGCCCATGATGGTGTAATTTCTACTGACATTATCATCATCAGAATCCCGGCGATCATAGGCAGTGTAATATATAGTACAGGAAATATTCCTGTAAGAAACATACATAAAAGGCACAGGGAGGAGATTACTCCGCCAAGAGCTACCTTATAACTGATATTTTGCATTTTTTATTTTCTCCTTTTTTAAGGTATACTAAAATAATAACATAGATAAACTAAAAATTCAATATTTATGAAAGGGGTTTTTTGATGAGTTCGTTGAACATAGCAGTAATTATTTCCGGAATAGATGAAGAATACCAGAACACTATACTTAGCGGTATACATGAATATGCTTCACAGAATAATATAAATATTTCTCATTTTATTGCATTCGGGGGTGTGCTGGGAAATAAAAAGAATGATATCGGTGAGTTTAATATATATAATCTTATAAACTATGATATGCTTGACGGTGTTGTGCTTCTTTCAAACACAATTTCTTCGCCGGATGTTGTCAGTAAGATAGTGTCAGACCTTAAGGAATCGTATATACCTGTATCATGTATAGACTGTGATATGGAAGATTTTTATTATGTAGGTATCGATAACACAAAAGCCATGGAGGAAATGGTAAGACATATTGTTGTTGATCATGGAATAAAAGAATTGAATCTTATTACCGGTCCTGATAAAAACCCTGAAAACATCATGAGAGTAAATGCATATAAAAAAGTACTCAGAGAAAACAATATTGTTTATGATGAAAAAGATATATATCATGGTTCTTTCAGAGAGCGTGACGGAATAGCGGGTGTTGAAGAGTTTATTAGAAACGGAACGCTTCACAGGGCTGTTATATGTGCAAACGATGCAACGGCGCTCGGAGCTATTGCTACATTGCAGCAAAACGGATACAGAGTTCCTCAGGATGTTATAGTAACAGGTTTTGATAATATATTTAACGCAAGAAACTATTATACGCCTATAACATCGGTAGACAGACCTCTTAAACGTTCCGGGTATATAGCCTGTGAACAGGTACATAAGGCTATACTTGAAATAGAACAGGAAAGATGTGTTATACTTGACACAAGTATATACAGAAACGTAAGCTGCGGATGTCAATGCGGTGAATGCGAAGATGTCATGATGTTTAAAAAAGAAATGTACAACATGATAGAGACCTATCATCAGGATGTTCCTATGGTAAACGTGATGTCATGCAATCTTGCAGAGAGCGATGATTTTGATCACAGCATAGATATATTAAAAACTTTTGTAGAAAGAATAAAGTGTGAAAAGTTCTTCCTTTGTCTTTGTGATGACTGGCTCGCAGATGATACTGAATCGATTAATGATAATTATACAGTTGAAGGCTATACTGAATATGTGGAAGTTCCGCTTGTATACTGTAACGGAAAATTCGGTAAGCTTGACAAGTTCCCGTCATATATTATGCTTCACGATCTGCATGTAGATACTGATAAAAGCAATAATTATTATTTTTCACCGCTTCATTTTAACGAAAGATGTCTTGGATATTCTGTTGTGTGTAACAGTGAATTTCCGATAAATAGTCCGATATATCATACATGGATAATCAATATATGTAATTCTATAGAAAACATCAGAAAGAAGATATGTCTGGAAAATGCTCTGAAAAAGCTTGAAACTCTTTATGTTATAGATCCTCTTTCTCAGATATACAACCGAAACGGCTTTCATGAAAAAGTCAACCCGTATCTTGTACGCAGTGTAGAGGAAAAAGAGTCTATAATGATAATGTTTGCGGATATGGATGGCATGAAGTACATAAACGACAACTTTGGTCATAAGGAAGGGGACAGTGCTATAAAAAATATGGCTGTCTCAGTAGACAGAGCTTGTAATATGGATGAGGTGTGTGCAAGATTCGGAGGAGACGAGTTTATTATATTCGGATTTGGTTACACTGAAGAAAAGGCTATGCTTCTGAGAGACAGAATAATCGAAAATATAGATGAATACAATCGGATTTCTGAAAAGCCGTATAAGATTGCGGCAAGTATAGGCTGGCATATTGATGTTATTGATAACGAATCCCAGTTTACCTCTGTAATAACCAAAGCCGATCAGAAGATGTATCGTGAAAAGAAGAAAAAACCAAACAGAAGAAAATAATCTACAAGAACAAGCAGTTGTTACAGAACGACTGCTTGTTTTTATGTATATGTCAATTTTGAAAAAAGTACAAAAAAGAATTTTTGTTTCAAATATAGCTACATGCACAAACACGACTTTAAATCCCAATGATTTATTGTGTAAAATAGAGTTTTACCAAGTTTACTTGTCAAAGTTGTTGACAAGTAAACTTGTCAGTGATATAATATAAATGTCAAGTAAACTTGGCATCAATTTAAAACAAAACTTATTTTACGGAGGTAACTATGATGAACAAGGAAGAGATACTGGCAAAAAGCAGACAGGAAAACAAAGACAGAGATCTGTATGAACTAAGCATCGATAAGAACGCAAGCCGTGTTGGAATAATTGTTATGTATATGATTGTTTTTATACTGACCATGGTAAATGTGTTCCAGAACGGCAGACTCAGTTTTGCACTCTGGACGGTTGCGTTTTCTGTTGATACTTCTATGTATATATATAAGGCTGTAAAGCTCAGAACAAAAAAATCAATAGTATCAGCGGTGGTTACACTTATAGCAGATATTGTTGCAACATGTCTGTTTTTTGGAAATGTATCATAACTCTGATAATGTTTGAGGTGTAATATGGAAGATAACCTGATATTAAAAAACAGACTTAAGGAAGTCCGGGCTGAGCGTAAGATCTCACAGGCTGAGCTTGCAAGGTTAGTAGGTGTTTCACGAAACACCATCAGTTCAATAGAGACCGGACAGTTCAATCCGACAGCAAAGCTTGCTCTGATTTTATGTATTGCTCTTGATAAGAAGTTTGAGGAGCTGTTTTATTTTGAAGACTGATTGTATAAAAAAGGCTGTGCAGCGATAAACTGCACAGCCTTTTTATGATCGATAGTTTTTATTGCCTTACACATCTCGTTAGTTTATGTGCATACCGGCAAATAACTATATATTATGATGATTTTGTTGGTATATATGGGATAAGTGATTTTGCAAACTGAGGTAATGGCATTGTCTGAAGCCATATACGACCCGGACCTGTAACACGTGTATTGAAGAAGCCTTCGCCTCCGAACAGTGCATTGCCTATTCCTTTAACCTGTTCGATATCTACAGAACAAGTAGCTTCCATAGCAGCAAGGTATCCTGTATCTACGAGCATGGACTCTCCGGGAGATAGTGAATATTCAACTACGCTGCCGTCTATTTCGAGGAAGAGTGCTCCGTTTCCGGAAAACTTCTGCATGATAAAGCCTTCACCGCCAAAAAATCCTGCGCCTAATTTTTTCTGGAAGAACAGATCATAGTTTACTGAAGGTGAAGACGCAAGAAATGATCCTTTCTGTGCAACTATAGTTGTAGATGGAGAAATATCAAATTTTAGAATATTTCCCGGACAGTTGGTGCCGAATGTTATCATTCCGTTTCCGCCCTGAGCAGTGTATGTGTTGTAAAAAACAGATTCGCCTGAAACAACTCTGGAGAACATTTTTCCTATGCCTCCGCCTGATGTTTCCATATGTACGTTCTGTGTCATCCACACCATTGCGCCTCTCTGACAAATTATTGATTCGCCTGAGCTGAGCTCGCACGAAAGAACCGGAAATGGTGCCCCTGTAATGTTATAATTCATGTTGAATATAACCTCCCTGTATGTTTTTTAATTATTATACATCAAAAAAGTCTAAAAGTCAATTTTTTCGATAAATAAACCTAAAAATAAAACATAGAAAAAACTTGTATTGATTTGTGTTTATTGACTAAAATAAAGTAACCGTTTTTTTATTGACTAAACTTGTATCAAATGATATAATTATAAAAGTATGTAGAATAAATTTTTATATTGTTTTATTTTCGGTAATCCATATTGTTTTGCACATAAGTAAGCTGCGAAGGCTTAGTGCATATCAGCTGATAGTAAGCTTCAGACAAAACTTCCGGCTTGCTGTCAGATATATTTTGCTTTATTTTATATTTTTTTACAAACGGAGATGAGAATGATGAAGAAAACTAATTCCGGTTCAAAAAACATATTTTTTATTCTGGGATTTTTACTGATAGCGGTGGTACTTATCGTTGTTTGTTATCTTATGCGTGATACGCTTGAAACCAGCGAAGAGCCCACAGAGCCGGGATATATTTCAGATTCGGAGATTCCTGTTACTGATACCGGAGTAAAAGAGACTTCCGGAAAAACCGAACAGACTGATGCAGAAACAGAAGCAGTTGTTCAGACTATTCCTCATATAAGTCCAAAAAAGCTTGTCTGCAGTGAGGCAGGTACGGAAGTATCAGATATAGCAGTTGTGCTAAATAAAGAAACAAACAAGACCCACAAGATGGATCTTAAAGACTTCGCACTAAACGGAGATACTATAGATTCATTTACTTTCAGTTTTCACGCAGAGGATGGAGTGTCTTATCTTGGGCTTGTAAAAGGTGGTTATGGCATTTCTGTTGATAACGTATGTCCTATAGCTACTGATGACAACTGGTATCAGTGCCCTGAAGATTTTTCAGTATCTGCTGATGGAAGCTACGGAGAAATAACCTGGAAAATACCTGATGAAATAAAAGACTATATAACTTTTTCTACCGGTAAGCTGCTTTTCGGCTACTGGTGGAGTGACGTTGATTCTATTGTGCTTGACAGAGTCGTATGCAATAAAAAAACAGTACGTGAAATACCTGTTGACGGAGAAAAAACTCTCGAGCTTCACAGAGAAATAAAAACTGCAGAACCGGAAAACAAGCTTACTATTCCGGTATCAGATCTTATTTCTGAAGAAGATACTTTACAGTGTGTAACGCTGAGGTTTGAGGCAGCTGACGTTATCAGCAGTATGACCGGCAGATTTGGCGTATCTACTTTATCAGTACATAACGGTTTTTATAATGAGAAAAACATGGTCTGTTCAAGCGGAAAAAACACCGTAGAGCTGACGTGGATTATTCCTGAGTCGCTCCAAAAAAATATAGACCGTTCAGGCAATATTGAGTTTACCCTGAACAAATGTTCTCTTGAAAGCATTTCTGCGGCATCTGTGTATGCCCAGTACAGCAATAACGGATAAATATTTTTTAGGAAGCACTGATTAAGTCTGGCGTACATGATGCGCAGTCAGATTTTTCGTCAGACTGTATAAAAACGACGCAGGCATACTGTCGTATGTCAAGGAGTTTTTGTGCCGGATGGCGGAAAATATGCAAGCAGAATGTGCGTCAAGTCGAAGACGTGATTTAATCAGTGTTTCCTTAATATAGTAAACGACAAATATAATTGACGTTCACTATAATAAAGCATAGCAGAGGTTTACCGGCCTTTGCTATGCTTTATTTTTTTACGGATTTGTTATGCTCATAAGCCTATAAGGAGAAACTCTGTTGAAAAAACGTTCTTTTATGAATAAAACTGTTTTGTTTTTAATAGATATATTTATATGGGGATAGTTTTATAGTAAACGTCAGTAAAAAAATATCCTTTACTACAGCTTAAAAATATGAGGTGAGAGTTTTGTTTTTTACATTAATAACAGACGCAATAAAAAGTCTTGTTTTCTTTGCACTGCATGTTGAAAATATGAGTGTATTTCCGAAACCGTTAAGTAAGGAAGAGGAAGAAAAATATTTTAAGCTTATGAGTGAACAGAACGACAGAGAGGCCAGAAATAAGCTTATAGAACATAATCTGAGACTTGTAGCTCATATAATTAAAAAATATTATTCAAAATCCAAGGATCAGGAGGAGCTTATTTCGATAGGGACTATAGGTCTTATAAAAGCAGTGTCCACGTTCAAAAGCGAAAAGGGAAGCAGGTTTGCTACATATGCAAGTAAGTGTGTAGAGAATGAGATACTGATGTATTTCAGACAGCAGAAAAAAACAGCAGGGGATATCTATATAGATACGCCCATAGATACAGACAAGGACGGAAACCAGCTTACACTTATGGATATTATTGCAGATGACAGGTCAATAACCGAAGAAGTCGAGCTTATGATAAACTCAAAGAAGCTGTACGGCATTATTGAGCAGTGTCTTGAAGAAAGAGAGCTTGAGATAATCTCTATGCGATACGGATTGTTCGGAAACTCTCCTCAGACACAGAAGGATGTTGCTGATAAGCTTGGGATATCGAGAAGCTATGTATCAAGAATAGAGAAAAAAGCGTTAGGCAAGCTGAGAAAAAAGATGGAATAAAGTCGGGAAATCAGTTATAATCAAAACGATTCTTAACGAGGACAAGGCTTTTGAAACACTGACAAGGAAAACAGCGGATTTGTTAAACATAGTAACAGGGTCAAAGGTTATAGTAAACGCAATAAATAAATTGCGTTTACTATTAGCCGATCTGCACGGAGATGACGCAGTCATCGGATGTGCAAGGCAATATAAATAAAATAATTATAGTGAAAGTCAAATTTATTTTGACGTTCGCTGTAATTCAATATTGCCATTGCCGTCAAACCTTGATTCTGTAAGGTGCTGGCGGCTTTTTTAGTTTCAAAACATATGGAAAATCCTGTTCGGATGTGTCTGCGTTTGTTTGAAAAAACTTCTTTTATATATTAAAAGTTGCAGAATTTTCGAAAATATATTGCTTTTTTCTACAAAGCGTGGTATAATCAAGACTGGAATGTTGCTAAAAACGATGGAGGTGTAAAATGGCGAGACCAAAGATGCAGCGTACAAAGTACGAAATACTGCAGTGCGCAACAAAGCTCTTCTTAGAAAAGGGATATACTGATGCATATGTTTCAGTTATAGCCAGAACACTGCAGATAAGCACCGGAAATCTTACGTTCTGGTTTCCTACCAAGGAACATATCCTTGCGGAGCTTGTAAGTGAGCTGTTTGAGTTTCAGTGGAAATCAGAGGAACAGGAACAGGAACAGGATCTGCTTTTGGCGATCTGTTCGAGCTTTTGATGATTGCTTCGGTGTGTGAGGAAAATCCAAATATAAAGGATCTGATAGTGGCTGTTTATACTCATTCGATGTCGCTTGAGATTATACGTAAGTATGATACGAAAAGAGCAGAGACTACGTTTGGCAAGTATTGCAGAGGCTGGACACAAACCGATTATGTTCTGGCGGAAAATGTGGCGTCGGGGATTGAATGCTCTATGCTTATGACGGAGAATACAGAGAGTGTTACCTTTGAGCAGAGAGTGACGAGCTCGTTGGATGCTGTTATGAGGCTGTATGAGGTGCCCGGGGATGTCAGAAAGAGTTTGCTTGACGAAGTAATGGCGATGGATTACAGAGGAAAAGGCAGTTATGTGTTTGAAGAGTTCTGTGGGTATGTGGGAGAGAAAATAATGCAGAGCTATGATAAAAAATATTGAATATGGTTTTGTTCCCAAATTATTGTTTTTAGCATGCATTATGGATTTTAATAACAGGGGGAAATTTATGAAAAACATGTTAAAAAAAGCGTTGACGATACTGGCTTCGCTGTTTCTGTGTGTATTTATGTCAATGGATGTGAGAACACTAAAAGTACAAGCGAGACAAGATGTATTTATCGAAAGTATTGCAGTAGCCGATGCAGTAAGAGAAAAAAAAGCTAAAAAAACTTTGACAGATGCAGGTTATACGGTCATTGATTATGACCTGAATAAAGACGCAGGAGGACAGTATGTGTACATGGGGTACAAGACAACCAAGGATCCTTCCAAGGCAATTACAGGAGTTACTTTCTATGTGAATGATAATGACAGGCCGGATGACGGACCTATTTATAGAAGGGCTGAAGAATTTGGGAAACCGGTTGATAATGTACAGTATAATCTGCTTGGTACTGATGCAGAGCCAAATCACTGTGGAGACGGTATTGTAGACCTTAACAATGGTGCGCGAGGTCGTTATATCTATACTTATGTAACAAGAGATTCTCGTATGCGCCCTTTTATTGAAGGAATATATTTTGATGATAAAAACTATATTGATGGCGTAAACTGGACTGTAGTCGCCAATTATCGACGCTCAGAAATTAATCTTAACGCTGGTACAGGAGATCAGGAAATCTATATGCACTGTCCGTACTTCACGGACAGCGCCTCTTCTTCTTTCTATTATATAGATTGGTATAATAATCGCTGTAACAGATCAACAGATGTAATGTATGTTTTTCCTAATCAACAGGTGTCGAAAGAGCCTGAATATAAAGGAAGAGAAGCTATGTGGTATGGTGAAACTATGGAGTTCGTTGGTTACAGAGAGGATGATATTCCTGCGAGAGGTATATATCCTGCTTTCTATTCTTTTGTTGAACCTAAGGTTTTTCGTGGGGTGTATTTTGGAAACGTCAAGGTAAACTTTCTTCCGAACGGTGGAGACGGATCAATTGAACCTCTTACAGAAGAGCATTACATAAATGCAGGAAGTGTGGATATTGTGGCACAGAAACACACTTTTACTATCCCTTCTCAGACGATGACTCATCCCACCAAGTGCAAACAACTTGGCTGGTCAACTGATGCTAATGCAACTACAGCCTCATATACCGCGGGCAGTAAAATCACTGTTGACAGAACAACTAATCTCTATGCCATATACGATAATACCCACATTTCCGATGCGGATGATTGTAACCCATACACTCCTGTTATGTGTATCAAATGTGGTAGTGTGCTGCAAAAAGCGATTCCCACATATGTTACAATGGAAAAACCGGAGCAGATAAATGGAGTGTATCAGATAGAAAATGCTTCTGATTTGTGGTGGTTTTCAGATATTGTAAACAATGATGACAAATCAGCAAACGCTGTTCTGACGGCTGATATTGATATGAAGGACATATCATGGACAGCGATTTGTGAAACGGGTTTGTATTACAAAAAATACGGCGATGATGACGGATATACAGGCATATTTGACGGTAATGGTCATACTATCAGTAACCTGACAGTAAAAAGTTCAACCGCTATCGATGCTTCTGCCGGACTGTTTGGTACAGTAAGCGGAACGATTAAAAATCTCGGTATGAAGAATTTTACCTTTGAAAGTGGCGGAAAAGATGTGCGTGTAGGCGCAATCGTAGGGCAGTTGATAAAAAAAGGCAAGGTTTCAAATTGTTATGTAGATGGTGCAAAAATTCAAACCGGAGATCGCGTTGCAGGAGGTGTTGCAGGCTGTGTATATGAAGGCACAGTTGAAAACTGCTATGTAGTGAACTCAAAAATAACAGGTGCTCGTTATGGTTATGTGACAGGTGATGCCCGGGCAGATGGCAACAAGTCGGATAGACCGGGTTATGTTAAGAATTGTTATACAGACGAGGATATACTAACAAGTAATTATGCAGTTGCAGAAAAGATCACTGCTAACAGAACAGGAGTAAATAAAGAGGTATTCAATAGCGGTGAGATTTGCTGGCATCTGAATGCTGAAACCGGTGAGGGTAATCTTATCTGGGGACAAAGCCTGACAAAGGATCCTTATCCTGTATTCAGAACACTGAACAATACCGTTTGTAGCTGCGTTGAAGACATATATTACAATCATACATATGTTGAAGGCGTATGCCAATACTGTAAAAGTTATCAGATGCCTGAAGCGGAAGAAAATGGCGTATATCAGATTTCTACCCCATACGAGTTTCTCGGTTTTGCATACGCAGTGAACAATGGCTTTAACGATATAGATGCCGTTCTGATAGCGGATATCGATATGACCGGTATGAAGTGGACACAGATGAATAGCTATACAGGTATATTTGACGGTGACGGATATACTATTACAGGTCTGTGCAAGAATGCAGGCATTAATGATGGAGAAAAACACGGTTTTATAAGAACCCTTGAAAAATCGGGTGTAGTTAAGAATTTGACTTTTAAAAATGCAGATATATTTAATCATGAGGGAAGTGGTGCAATCTCTGCAGTGATCGTTTACACAAACAATGGTACAGTTGAAAACTGTATGGTAACAGAATCTAATATTCAGCATGGTAAATACGATGCAATCGGTGCGGTAGTTGGTGTGAATACAGGAACTATTCGTAACTGTGCTTCTGTTTCAAATACGATGACAAGAAGACATAGTGCTTTAAAAGCTGTTTGTGGTTTTGTCTGGTCTAATAAAAGTGGTGGTATTATTGAAAATTGTATCAATTATGATTGTAAATATGAAAATGGAACGGAACATTATGCATTTACAGGTATAAACAACGGAACAATTATCAATTCTTACTATTATGCATCAGAAACGTTGTCAGATAAAGTAGCAGAATCAAAAACAAAAGAAGCTTTTGCAAGCGGTGAGGTTGCATATCTCTTGAACGGTTCTTCAAGCGAAAATGTGACTTGGTATCAGAAATTGTTAACAGATACATATCCTGTGCTTGATAGCGAACATGGTATAGTATATTCTGTATTCAAGTGTGATGGAACAACACCAGCCGGATATAGCAATGAGAATGAGAATATCCATACAGATAAAGATAATGATGGATACTGTGATCTTTGTGATGTTATTTATAATGGTATCGGAGCACACCTTGCAGGTTATAGTGTAAGCTTGAACGGCTGTATTGGCGTTAACTTCCATATGGATTTAACTCAGGATGTGCTGAACGATAATGA